>WRAJ01000014.1 GCA_009780245.1 Turicibacter sp.
ACTTGAAATGGTTATGACAGATCCGATTGCAGATATGCTAACGAGAATTCGTAATGCAAATCAAATGCGTCATGAAACTGTAGAAATGCCGTCTTCAAAAATCAAAAGAGAGATTGCTGAAGTTTTAAAGCGTGAAGGTTTCATTCGCGATGCTGAGTACATTGAAGATAACAAACAAGGGATTTTACGTTTATCACTTAAGTATGGTAAAAACGCAGAGCGTGTTGTTACTGGTCTTAAGAGAATTTCTAAACCAGGTCTTCGTGTATATGTTCAAAGTACTGAAGTTCCTAAAGTTTTAAACGGACTAGGAATTGCAATTATTTCCACTTCTAAAGGGATTCTTACAGACAAAGAAACTCGTAGAGAACAAATTGGTGGAGAAGTTATCGCATACGTTTGGTAATACATTTTAAAAGACAAGGAGGTGCATGCTAAAATGTCTCGTATTGGTAATAAAGTTATTGCTATCCCAGCAGGTGTAGAAGTTACAGTTGCGGATAATAACGAAATTAAAGTAAAAGGGCCTAAAGGTGAATTGACACGTAAATTCAACGAAGCAATCAGCTTTGAAGTTGAAGGTGCGGAAATCACTGTCGCACGTCCGAACGAAGAAAAATTCACGAAAATGATTCACGGAACTAGCCGTGCATTATTAAACAACATGATCACTGGTGTTTCTGATGGTTATACGAAAGAACTTGAAATCATCGGCGTTGGTTATCGTGCTGCGAAGCAAGGAACGAAGCTTGTTTTAAGTGCTGGGTATTCGCATCCAGTTGAATTTGAAACGCCTGCTGGTTTAACAGTAGAAGTTCCAGCTCAAACACAAGTAGTGATTAGTGGTATTGACAAGCAAGCTGTCGGTGAATTCGCAGCTAATGTGCGTAAAGTTAGACCGCCTGAGCCATATAAAGGTAAAGGAATCCGCTACAAAGGTGAGCATGTTCGCCGTAAAGAAGGTAAGAAAGCTAAATAGACTTAGGATGGCGAAAACTATCTTAAGCATGGAAGGAGTGGCCTAAGTGATTAAGAAAACATCACGTAACGAATTACGTAAGAAAAGGCATTTTCGTGTTCGTTCTAAAGTTAATGGAACGGAAGCAAGACCTAGACTAAACGTATTTCGCTCAAACAAACATATTTATGCACAAATCATTGACGATGTTGCAGGTGTTACATTAGTAAGTGCTTCAACAATGGATAAAGATTTGGGTATATCTGCAACTGGGAATGCGGAAGCTGCTGCAAAAGTAGGAGAGGCTATTGCTAAAAAAGCACTAGACAAAGAGATTACTACTGTTGTATTTGACCGCGCTGGGTATTTATACCATGGTCGTGTAGCAAAATTAGCTGAAGCTGCCCGAGAAGCAGGACTTAAATTTTAATAAGAGGAGGTGCGCGTAATGAAACAAGTCATTGATGCTAATGCTTTAGAATTGGAAGAACGTGTTGTGTCTATCAACCGTGTTACAAAGGTAGTTAAAGGTGGACGTCGTTTCAGATTTGCAGCTTTAGTTGTAGTTGGAGACAGAAATGGACACGTTGGTTTCGGTACTGGTAAAGCACAAGAAGTACCAGAAGCAATTAAAAAAGCAATTGAAAGTGCAAAGAAAAACTTAATTCACGTACCAACTGTTGGTTCAACTATTCCTCATCAAATCGTTGGGAATTTTGGCGCAGGAAACGTCTTATTACGACCAGCTTCTGCCGGTACTGGAGTTATCGCCGGAGGTGCGGTTCGTGCGGTATTAGAACTTGCAGGGATTCAAGATATTTTATCTAAATCTTTAGGTTCAAATACACCAATCAACATGGTTCGTGCAACAATTAGTGGATTAGAAAACTTAAAGACGGCAGCAAGCGTTGCGGCTTTACGTGGTAAAACGGTTGAAGAAATTTTAGGCTAAGGAGGTGTCTCGAGTGGCAAAGGAATTACATGTTACATTAACAAGAAGTGTCATTGGTCGAACGAAAGTTCAACGAGACACAGTCCAAGCATTAGGACTAAAAAAATTAAACCAAACGGTTGTAAAACAAGACAACGTTACAAATCGTGGTATGATTAATCGCGTAGCACATTTAGTAACAGTCGAAGAAAAATAATTCTAAGGAGGTGGACACACGTGAGACTACATGAACTAACTTACACAGAAGGTGCACGTCAATCGCGCAAAAGAATTGGACGCGGACATGGCTCTGGTCAAGGTAAAACAGCTGGTAAAGGTCACAAAGGTCAAAATGCGCGTTCGGGTGGCGGTGTTCGTCCTGGATTCGAGGGTGGTCAAACACCATTATTCCAACGACTTCCAAAGCGTGGATTCACAAACATCAATCACAAGAAATATGCGATTGTTAATTTAGAGACATTAAATAGATTTGAAGATGGTGCAGAAGTGAATGCTGAGACGCTACTTGCTGCTGGTATCATCAAAAAGCTTCACTCAGGTGTTAAAATTCTAGGGAACGGTAAACTTGAAAGAAAACTAACTGTAAAAGTTGCTAAAGCGTCAGCTGAAGCTGTAAAGCAAATCGAAGCATTAGGCGGGCAAATCGAGGTGGTATAATGAATGCACTTATGAAAACATTGAAAAATGTTGATTTAAGGAAAAGAATTTTATTCACAGTAGTAATTTTAATCATCTATCGTATTGGGGTATTTATTCCTGTTCCAGGTATTCATCAAGGTGTGCTCTATGAAATGATGCAAGGCGCATCAGTTCTTGGGTTTATGGATGCCTTAAGTGGTGGAGCATTAAGCCAATTCTCAATTTTTGCTATGTCTATTACACCATACATCACGGCATCGATTATTATTCAATTGTTGCAAATGGATGTTATTCCAGTGTTAGCTGAGTGGGCAAAAGAAGGCGAGACCGGGAAGCGTAAGATTAACCAATTGACGCGCTACATGTCTTTAATTCTTGCATTTATTCAAGGTCTTACAATGGCATTTGGATTTAACGTCATGTCTGGTGGTGTGTTGCTGCAAACGCAAGCATGGTGGGTTTATTTCTTCATCGCTATCGTGATGACGGCGGGTACCGCGATTCTATTGTTCCTTGCAGATCAAATCACAGCAAAAGGAATTGGAAATGGAACGTCAATGTTAATCATTGCTGGTATTATGTCGAGATTTCCAGGTATGTTCGGTGACATCTACAGAACGTATTTAACGAACTTGACGCCGATCAACATCTTAAGTGCGGTTGTTGTTGTTGCGTTAATGGCTATTACGATTGTCATGGTTATTTATTTGCAAAGTGCAACGCGTAAATTGCCGATTCAATATGCGAATCGTCACTCATCAGCACAATTGGCTGGTGCAAAAGATTCGTTTATCCCATTCAAGTTGAACTCTGCTGGTGTTATTCCAGTTATCTTTGCTTCAACGATTGTTAGTTTGCCTCTTACCATTGCCAACTTCTTCCCAGATGCTGGCTGGTCAAGACCGGTAACGGCGATTTTTGATTCGACGCAGCCAATTGGTCTCGTCTTATTCATTGTTCTAATCTTTGCATTTACATTCTTCTATGCTTTCGTACAAGTAAGTCCAGAGAAGATTGCTGAGAATTTAAAAAAGCAAAATTCTTACATTCCAGGTATTCGTCCAGGTGATGATACTGAAAACTACGTTTCTAAAATTCTAGGACGCGTGACGTTTATCGGAGCGATTTACTTAGTGATCATTGCGACAATGCCGATTGTATTAGGATTTATTCCGGGACTTGACATTCCGCAAAGCGTTCAGATTGGTGGAACTGGGATCTTAATCGTTGTTGGTGTAGCACTGGAAACAGCTAAACAAATCAGCAACAAAAATCAAGAAAAAGAATATCGTGGCTTTATCAAAAAATAAATCTGAAAGGTTGTATGAGCGTTATGAACATTTTATTTATGGGTCCTCCAGGTGCTGGAAAAGGTACGCAGGCTGAACGTATTGTAAATAAATATGATTTACCTCATATTTCAACTGGAGATATGTTTAGAGCGGCAATTGCCAATCAAACTGAGCTTGGTATGACGGCAAAACGTTACATGGACGAGGGAGGCCTTGTGCCAGATGATGTCACGATTGGGATCGTCAGAGAACGTTTAGCAGAAGCAGATTGCGCAAATGGTTTTTTGCTCGATGGCTTTCCAAGAACAGTTGAGCAGGCGAAGGCGCTTGACGAAATCATGATGAACCTTTCAAAAAAGATTGAGTACGTGATCAATATTGACGTTGAGTTGAGCGCTTTAAAAGAGCGATTAACGGGACGTCGCATTTGTAAGGATTGCGGTGCTACGTATCACGTGATGTTTAATCCACCAAAGCAAACTGACGTTTGCGACAAGTGTGGTGGCGCGTTGTATCAACGCAAAGACGATAACGCTGAGACGGTAGAGAGCCGCTTATCCGTGTACACGAATCAAACAAAACCATTATTAGACTATTACCAAAAAGTTGGGAATTTGACTAGCATTAATGGTTTAGATGAGATTGATGTTGTGTTTGCTAACATTCAAAACATCCTCGGGAGCAACTTGTAATGATTATTACTAAAACACCTCGAGAAATTGAAATGATGAGAGAAGCCGGGCGCATCGTCGCCTTAGCTCATCAGGAAGTTAAAAAACATATTAAGCCAGGAGCAACCACTAAGCATTTAGACACTATCATTAAGCAAGTGATTGAGAATGCGGGTGCTGTTTCATCTTTTTATGGTTATAATAATTTTCCTGCACATGCTTGCATCTCTGTCAATGAAGAAGTCATTCATGGCATCCCAAAACAAAGACGCATCTTAAAAGAAGGAGACATTGTCTCGATCGACATTGGTGCGAAGTATAAAGGATACCATGGTGATTCTGCTTGGACCTATCCAGTCGGAAACGTTTCTCAAAAAGTTCAACGTTTGCTTGAAGTGACGGAGGAATCTTTATATAAAGGATTAGAACAAGCCGTTGTTGGGAATCGTATTTCTGACATCTCACATGCAATTGAAACGCATGTCGAAGCACATGATTTCACCATTGTTCGTGAATACTCGGGTCACGGTGTCGGGCAAAGCTTGCACGAAGATCCACACATTGTTAATTATGGGCCAAAAGGGAAAGGGCCACGATTAAAAGCAGGCATGACACTTGCTATTGAACCAATGGTTAACCTTGGTTCAAGATATGTGAAAACATTATCAGATAACTGGACAGTGGTGACGCGTGATAAAAAATACAGCGCACACTTTGAGCACACGATCGCGATTCAAGCTGATGGTATGTGCGAAATACTGACCAAGTTATAAAATAAGGAGAGATTAACCAATGGCTAAACAAGATGTTATTGAAGTTGAAGCTACTGTTGTTGACAATTTACCAGGTGCTATGTTTAAGTTAGAACTTGAGAATGGTCATCAATTAACGGCCCACGTTTCTGGTAAAATCCGAATGAATTACATTCGCATTCTACCAGGTGACAAAGTAACAGTAGAACTGTCCCCTTATGACTTAACACGTGGGCGTATTACCTATCGTCACAAATAAGATAGTTTCCCAAAAGTTATTAGGAAACATTTGGAGGTTTTTATAATGAAAGTAAGACCATCAGTAAAGCCAATTTGTGACAAATGTAAAATCATTCGTCGCAAAGGTAAAGTAATGGTAATTTGTGAAAATCCAAAACACAAACAAAAACAAGGTTAAAATAAGGAGGTGCACGTATGGCACGTATTGCAGGAGTGGATATCCCGCGTAATAAGCGCGTTGTAATATCACTTACTTATATTTTTGGTATTGGAAAACCAACCGCTGAGGAAATTTTGAGAAAAGCAGATGTATCTGAAGATACTCGTGTACAAGACTTGACTGAAGATGAGTTGAATAAAATCCGTACGGAAGTAGACGCCTATAAAGTTGAAGGAGACTTACGTCGTGAAGTATCTTTAAACATCAAGCGTTTAATGGAAATTGGATCATTTAGAGGAATTCGTCACCGTCGTGGGTTACCTGTACGTGGACAAAATACGAAGAACAACGCTCGTACACGTAAGGGACCAAGAAAGACAGTTGCGAACAAGAAAAAATAGTAGATAGGAGGCAGGCGTAATGGCAGCGAAAAAAGCAGTTAGTCGTAAAAGACGCGTCAAAAAGAATATTGCCAAAGGTATGGCGCACATTCACTCGACTTTTAATAATACAATTGTTACGATTACGGATCCACATGGAAATGCAATTTCATGGTCAAGTGCTGGTGCACTTGGATTTAAAGGTTCACGTAAATCAACGCCTTTTGCAGCTCAAATGGCTTCTGAAGCAGCTACTAAAGCAGCAATGGATCATGGCATGAAAAGTGTTGATGTAACAGTAAAAGGACCAGGACCTGGTCGTGAGGCAGCGATCCGCGCGCTTCAAGCAACAGGACTAGAAGTAACAGCAATCAAGGACGTCACACCGGTACCACACAACGGTTGTCGCCCTCCGAAACATCCAAGAGGCTAATATTTTGGGGCTCTAAGGGGGAGGAAACTCATTTTAGTTATACAGATTGGAGGGAATTAAATGTTAGAGATCGATAAGCCAGAAATCAGAGCTGAAGCATTAGATGAACAAGAACATTCAGGTAGATTTGTACTTGAGCCGCTTAAACGCGGATACGGAACGACACTTGGAAATTCGCTGAGACGTGTTTTACTTTCTTCACTTCCAGGTGCAGCGATCACGTCCGTTATCATCGAAGGTGTTCTTCATGAGTTTACTGCCATCGAAGGCGTCGTTGAAGATGTCACACAAATCGTATTAAACCTTAAGAAGTTAGTTTTAAAAATGGCTCCATCTATCGAAGCGAAAGAACTTTATCTTGATGTGTCAAAAGCAGGAAAGGTTTTTGCTTCTGATATCCAGTTGGATAGCGAAGTAGAGGTCATCAATCCTGATTTGCACATTGCAACGATTGCTACCGGAGGTGCATTAAAAATGACCTTCAAGGTGCGCAGTGGTAATGGCTACGTTGGCGCAGCTGATAACAAAAAACATTTAGAATCTGTTGGAGAAATTGCGATTGATTCTATTTACACACCGATTCTAAATGCTTCTTATGAAGTTGAAAAAACACGCGTTGGACAAGATGCGTCGTATGATAAATTAGCCATTGATCTTAAAACCAATGGTAGTTTAAAACCAGCAGAAGCGATATCGCTTGCATCAAAACTTTTGGTTGAACACTTCAATGTGCTAGTTGATTTAGATGAAGTTGGTCGTTCAACTTCGTTTATTAATGAGCGTGAAGACGAATCACAAGGGCGCGTGCTTGATATGCCGATTGAAGAGCTTGATTTATCAGTTCGTGCCTATAACTGTTTACGCCGTCACGGTGTAGACACGGTTCAAGACTTAGCAAGTTTAAAAGAAGAAGACATTATTAAAGTTAAAAACCTAGGTAAAAAGTCAATGAAAGAAATTAAGGAAAAGCTTAGTGAACTCGGACTTGGACTTGGTTATATAGAATAGCGTCATTTAAAGAAGGAGGTCGAGGGTGAGCATGGGTTATAGAAAATTAGGTCGCTTAAGTGATCAGCGTAAAGCAATGTTACGTGACTTAGCAACTGATCTTATTATCAATGAAAAAATCACAACGACTGAAGCACGCGCGAAAGAACTTCGCCGTACAGTTGAAAAATTAATTACATTAGGTAAGCGTGGCGATTTACATGCTAGACGTCAAGCTATTTCAGTTCTTCGCAACGAAGTAGCTAACGCCGAGACAAATCAAACTGCGGTTCAAAAATTATTTACTGATATCGCACCAAGATACGCAGATCGCAATGGTGGTTATACACGTATTATCAAAACGGCACCACGTCGTGGAGATGCAGCAAGAATGGCGGTTATTGAGTTAGTTTAATCTACCGCTTTAGAAGGTTGAAGTCCTAGGATTTCAACCTTTTTTGCTATTTGCTATGAAAACGGATTGCAGTTTGAGAAGAATGCTGCTTATATTGGAATTTCGTTTGAATTTTACTCAGAAAAAGGGTAAAATAGTAGAGGTTAAAATAAAATTTTTTTCACAAAGCGGAGGTTACAAACAATGAACAAAATGACAGTAAAAGACGTAGCGTTGCAAGGTAAAAAAGTATTAGTACGCGTGGATTTCAACGTACCATTACAAGACGGAGTGATCACAAACGATAATCGAATCACAGCCGCATTGCCGACAATTAAGTACATCCTTGAACAGGGTGGTCGTGCCATTTTATTCTCGCATTTAGGGCGCGTGAAAGAAGCAGCTGATAAAGCTGGAAAATCTTTAGCACCAGTTGCTAAGGCGTTAGGTGAAAAGCTTGGAAAAGAAGTGGTATTTCCAGGTGTTACGCGTGGGGCTGAGCTAGAAGCGGCAATTGACGCTTTAAACGATGGCGATATTTTACTGGTTGAGAACACACGTTTTGAAGATGTGAATGGGAAGAAAGAATCGAAGAACGATCCTGAGCTTGGTAAATATTGGGCATCACTGGGAGACGGGATTTTTGTTAACGACGCATTCGGAACGGCTCACCGTGCGCATGCTTCAAACGTAGGTATTTCATCAAATGTAGCGCATGCGGTAGCAGGTATGTTACTTGAAAATGAAATTAAATTCATCAAAAACGCAGTTGATGCACCAGAGCGTCCGTTCGTGGCGATTTTAGGTGGATCAAAAGTATCGGATAAAATTGGCGTGATTGAGAATTTATTAGACAAAGCTGACAAAGTGATCGTCGGTGGTGGGATGACTTACACGTTCTATAAAGCGCAAGGCTTAGAAATCGGTGCATCATTATGCGAAGACGATAAATTAGAGCTAGCAAAAGAATTAATGGCTAAGGCAGGCGATAAATTAATCCTTCCGGTCGATTCAAAAGAAGCAAATGCCTTTGCTGGTTACACAACTGTCCAAGACACGGCTGCTGAGGCTGTTACAGAAGGGTTTTTAGGACTCGACATCGGACCTAAATCAATCGCGAAGTTTGAAGCGGAAATCGCTGGCGCAAAGACGGTAGTTTGGAACGGTCCAATGGGTGTGTTCGAAAACGAAGATTTCCAAGCAGGGACAATCGGTGTGATGGATGCCATCGCAGCTCAGGATGGCGCAACTTCAATCATCGGTGGTGGTGATTCAGCAGCAGCAGCAATTAACTTAGGACGTGCGGATAAGTTCTCATGGATTTCAACGGGTGGCGGTGCTTCAATGGAGTTACTTGAAGGAAAAGAATTACCAGGTTTAACGTCATTAACAGATAAATAAGAATAAAGAAAGGGGTCACGAAACATGGCTAAAAAAAATTGTATCATTTGTCAAAAAGAAGCAGGGAAGATCGCAGGGAATAAAACTGCAGATAAAAGTACGTTATGTGATGATTGCGCATCAGAGATGGGTTTACCGATCACAATGAAAAATATTAAGATCATTAAGAAAAGTAGCGATGCAGAACTCAGAAGCAGACACGCAGAAATGGCTGGTCTTTCTACTAACGAGTTTGAAGATTTTAAAAGTGGACAAGTGAAAGAAATTACCATCGACTTTAAAAGTGCTGAAAAAGCTACGATTACACTAGATCAAACGGGAATTACGATTGATAAAAAAGGATTATTAAACGCAATGACCGTTGGTATAACCGGAGCAAAAAAAGTGCCGTTTGCTAGCATTACAGGCGTGCATTTTAAAGAGCGTGGAAAAATAACAAGTGGTGTTTTACAATTTTCAATTCTAGGTGTAGCGGCAGCAGCTTCAGGCTTGAGCGGTGCGGCAGAAGATAAGTATGCGGTGATGTTCGCTAATAAAGAAGAAGAAAAGAAAGCCATGCAAATTCGCGATTTTGTTGATGAAAAGATTTCAGGCGGCGGTGCATTTGGCGGCACTACTATCGTTCAAGAGAAGTCACCAGCAGAAGAAGTGAAAGCATTGAAAGAATTACTCGATATGGGTGTTTTAACCCAAGAAGAGTTTGATAGAAAGAAAAAAGAATTATTAGGCTTATAATTTGAAATTTCAACAAGGTGGTTAAATAAGATGAGAAAACCAATTATCGCTGGAAACTGGAAAATGAATAAGAATTGCAAAGAATCGATCGACTTTATCCAAGCGGTTGCAGCAAAAGTGCCTGTAGCTGATAAAGTCGAAACGGTGATTTGCGCCCCTGCAGTTAATCTCTGCTGCATGGTCAAGGAGCAAGGCTCTGATTTACGCATTGGTGCGCAAAACATGCACTTTGAAGCAAACGGTGCTTTTACGGGCGAAATTGCGCCGAGTATGTTAACGGATATCGGTGTTGAGTATGTCGTTATCGGTCACAGCGAGCGTCGTGAAATGTTCGGTGAAACAGACGAGATCGTAAACAAGAAGACAAAAGCAGCCCTTGCAGCTGGGCTAACACCAATTGTATGTTGTGGTGAGCCACTAGAAGTGCGTGAAGCTGGAACGACGAATGCGTTAGTAGATGAGCAAATGGTTAAAGGGTTAGCTGGTTTAACGGCTGACGAAGTGAAGAAGACGGTTATCGCTTATGAGCCAATCTGGGCAATCGGAACAGGGAAAGTGGCAACTGACGAGCAAGCGAATGAAACGATTGGCTATATCCGCTCGGTCATCGCGCGTGAGCACGGGCAAGACGTTGCAGATGCGATTCGTATTCAGTACGGTGGTTCTGTGAAGCCTGAGACGGTAGCAGGATTAATGGCACAGCCAGAAATCGACGGTGCTTTAGTCGGTGGTGCATCATTAGACGTAGAATCGTTTTTAGGATTATTAGACTTTTAATAAATAAAACCTCACGACAAAATTGTCGTGAGGTTTTATGATGTGTATGACGTAGAAAAGAGTATAAAAAAAGTCTTCTCACAAATAATAGGAGAGGACCTTTTTTATCTTCATCAAATTTCTAAAATTGGCGGGAGCGTGTGGGAATCGAACCCACCCAAGAGGCTATTAACCCCTCATACTGGTTTTGAAGACCAGAGGGAACACCAGAACCCATCCATTCCCAGACGATGTCATTCTATCACACTACGATACTTTTGTCAATTTTATTTCTGTAAAGGGTGCAGGTTCATTCTATCGTCTAAAAAAGAGTATTATCGTACGAAAAAATAAAAAGGAATTCACAGAAAACCCTTGACGGAAACGGTTTCATTAATTATAATGAAGGATAAGAAGCATATTTTTTTGCAAAGGAGGTGTAAAAATGAATGTCTATATCGAATTAAGACAGCACGTTGGTGCGCCGTGTCGTCCCCTTGTTGAAACAGGCGATTCTGTTTTGCGCGGTCAGTTAATTGCTGAGCCGACCGGCTTGGGTGCCAACATCCATGCAAGCGTGACAGGCACAGTACAAGAGGTGACAAAAACGCAAATCATCATTGAAATGGCAGATACTCAGCCGGATGATTTTGAAAAAATTCCTGACACCAGCTCTCACCTTGAAGCCATTGAACACGCAGGCGTTGTTGGTGCTGGTGGTGCCGGATTTCCCACGCACGTTAAATATGCAACGAAGGTTGAAGGCGGTGTCATCATTGCAAATGCTGTTGAATGTGAGCCTGTTTTAGGACACAACGTGAAGCTCATGGAACAACATCCGGAAGTGATCGTTCGTGGTTTGAATTATTTGCTTGAGATAAGCGGAGCAGAACGTGCTTACATTGCGATGAAACTGAAACATCGCAAAGCCGCTTTAGCACTTGGAAAAGCCTGTAAGAACGAACCTAATATCGAAGTCAAATTTGTGTCTGACATGTACCCAGCCGGCGATGAGCGTGTCATTGTCCGCGAGTTACTGGGCGTGGAACTGCAACCAGGCGAACTGCCAAGTGTTGCAAATGCGATCGTCTCAAACGTGGAAACCATTAAACACGTCGTCAATGCGATTGAGCTACGAAAGCCATACATTGACAAAGATTTGACCATTTCTGGTCGTGTTCAAAGTGGTGTCAAGATTTTTGTCGACCAACCAATCGGGATGCCGGTTAGTTACTACATCGAACAATGCGGTGGTTACATCGAACCGTACGGAGAAATCGTGATCGGCGGGCCATTTACTGGGGCAAGCGGCACGGAGCAAACGCCATTGACGAAAACAACCGGTGGGATCCTAGTTGCCATGCCATTTCCACAAGAACCGCGAAAAATTGGCTTACTCGCGTGCGAGTGTGGCACAGACGAAGACCGATTACGCGCTATCGCGGAAGCGATGGGTGCCGAAGTGGTCGCCAGTGCCATGTGTAAACGCATGGTCGAGCATAACGGAAGATATAGATGTGACTTGCCTGGCATTTGTCCTGGTCAAACTGAGAAAATTCTAATGATGAAAAAATCTGGAGCGGAAACTGTGATTGCTGGTTCATGTGAATCATGAACGAATACGGTCATGACCGTCGCTCCTAGGTTAGGAGTCAGAGTATATCACAGTACAGATCACGTACTAAGAGCAGCAAGTCGTAAACTATATAGACGCGAAGAGTAACATGTCTATTAAGGACGGACGCATCCCACTGCTCAATTTTTTGATGCGACCATATGATATGATAAACGACTAATATTATAGGAGGTTTTAATTTATGGCTATTACTGAAGAAACAGTAAAAGAACATGCAAAAGACCCAGCGGTCTTATGTTGTCGAGCAGAAGAAGGTATCGTGATAACACCCGCAAATTTGGAAGACCCAGCATTATTCGCAGATTTAGAAGATTCAGGCTTATTGACTTTACCAGATGACTGTTTAACCATTGAACAAGTCATTGGGGCAAAGTTAACAAAGACACTGGATTCATTAACACCTTTAACGCCTGATGTTGTAGATGGCATCGTTGCGACAGAGGAAAAAGTAGCAGAAGTAGCGCCAATAGAGGCGGCCTCAGCAGTCGAGGTAGCACCTGTTGCAGCGCCGGTAACCAGCGATGTATCGGTCAATCACGGTGTACTTAAATTAAGCATTGCGGAAGGAAAAGGCATTAACCTTGAAATTCCCCTGAGTGCAATCGGAAGTGCTTCGATTGCGCCAGCACCGGTAGCCGTTAATTCGGAGGTTGCACCTAAAGCAGTTACAAGTACGGCAACGGAAGAAACAACGACAAGCGAAGCAAGGCTCATGCGTAGTATTGTTCAGAAACATTTTGAGATTACAGAAGTGATATTTGGGGATGAAACGAAAATCGAAGGCACGACCTTAACGTTACGCCAAGCGGAGTCGCTCTGTGAAGAAGCCGTTGCGCTAGAAGAATTGGTAGAAAAAATGAGCGTGGAAATCATCACGCCAGATAAGTACGATACGTTTAGTGAAACGATCATGGATGTTTCGCCAATTGCGACAAAAGAGGAAGGCTTGCTCGGTGAGGGCGTGACGCGTGTGCTTGATGGCGTTGTGGTTTTGCTGACAGGTACGGATGCAAACGGCGTTCAAATCGGTGAGTTTGGTTCATCAGAAGGAGAGCTTGAGAAGAACATCATGTGGGGTCGCCCTGGTGCACCTGACCGCGGTGAAATTTTGATCAAAATCGAAGTGGTGATTAAAGAGCTTGCGAACATGGAGCGCCCTGGACCATTGGCAGCGCATAAAGCGGCTGATTACATCACAGATGAAGTTCGTAAAGCGTTGAAAGAATTTGAGGGAACAGCCGTTGACTCAAAAGAGATTAGCCAGTACAGAAGGACCGGAAATAAGCGCGTTGTGCTGATCAAAGAAATCATGGGACAAGGGGCGATGCACGATAACTTAATTTTGCCAACGGAACCAGCAGGTACGCTTGGTGCGAAAGCAAACGTTGACCTTGGGAACCTACCGGTGATGCTGTCACCATTAGAAGTTTTAGATGGTGCGATTCACGCGTTAACTTGTATTGGACCTGCTTCAAAGGAGAACACGCGTCACTATTTCCGTGAGCCATTAGTTTTAAGAGCCATGGACGATGAAGAAATTGACGTTGTGGGTGTGATCTTTGTTGGTTCGCCGCAAGCTAATACGGAAAAAGATTACGTTTCTAAGCGTCTTGGGATGATGATTGAAGCCATGGACGTTGACGGTGCTATCTTAACGACCGAAGGGTTTGGGAATAACCACATCGACTTCGCGTCTCACATTGAAGAGATCGGTAAGCGTGGTGTTGCGATTGTCGGCATGACTTACTCAGCGGTGCAAGGTGCGCTTGTTGTTGGTAACAAATACATGGATGCTTTAATTGATCATAACAAGTCGATGCAAGGCATCGAAAACGAAATTCTATCAAACAACACGCTTTGTGAAGAAGATGCCATCCGTGCCTTAGCGATGCTGAAAGCAAAAATGGCGGGTGTGGAAATCAAAGCTGCAGAGCGTAAATGGAATCCGAACGTGAAAGCGAACAACATTGAAGCAATTGAGAAAGCAACTGGCACCAAAATCGCACTAACGGATAACGAACAAGTCCTTGAAAAGAGTAAGAAACGTGCTGAATTGTATGAGAAAGAATAAGGGTAGAAAGTAGGTAAACTTATGGATATGGCTGGCATGGACAAACTCAAATATTTGTCAACTGAGCGCATGTATGAAGGTGTCTTGGTTGAAGTCACAGCAGGATCAGTGACCATTGATTTAAAAGGAAGGTTGGGACAACTCAAAATTCCAAAGCGCATGCTAATATCAGAATACGAACCTGTTGTCGGTCAAGAAGTTGGCTTTGCCATGTCTTATCCAGAGGTGTTAGCCGAGACACCTAATGAACACTACGTCAAGGCAATTGAAGCGTCCGCAGCATTGAAAGAAAAAGCGGCGCTGGAAAAAAAGAAACAAGCGTCATCATGTTAGATGGCGCTTGATACTAAAAGAAAAGGAGCTAGAATGATGAGCTTAACCGTTGTAGAAGGCTTGCAATCGGAAATTTTTGTTCCGATTACGCCTAAATCAATTTTTACCCCTGTAACGAAGCCGTTAAGTGAAATGAAAATTGCGATGGCAACCGCAGCGGGTATTCACTTAAAAACAGATGAGCGGTTTAATTTTGCAGGAGATAATGGATACCGAGAAATTCCAGGATCTGCAAAAGCGTCCGACTTAATGGTCTCTCACGGAGGCTATGACAACGCTGATGCTAACCGCGACATTAACTGCATGTTACCAGTTGATCGTTTAAATGAGCTGGTAGAAACAGGATTATTTAAAGAAGTGGCACCACGTCACTTTGGATTCATGGGTGGTGGCGGAGACCAGACTGCTTTTACAGAAGTCACCGGTCCTGAAATCGCTAAAAAATTAGTAGAAGACGGTGTCGATGCTGTTTTACTAACAGCCGGCTGAGGGACCTGCCATAGAACTGCCGTGATCGTGCAGAGAGCAATTGAGGAAGCAGGTATTCCTACTATTTTAATCGCCGCTTTACCACCAGTCGTCCGTCAAAACGGAACGCCAAGAGCAACGGCGCCATCGGTACCGATGGGAGCAAATGCTGGTGAGCCACTTAACATTCCACAACAAACTGCCATCGTCAAAGATTCACTGGAAGAATTAATCAACATTGTCACACCTGGCAAGATTGTGCCACTTCCTTACGAATACATTGCGCAGATTTAACGTGACGATGTTAGAGAAAAAATTAGTGATTAAAAGTTTTCATGTTAATCAGGTTCAAACAGGTGCTAAAACTAGTCTAGCTAGCGGCGTTTTAACGGTAAACGTGGCTAGTCTAGAACTAGCACCTTTTGCAGCGTTTATTGAAAGCGCTGAAGTTAATGTTATTAATCCTTATCAGCATGACGGCTACGTCAACACGATTGTTGATATCATTCCCATTGCAACCAAAGCATTGGGAACACTTGGCACAGGCATTACGCATACGTTGACAGGTGTGTATGTGTTACTAACAGCGTCGGACACAGACGGTGGGCAAATGACTGCCTTTGGAGCATCAAATGGGATCTTAAAAGAAAAGTTAACCTTCGGGCAAGCGGGCTCGCCTCGCGAAGAGGATGTTATCATTCACGTTGATGTCACATTGAAAAGTGAAGCGTCCTACTTAAGGCAAGCGGCAACGGCGATGCATCAAGCTTGTGACACGTTGATTCAAGATATTCGTGACATGCTAAAAACGTTACCTGGTCATCAGGCAGATGAGCGTTACGATTTCGTGGAAAAAGAACAGACAGCAGGCATGAAAATAAAAGTTGCCATTGTTAAGCAGGTGGCTGGTCAAGGTGCCATGTATGACAATTTGCTTTTCCCTGATGAGCCAAGCGGTGTGGCAGGCGGCATGTCGATTATTGATATGAATAACATGCCCGTGATGTTAACACCAAATGAATATCGCGACGGTGCGCTCAGAGCGTTGACTTAATTAGGGGGGGCGCAATAGCGAAATTAGTGCTAAAGCCAGTAAATTGCACCTTAATGCTTCAAATACGGGTGAAAGGGGTGCAGTCGTGCACCTTAATGTGCTCTTACACAGCAACAGGGTGCAATTCTGCACCTTAATGGCTCCTATGCAAGCAAAAAGGTGCACGCTACAAGTGTTTCGCAATTGTTAAAATAGAGACACCCTGAAAAGGAGGGATACCTGATGGGTATCGGACCATCTACAAAAGAAACAACGTTGCATCATTTTAGAGACCCCTTGCTCGACGTTGTGTCAAAAGACGAAGACATCGATTTGCGTGGTGTGATCATCGTGGGAACGCCGCAAGATAACAAAATGAAACACCTTGTCGGAAATCGCGTGGCAACGTGGTTAGATGCGATGGGATGTGACGGCGCGATTATCTCCGCAGACGGCTGGGGAAATTCAGACGTTGATTATGCCAATACGATGAAAGAAATTGGCGATAGAGGAATGAGCGTTGTGGGGCTGAAATTCATTGGTAAGCAAGCCGCGTTTGTTGTACAAAATAAATACACAAACTTGGTGGTTGATTATAACAAATCCGCGAAGGGTGTTGAAACAGAGGTTGTTTGTGAAAACAACGTCACTGAAATGGATGCGCGAAAAGCACTGGCTTTTTTGAAATTAAAAATAAGAAGAGATAAACCATGATAATGGCATGTTAAACCAGGCACTAACATATAGTTTCCTAGGGGTGATTTTGTAACGAAGCGGCATCTGCTAATGCCTATCCTTAAGAAACTTATTTTAATTGGAGGTAAAAAGATGACAGATAGCAAATTAATAGCAGCATTAACCTCATTTCCGATGGACCCCAAGAAGCAACTATTTTCAGCGATTGATTCGCACACTGGTGGTGAACCCGCTAGAATTATCCTGACCGGATTACCGGAAATTCCTGGGAATACAATGGCAGAAAAGAAACAGTATTTGCATGATAACCTCGATACATTAAGAACAACGTTGATGCACGAACCACGCGGGCACAATGACATGTTCGGCGCCTATTTCTTGCCACCAACGGTACCAGAAGCAGAGCTTGGCATTGTATTTATTGACGGGGGTGGCTACCTAAATATGTGCGGGCACAATACCATTGCGGCAGTGACCGTGGCACTTGAGACGGGCATCATTAAAGACGAAGGTCGTGACACACAGGAAGTGATCCTTGACACGCCTGCTGGTTTGGTCACAGCGACGGCCTATTTCGATGAAGACCGCGATGTTTATGAGGTTTCGTTTGCGAACGTCGAATCGTTTTTGTATAAAGAAAACGTGGCGATTGAGGTAGACGGTATTGGAGAGGTCACACTTGATGTTTCATTTGGTGGTAGTTTCTTTGCTATTTTGGATGCGAAACAGCTTGGCTTAACCGTAACGCCTGAAAATGCATCGAAAATTTCGGCTTTGGCGATGAAGATTATGCATGCGGCGAACGAGCAGATCGATGTGCTACACCCGACGCTCACGCACATTAAAACCATTGACTTAGTAGAGATTTATGATCAACCAACTCATCCAGAGGCTAACTATAAAAACGTAGTGGTGTTTGGGGAGGGACAGCTTGATCGCTCGCCATGTGGAACCGGAACCAGTGCAAAAATGGCGACTTTACACGCAAGGGGTAAGCTGAAATTAGGCGAGCCGTTTGTGTATGAGAGCATTTTGGGGACGTTGTTTAAGGGGGAGATCATTGAGGAGACGGAAGTAGCGGGAATTCGGGCAATCGTTCCTGTGATTGCAGGCTCTTCTTATATTTACGGGTATAATAATATTATTGTTGACCCGAAAGATCCGGTGAAAGACGGGTTTATGTTGAAGTAAAAAATACTACTGTACTTTTGAGTTAGAATTTTGTATAATGTAAGCATTAATGTGTTTCAATGCAAGGTCGCCTGTTAAAGGCGAACCAAAATTAAAAGGGTGATTACAGAGAGTAATTGTCCAAGAGGAGGAAAAAGTTTATGGATCCAATTCAAATTTTATTAATTTTATTAATTCTTTTCGGGGCTGCTTTTACCGTTGTGTTCTTCATGGATGTTATGAAGCATAAGGATGAGAAAGTACTTGGTGAAGGTGGACAAGAAATTAAAGGAAACCTCATCATCAATGCTTGTATCGGTGCTGTAACAAACTTCTTTGATACAGTAGGGATCGGATCGTTTGCTCCAACAACGTTCTTGTTCAAAACAACGAAAACCGTAGACATCGGCGTTGTGCCAGGAACACTGAACGTGGCGCATACGATACCAGTTGTCTTCATGGCATGGTTGTATATTGGGTACGTTGAAATTGATGCATTGACGTTGTACCTTCTTATCGGATCTTCAGTTATCGGTGCTTGGTTAGGTGCAGGGATTGTAGCGAAGTTTAACAGACGTACCATTGTTGGTGTTGTCGGTGCTTCTTTAATCGTTGTTGCTTTAATCATGTTCCTTAGAACGCCAGCATCTGGGCTCTTAATCGGCTTGGAAGGTTCAACGTTTATGTCTGGTCCTGGTATCGTTAGATGGAACACAGCAGAAGCAGCAACATTGGGATTAACGGGTGTTCGCTTAGTCATCGGGGTTATCGGATTCTTTATCCTAGGTGCTTTAATGACAGCTGGTGTGGGGCTTTACTCGCCTGCAATGGCACTAGTATTTATGCTTGGGCTAGCACAACCAGCAGCATTCCCAATCATGATGGGTGCATGTGCGTTCTTAATGTCAGTTGCTGGTATCAAGTTCGTTAGAGAAGGAAAGTATGCAAGAAAGCAATCATTAGCGATTGCGCTTGCGGGTCTTCCAGGCGTTTGGCTAGCATTTAACTTCTTCCGTCATTTGAGTGGAAACATCAACCAGCTTATTTATGTGGTTGTAACGGTTGTAACGATCACTGGTATCATGATGTTAATGGAGTACTTCAAAACTGGGAAATCGGCATAAGAGAGAAAATGCAAAAGGCGTTCGTGGCTTAGGTCGCTGCGCCTTTTTACTTTGAGAAGAGGGAGCGTGGCTTGAATGAAATTTAGAACTGAAACGTTTGTGACAAAGGCGTTATACCAGGGTTTGGCGAATCCGAAGCAGTTAAGGCGAAACACGGCGTTTTCGTTGATGATCATTGCGATCATTCCTGTTTTGACCATTCCATCATTGCTGGATGCGACCTCGCCTAGGTCGGCGGGCTTTGATCTGTTTGGATTGATCTTAGGATTTATAGGGGTGTTGATTTTGCAGTTGCCGAGGTTGACAGTGAGGCGTGGAATCATGGTTGCAGAAGCATCAGGAATTTTAGATACGTGGCAAACTGTGGCCTTTTCAGCGGAAGGGGTGCTTAAAAATGAGGTTAAGCTGATTCCTTACAGGGACATACTGGCGATTTTAGTGATGCCGGATATGTATTTACTGACGAGTAAAGGGGCGGAGTGGACGTTTGTTGATAAAGAGGGGCTAGGTTCTGAGGGTTGTCGCAAAGCATTTGAAACGTTGCTTGAGCAGAATTGCCCGCAAGCTAGGTGGACGCAAGCTGCCTAGGGAAAGTGGTAGACATTAAAAAAGGCGTGTGTGATCAATTGTGTGGTTACAGCGCCTTTTTGTGCTTTCAAATCGTGTGCTCGCAGCATAATACAGGTTTTCGATGATTTTTTTGAAATAACCTGTAATTTTGACATCAACTGCGGGTCGAACAGTGTTGGATAAGAGTATTTTGGTGTTTTTGACACTTAATGGATGTCAAAAATAGAAAATAATACAGGTTTTTGATGATTTTTTAAAGAAAACCTGTAGTGCTGCTTCAAGACGAACAAACGGCTTGCCATGTCAGTTTAAAATCTCAACCAGAATCTGAAATATTTAATGTAATGAACGCAAACGAAGAGCATCACTGCGACCCCGATCCACATGGCGATGTCTGCGATGTCCATGAGGAAGTACATGCCGTGACGGTTGCCAAGGAAGTTAGCTGCCATTCTAAAGGCGATGGCGCTGATCACGTAAGGGAAGGTAAAGGCGGCGTAGGTTGGGTAAAATTTGATTTTTAGTAGCTAGAACATCATCAGGCAGACGTAGATGTAGCTTGCTGCCGCGATCGCAATCATCAGGTAAACGAGGTGAGGATTTGCTTGTACTTGCTCTGGTAAGACAAAAGAATTGAAATAGCCGACAATCAAAAGGCTCATCGGTGCAGTGAAAATTGCAACGGTTTTACGTGCTGGCTCTGGAAAGACGCGCACTTTGTTCATCCGAAGAATGACTAACGGTAAGATGGCGAAGTATAGGATCAATCCGACCCAGAATGCGATGTGCCCAATCGTTAAGGCTCCCATAGCTGGAGCAGTCACACTTGCTGTGACGATCCCTACGCCAGCAATGAACCAGCTTGGAAAGACGGTGCCAAGTTGAAAGCCAATCACGAAGCGCTGGGTAAACACCAACATAATGATCACGTGAACGGCAATCGCAACGTACCAAATGGCCAAGGCAACGCTAGGAATATGTGGCCTTATATAAGTGCTTAGTAGCATCACCGCCATCGTTGCCGTCGGCAAAACACTGAGTGGGACGGGTGTTTTTAGTTCCTCTTTGGCATGGCCGCTATCAAAAATAAGTTTCATCGCAAAGATACCTAGCACAAATAACGATAACATACCGCAGATATACCTGACGGTTGGTCCGAATGGTAACAATAATAAATTTCCAAGTGCAGCAAACGCTAGGGCAATGCCGGGTGTTGCC
This sequence comes from Turicibacter sp., assembly GCA_009780245.1. Lineage (GTDB taxonomy): Bacteria > Bacillota_I > Bacilli_A > MOL361 > Turicibacteraceae > WRKJ01. The sequence goes on from WRAJ01000014.1 coordinate 21,070, forward strand.
ATCGGGATAGATTTTATAAATTTTTTCATTTAGCGCACCTCCACGTCGTTATAAATAAGCTTTAGATTAAGCTCTCTGGCGATCAATTCAGCGGTTTTAGCTGCCATCTCACCCGTAAAAGCGACGCATTGCTTTTTGTGTTCGCCGCTTAGCAGGTCCATGCCTTTGGTGTGAATGTGGCAACAGAGTGTGCCTTGGTGGTTCTTTCTAAAGCTATCTTGCAGTTCATGAGCGAGTTCCATGCTTTTTGAGCCTGTGCCATCGGCTGATTTTTCGTTACCAAAGAAATAGCCGAGTGCGATCACGGCACCTGAAATGGCACCGCACATGCATTTTGAACGTCCGACGCCGACTGGAAAGCCAGAAGCCGTGGCGATCAATGCTTCGGGCATGCTGGGATCAATGTTTTTTCTAATGGCAGACATAATGGCTTCGGAGCAATAGAAGCCACCGATTCTGAAAACTTCTTCTGCATCGTATTGGACTTGTTTAATACTCACTTCTTTTTTCATTTTGGCGCACCTCCTAGGCAATAACCTTCAAGTTGAGTTCTCTGGCGATGATTTCAGCGGTTTTAGCTGCCATGTCACCGATCATACCAACGCATTTTTCTAGCCGCTCGTCCTCTTTGGCATCTTTTCTAAGAATGCGACAACATAACACTTTGTTCTTACCTCGAAAACTATCTTGTAACTCATGAGCAAGCGACATTGTTTTTAAGCTGTCCGGATCGGTAGGGGTCGTTGGGAAGGTTCTTCCGAAGTAGTATCCCAGACAAAGCACAGCAGCAGAAACGGTGCTGCACATGCATTGCGACCGACCGACACCCACAGAAAAGCCTGATACCGCTGGGATCAACTCCTTGGGCATGGTTGGATCAACGTGCTGGATGATCGCATGCACCACTGCTTCCGCGCACTGGAGCTCTCCGGTGCGATAAATTTCTTCTGCACCTTGCCGTACTAGCGCGATGCTAATTTCTTTGTTCATAACTGTTGCCTCCTTTTTAAGCATGCAAAAAGACGCTGATCCTTGTCATGAAGTTATTTGCGACATCACTAATAACGCAAATAACGATTCAGACCTCAGCGTCTTTATACGAGCTATAAAAAGAGCTAGGCGATCTTGTTAAATGCGCAAACGTAATTTTGACTGAAGCTCACGGCTTCGCATATCGTTTGATCAATTCATGTGACTGTGCTTGATAAATAACATATAGATCGCCTTCCTATACTTAGATTTTAGTATCTGCCGCCATTTTAGCACACGCTTTCATAAATGTCAATACACCCTTTCGGGCTGTACGTTGCTTATGATAGAACAGCGTGTATGAGAATGGTAGTATTATTCAATTTCATTTTCATTGTCAGAGGCTTTAGCAGGCTGATTGTGAATTCGACCTGCGATGATGAGCATCGTTATAAAGAGTATTAAAAATATAAAAAAGATAGAAATAAGCTCGAGAACGATGACGTCTCTAAAGTGATAGGGGAGATTATACAGATATATCCCATCAATGAACACGGTTTGAAGGGCTCTTGAATAGATCCAAGGGAAGATGATAAAGAGATGATTCAAGATACTTACAATCAAAACAAGAGCCGTCAAAAGGCTAGAGAAAAGGGCAAGAGTAAACTGACGGGAAGAGATGTAATGATGCAAATCTTTAGGGGGATCATCGAAATGGCTTGGGTGCATGAGCACAGTAAAAACAAAGAAAATCAGTGTAAAAATTGTCATAATAGCGAGGAGCCAAATTTCCACATGAAAGCCTGCGATAAGTATAAACACTGATAAAAAAGCACTAAATAAAATTAGCAGGCGTGAGTGATAGGGTTTTTGGAAAAAAATGGCGTAACCTTTTAACTTCTCATAGACGGGTACAGTGTTCGATGTGAAGAGCACGTCTCTTAACTCATCAATATCTCCAAACTGGTTTGATACAATCTCAAATGCCTTGTCATCCGGCGTACCACTGCCTACTAAATCCGCATACTTGTCTTCCATTGAGGCCAAAATATTTGCTTTAATAGTTAAACTTTCTTCTGTTGCTGGAAAGTTCTGAAATTGGACTTCCACGTAATCTTTTAGTCTATTCATTGGTCTACCTCCTGAATAAATCGGTTAATGACATTCTTGGTCAATACCCATTCGCGACATTTTTCTTGGTAATACTGGGATCCTTCGGCTGTCATTTTATAATACGTCCGTTTACGCCCATTAGTCTCTGTACCTGAATAGGATGAAATGTACCCATTTTTTTGTAGCCGTGCAAAAGTAGAATAGAGCGTTGTTTCTTTCATCACATAGTCGCCATTTGTTTGCTTTTCAATCTGCTTACTGATTTCATAGCCGTAAGAATCCCCTTGTTTTAACATATAAAGAATGATGGTGTCGTTGTAACCACGAATAATATCACTGCTAATCAAATGCCTCACCTCCGAGTCGAATACTACGTCTGATGAAGTAATCATAACATAATTACTACGACAAGTAAAGTAATTTTTGTGAATAATTATTTTGAACAATGACCTGCCAATAAAAACGATGCAAAGTCGTTGTATTTTTCGTAGAAATTGGGTACAATGGTAAGCACTATGCTAGTATGGGTGAGGGAACGAAAATGAGTAAAAAAGATTTGATTATTTGCGGCGGGTGCAACGCCAAGATTGGTCCGGGGAATTTAAGCAAACTACTAAACAATCTGCCCAAGCAGCAAAACGAACAGCTACTGGTTGGGTTTGATTCGTCAGACGATGCGGCGGTTGTGCAATTAAGCGAAGACTTAGCTTTGGTGCAAACCCTCGATTTTTTCCCGGCGATGGTGAGCGACCCGTATTTGTTTGGCAAGATTGCCGCGGCCAATGCGCTTAGCGATGTGTATGCGATGGGCGGCGAGGTGATTTCGGCCCTTAATATTGTGTGCTTTCCGGAGCAAGATGACCTTGCCATCCTCGGTGAGATTCTGCGGGGTGGGGCTGAAAAGGTCGCGGAAGCTGGTGCCATCCTTGCCGGTGGGCATTCGATTCACGATGCGCAAGCGAAATACGGGCTGTCGGTCACGGGGAAAGTGCATCCCAAGCGTATTTGGCAAAACAATGCACCGCAAAATGGGGACTGTTTAGTGTTGACAAAAGCGCTCGGGGTTGGGATCGTCACGACCGGGTATAGTGTGGGCGAAATCGGTGAAGAAGCGTTTACAAAAGCCGTCGCCTCCATGGAAATGCTGAACAAAACTGCCGCAGAGGTTGCAAAAACATTTACTGTACATAGTTGTACGGACGTCACGGGCTTTGGCCTGCTCGGGCATTTATCGGAGATGCTAAACGGCAAGTTATCAGCCGAGCTTAACGTGAAAAACATCCCCGTTTTGCCAGGTGCTTACGACGGTGCAAAGGAATTTCTCATCACCGCCGGCGGCCAACGCAATCGCAATCACTTAGCGGGAAAAGTCACCTTCACGTTTGACGACTTTGCTTTTGAAGAGCTAATGTTCGACCCGCAGACCTCGGGCGGCCTATTATTTAGCGTGCCCGAAGCTGAACTAGAAGCCTTTCTAGCAGACTTGGAGAAAAACGCAGTAACCGCCAGTTTTATCGGCCGAATCACTGGCAAGCAAGCATTTGAAATCATCGTTAATGATTAGAAAAGGACGTGTTAAAGATGTTTAAAATTGATGCCATGGGCGACGTGTGCCCACTTCCTGTTATAAAAGCAAGAAAAGCGTTGAAAGAGCATGCTCAAATCTTCATTACCGTTGACAATGAAATCTCGACCCAAAATCTTTCGAAGATGGCCACGCAGTTAGGGTTACCCGTTGAAGTTGGAAAAGAATCGGCTACTTCTTATCGCGTTTACATAGGCGCTGGTGACAAAGCGGTCGAAGTTGCCCCATCGGCTCGCGTTGCTACGGATGATTACGTGGTGGTCATTAACGCGCAAACGATGGGCGTTGGGGACGATCAGTTGGGCTATGCACTGTTGAAAGGATTTACCTACAGTTTGGCCGAGCAAGACACCCTCCCGAGCCACGTCCTCCTTTATAACGGCGGTGTTCATTTGTCGGTGGAAGGCTCAGAAGTGCTGGATGATCTAAACGCGCTCGTGACGGCCGGGGTTGAAATCTTGAGCTGTGGCGCTTGCTTGGATTTTTACGGGCTGACCGAAAAACTAGCCGTTGGCGAAGTGACGAACATGTACCGCATCGTGGAGCTGATGTCGCAACATCACGTGGTGCGTCCATGATCAACGAAAGTTACTATTTAATTGCGTTTGCTTCAACCCATGCTGCCTTGCGTGCGGAAGCCTTTTTTAAAGCGCACCGTATAACGATGAAGTTGATCCCGTTGCCAGCTGTGATTTCGGCTGGTTGCGGGTTTGCGATTAAACTGGCAATCGGCGAGGTACAGGCTGCTTTACCTTTGCTTAAGCATGCCACGTTTGAGGCAGCACAGTTTTATCAGATAAAAAAAGAAAAAGGCGAAACCATCGCCGATAGTTGGGTGATTTGATGGAAAACATTGTGATTGGAACAGCAGGACACGTCGATCATGGCAAGTCGACGCTCATTAAAGCTTTAACCGGGATTGAAACCGACACCACCACCGAAGAAAAAGAGCGCGGCATGTCCATTAACATCGGCTTCGCTTATTTTGATTTGCCAGGCAATCGCCGCGCTGGCATCGTCGATGTCCCGGGGCATGAAAAATTCATTAAAAACATGATGGCCGGCTTAGCCGGTTTAAATTTAATCTTACTCGTCATCGACGTGAACGAAGGCATCATGCCACAGACTAGGGAACACATCGACATCCTTCAGTTACTAGGAGTGAAAGATTACATCGTGGTCTTATCAAAAATTGGCACCGCAGACGAAGAACTCATCGAGCTAGTAGCCGATGATATTACCCAGCAATTCAAGTCGACGCATTTAGCAGACGCACCGCTTATCAAAGTCGACGCCATCGACGGCACGGGCATTGAGGAACTAAAAGCAAAGATTGACGAAAAAAGCGGGGTCATTGAGCAGAAAAACACGCTCCTTCCTGCGCGCATGCACGTGGATCGCGTGTTTACGATGAAAGGCTTTGGTACCGTCGTGACCGGGACACTTATCGAAGGAAAAATCAACGTCGGCGATGAGCTAGGCGTTTACCCATCGGGCATCCGAGCAAAAATCCGGGGCATCCAAGTTCACAGTAACAAAGCAGAAACGGCGTTTGCTGGGCAACGTGTCGCACTGAACTTATCTAACGTGAGTGTCAATGAGATCGCGCGTGGCGACACCTTATTTGCGGCGAATGGGATGCAGCCAAGCTGGATGTTTGATGTGAAAGTGAAAGTATTGCCGCACGCGAAAGATGGGATCGGGTTATGGGACCGGCTCAGGATTCACATCGGAACCCGCGAAGTGTTATGCCGTGCGGTGCCCTTAGGCGTTGATCAGATTTCAGCCGGTGAGGAAGGCTTTTTGCAACTGCGGCTCGAAGAACAAGCGGTGGCCATTCAAGGGGATAAATGCATCCTCCGACAGTATTCGCCGATGCACACCATTGCCGGTGCGGTGATGTTAGACGCTAACCCGGCTAAACACAAGCGATTTAATGAAGAACTGTTGACGGGATTAGCCATCAAAGAAAGTGGCAAGCCGGAAGATTTGATCCTTGACTTCTTATTAAAATCGTCCCAACTCTTCACAACGCTGGCAGATATCACAGCGTATATGGGTCATACTAAAGAAGAATGTGAAACTTGGATTCAGGCGTTATTACAAGCAAATCAAATTGTGCAAACACAAACCGCCTACCTTCACGCCGGGAAATACGACCATCTCAAACAGGAAACCATCAACTATTTGGATCGTTATCACAAGGATTACCGCTTGCGACCTGGGATGCCAAAAGAAGAGTTGCGCTCGAAATTCCCACAGATTGCCAAAGGCAAAGCGTTTGACCTGTTACTGGCAAAATTTGAAGCTGATAACGTCATCAAAACCGGTGATTTCATTTCACTGGCTGATTTTGAAATCAAATATAACCCGCACCAGCTCAAAGACAAAGCGACCATTGAGCAACAGTTGAAAGCATCCCGGTTCACACCGCTGGCCATTGAAAGTCTTACCCATGGCAAGCAAGAGCTACGTGAATTGATCGAATCCCTAAACGGGCACTCGCTGATTCGCTTGGATGACGATACCGTGATGGATCAGGCTCACTACGAACAAGCGGTTGTCAAAGTAAAAGATTTTATTAAAACGAATAACAGCATGACGTTGGCTGATTTTCGCGACATGCTAAGCTCAAGTCGCAAGTTTTCCATGATCATTTTGGAGTACATGGACAAAGAAAAAATCACCCGCCGCGTGGACAATACGAGGGTGCTTTATTAAGGAGGAACAGGATGTATTATTTTGACCAAGCTGCAACGTCACTCAAAAAACCGCAAGCCGTTGCCGATGCGATGTACGACGCCATTGCCTCAGGCACCATTGGCAACCCAAGCCGAGGCGGTCACGCTGCAAGCATTCACGGTAGTCGGATTATCTTTCAAACGCGTGAAAAAATAGCCGAACTGTTAAACGCTTCAAACTACGACGTCGTCTTAACCAAAAACGCCACCGAAGCGCTCAATTTGGCGATCAAAGGCCTGTTTGGTAGCGGCGACCACATCGTCACAACGGTGCTCGAACACAACTCCGTCCTGCGCCCGTTATACGAACTCGAAGCACAAGGCGCCACCCTCGATTTCGTCACCTTTGACAAAGAAACCGGTGTGTTAAACTACGAAGAATTCGAAACACTCATCCATCCAAAGACAAAAGCCATTGTGGTAACCGCCGCTTCAAATGTGACCGGTGTTGTCACAGATTTGAATTTTCTAAGCAAGCTGTGCCGTCAACACGATTTACGGCTCATCGTCGACGGCGCTCAAGCCACGGGGTTAGTTGAGATGAACCTTGACGAACTTGGCGTGGACGTTTACTGCTTTACCGGGCACAAAAGTTTATACGGCCCGCAAGGCGTAGGTGGCATGTGTGTTAAAAAAGACGTGAGCATTCGCCCGGCTTATTCGGGTGGCAGCGGGACAGGAACGTTCTCCAAAACACATCCCACTAGCATGCCAGAGCGGTTAGAAGCGGGAACGCCGAATGCGCACGGGTTGGCGGGCCTATTGGCAGGCGTCGAACACGTGTTGGCACAAGGAGCCGCTCATCTGGGGCAGCAAGCTTACGCGTTAGCGCGCTATTTCTATGATCACGTTCAGTCGTTGCCGGGCGTGAATGTCTATTTCGAACCGCAAGAAAAGTTGAGCACCGGGGTGGTCGCCTTAAACATTGCCAACGTGGATGCCGCTGAATTTGCTGTGCTGCTGGAAGATCAGTACCAGATTTTGATTCGAGCCGGGGCTCATTGTGCGCCGTTGGTTCACACGTTCTTTGGGACAAAAGAGCAAGGGATGATCCGGTTTAGCTTTTCAGCGATGAACACAGAAGAAGAAGTCGCGTATGCCATTCGCGTGATGAAGGAGTTGATGAGTCATGGATAAGCAGTTGTTTACTAGTATCCCCTCCGTTAATGCGTTGTTGCAGTCGGAAGCCGGGCTAGCTTTGATCGCCCGTTTTTCGCATGCCAGTGTGGTAGAAGCCTTTCGTGTGGCGATTGATCGGCTGCGCCAAGGTGCCTTTAGCGTGGCACATGTGGATGACCTTGCGGCAGCTTTGACCGGGGAAGCGCAGGTGTTCTTGGTTGAAAAGTTCGCGCCCTCATTAACACGGTGCATCAATGCGACCGGAACTGTGATTCACACTAATTTGGGTCGTTCAAAATTAAGCCCTATTGTGTTGGAAGAACTTACCAACGCCGCCTTTGCTAATACCAATCTGGAATACAACTTGGCTTCAGGCGGTCGCGGTAGTCGTTATCAGCACCTCGAAGCCGTCTTGTGCGAGTTGACCGGGAGTGAAGCGGCGCTTGTCGTGAATAATAACGCAGCGGCGGTGATGTTAGTGCTCGACACGGTGGCAAAGGCGCGTGAAGTCGTTGTCTCACGGGGCGAACTCGTCGAAATCGGTGGGTCTTTTCGGATCCCTGACATCGTCGAACGTTCGGGCTGCTGTTTAAAAGAAGTTGGCACAACCAATAAAACCCATCCGGACGATTATGCCCGTGCGTTGGGTGATCAAAGCGCCGCGATTTTAAAAGTGCACACGAGCAATTACAAGATTTCCGGGTTCACCAAAGAAGTAGACGTGGCTGAACTCGCGGCTATTGCCCGGGAAAACAACGTCCCTTTGATCCACGACATGGGTAGCGGGATGCTCATTGATTTGCAAAAGTTCGGGTTGCCTTACGAAATGACGGTACAGGACAGTTTGGCAAGCGGGGCTGATATCGTGACCTTCAGCGGTGATAAAGTGCTAGGCGGGCCGCAAGCCGGGATTATCGTGGGGAAAAAGACGTACATTGAGGCGATGAAGAAAAATCAGCTGACGCGGGCTTTGCGCGTGGATAAAATGACCATCGCTGCGCTTGAAGCGACGTTGCGACTTTACTACGATGAAGCTTTGGTATTGGCGGAGATCCCGACTTTGGCGATGTTGACGGCCAGTTTGGCGGCATTGGAACTGAGAGCGGATCAATTAATCAAAACACTAGCGCCGATTAGTAGCGCTAGTGTTGAAATCGTCGACACGCAATCGCAAGTCGGCGGTGGTGCTTATCCCGGTGAGGAGATTGCCTCCAAAGCGGTGGCAATTTCGATTGCTGGGCTGAGTGCAAATGAGTTGGCAGAGGCCTTGCGCCGTGCGAGTGTCCCGATCATTTGTAAGATTCGTCATAATCGGTGTGAATTAGATGTGCGCACGATTGAAGCTGACGAATTTGATGTTATCGCTGAGGCGCTTCGTGAGATACTGGGCTGAGTTATGCAAGAGGGAAAGAAGAGGTTCAGAACCGTCATACTTTTACGGAAATAGCAAAAATAGTGAAGGTTTTTCTCAGCCGAGGCACTGAAAGCGTCACATTTTCACGGGAAATGATGAAAATAGTGAGGGTTTCTCTCAGCCGAGGCACTGAAACCCTCATGCTTTCACACGAAATAATGAAAATAGTGAAGGTTCAACTGTTCTATTCAATTAAAACTCCCACTGCAGTGCGTGAAAACACACATTGCAATGGGAGTTTTAATAAGCTATGTTTATCTATTTTAAGTTAACGCATCGTACTGTGCTTGTACAAAGTCTTTCAGATCAGCTAATGCCACGTCTTGTGATTCACCAGTTTGACGGTTTTTAAATTCAACCATGCCTTCGGTGATACCTTTACCGATGGTCAATCTAATTGGCAAACCAATTAAATCAGCATCCTTAAATTTAACACCTGCACGCTCATCACGATCGTCAATGAGGACGTCGAACCCTGCTGCTTTCATATCAGCGTATACTTGCTCGGCTGCTGCTAGTTGCTCAGTGTTGTTCACGTCAACCGGAATCACGTGGAGATCAAACGGTGCCAAACTCTTCGACCAAACAATCCCATTCTCGTCGTTTCTCTGCTCCAGGGCTGCCATCATAATACGGCTAACCCCGATGCCGTAACACCCCATGATATAAGGCTTTTGCTCGCCGTTCTCATCAAGGAAGAAGCCGCCCATTGACTCCGAATACTTCGTTCCAAGCTTAAACACGTGCCCAAGCTCAATCCCTTTCGCGTGCTTCACAACGCCGACACCGTCTGGTGATGGGTCTCCGACTTGCAGGTCATGCACTTCAATGTTGGAAGCGAAGGTCCCTTCTTCGTTGTAAACGATCGTGTCTTCCCCAACGTCTGCGATCGCCATGAATTCAGCAGATCCTGAACCACCCATTTGTCCGTTATCCGCTTCGATCATTCTAAAATCAAGACCACAACGTGCATAAATGTTGTTATACGCTTTAACAAACCCGTTATAAGCTTCGTCTAAACACTCGTCGGTGGCATGGAAACTATACGCATCCTTCATAATGAACTCGCGACCACGCATTAAACCAAAGCGCGGGCGTTGCTCATCGCGGAATTTCGTTTGAATTTGATACACGCTAAGCGGTAATTTTTTATACGAATTCAAATATTCTTTTGCTACCGTGGTAACAACCTCTTCGTGCGTTGGCCCCATCGCAAAATCGCGACCGTGACGATCTTTCATCCGCATTAATTCATCACCGTAAACGTCCCAACGTCCACTTTGATCCCATAATTCTTTCGGGTGTAGCACTGGCATAAACATCTCAACGCAATCAATCGCTGCGTGTTCTTCTCGGACAATTGTTTCAATTTTCTCTAAGACGCGTTTCCCAAGGGGCAAAAACGTGTAAATCCCTGCAGCCACTTGTCTGATAAGCCCTGCTCTTAGTAGTAATTGATGTGATACGATTTGTGCATCCCCTGGCACTTCCTTTAAGGTTGGAATAAACGCTCTTGTTTGTTTCATCTTACAACTCTCCCTTTTCTAAATGTTACGGATAATTATAGTATACTTGTTAGCAAAAGTCTATCACTTTATCAGTAAAATTAAAAAATTCTCAAGTTTGATCGCCTAGAAAAACAAAATAAGAGAAGAGGTGTAAGAAATGAAGGTGCTCGCCTGTGTGGCGTGAGATTTAGTGCCAGAAAAAAATAGAAAAAATTTTCATTGTGAAAGTTGATTTTATGTGCAAAATTGGATATACTTATAGTTATACTCAAAACAGTCAAAAAAACGTCAACTCAGATGCGATGAAAAGGTGGTGTAGCAGTGCAATTTCTAAATGATTTATTATACACGTTTACGAACTTAACACTCCTTGAAATTTTGCGTTGGATTTTTGACGTTTACCTCGTGTGGATCATTATTTATTTGATTTTCAACCTAGTCAAGTTAAACGTGAGGACGATGCAGCTGCTAAAAGGCGTCCTGCTAGTTCTTTTTCTCAACTTAATGAGTGAGATGCTTGAACTGGCCGCTTTGAAGGCTTTAGTGGACATCGTCATGGATTGGGGCTTCCTTGCTTTGATCATCATCTTCCAGCCTGAATTGCGTGGCGCATTGGAGAAAATTGGCCTTAACACAGCCAAGAGCTCGGAGAAAAAAGGCAAAGAAAAAATCGTGGACACACTTTGCAAATCGGTTGCTTATTTGTCAAAGCGACGCATCGGTGCCCTGATCGTTATTGAACAAGAAGTAAAATTAGACGAATTTACAACCTCTTCAACGTTGATGGACAGTAAACTCTCGTTTGAGTTGTTAAACACCATCTTTGTCCCAACAACACCTCTGCATGACGGAGCCGTCATCATTCGCAACGAGAATATTTACTGCGCGGGTGCTTACTTACCGCTCACGACGCGTGAAGACATTAGCAAAGAACTTGGTACGAGACACCGATCTGCGATCGGAGCAAGCGAAATCACCGACAGTATCGTATTAGTTGTTTCCGAAGAAACCGGTACGATGTCGATTGCAAGAAACGGGCGCATCACCAGATTTGAAGAAATCGATAAATTCAAAGAAGCCCTTCAGTCTTACATCTAACACAAGGTCATTGTTGAAAAGGAAAGTAGCATCCCCAAAATTACTGGAATTCGCAAACTAGGGGCGCTGAACTAAGCAAGCAAAGGATGTGACGCGATCATGAAAAATACGATTGAATTTTTGAAAGATATGATTTTAGCGGTCGTCTATCCAGATCGTATTTTAAGCTTGTTTAGAGTTAAAAATTTAGACCAAAACTCCAGCAAGATTCTCGGGAACGATCGACTTGTTAAAGTACTGGCTTTCATTTTAGCCGTCGCTTTTGTCATTAGTGTGAGGTATACGCCAGCGCCATCTTTAATATACACCAGAACAGTGGAAAATGTGCCTGTGGAGGTTCGCATTGACGACGGATACACAGCCTTCGGCAGCCCTATTCCAGCCACCGTTGATGTGGTTTTGAGTGGTAGCCGGGAGCAAATAAATGTGTTTGAGTTGACGAACACGTTGGTCGCTTATGTTGATTTAACGGGCTTTGAAGAAGGTATGTTTCCCAATGTCTTCATTAGAGTAGAAGACCCAGATGGGCAAATAACGGCGTCCCCGACGGTTAATATGGTACCAGGAGAAGTCATCGTGGACCGCATCGAATCGATTGAATTTCCAATTGCGCCACCGCTTCTCGTAGGACTTCCTGAAATCAGTAACCGATTTGATTATCGCATTGAGCCGGAAGAAGAATTTGTCACGCTCACAGGAGCATCAAGATTTTTAGCGGATGTTTTTGTTGTCAGAACAACACTGGATGCGGAAGACGTGCTTGTCGAAAGTGGGAATACCACTTTGGGTGGAAACCTTGTTGTAGATGATGCAGCAGGCGAACCCGTCATGGGCATTGACATCTACCCGGCATCGATTCGCTTTAGATTAGAAATTTTTGAAGTCACCAGAACCATTGAAATCGAAGTGGATAGCACCTTATCGCAAAGGCCAGCAAGATTTCAAAGCATTAGCGTCACAGCAGATCCAACTGAAATCCAGGTCTGGGGCGACTTTTTCGATATGGCGCCGGTGCTAACACTACCAAGAATTAGCTATCACGATCTAGACGATGACGGGCGTGTGAGGGTGCCACTTGCCCCGTTATTACCAGAAGGCGTTTATTCAGAGATCGAAGAAATTGAAGTCATCGTGGTCTATGAAATCTCTCCACCGCCGGAAGAGGACGATGATGACTAATTGGTTGAAAACAATTTCATTTGAAAATGTTTCAAAAACCAATTGACTTCTCATTTGCCCCGTGCTAGAATACTCAACAATTAAATAAATCTTATCGAGAGTGATCGAGGGACAGGCCCGATGACATCACGGCGAACGACCTTAAAGTAAAAGGCACGGTGCCAATACCTGATTGATGAGAGAAGCGGACGTTTGCTATTTTTGGCTAACTTAAACCTTTCTACTTATCAACGGTAGAAAGGTTTTTTAGTTCACAAGGAGGTGCCCAAGACATGATAAAAATTGAACAGGTAAACAAGACGTTCGTCGTCAAAAAAAGAGAAATCCACGCGCTGCAAGCGATCAATCTCGAAATCCATGCGGGCGAAATTTTCGGCATCATCGGTTATAGCGGCGCCGGAAAATCAACACTGATCCGCTGCATTAACTTACTAGAACGCCCAACCACGGGTAGCATCAGCGTCGACGGTGAAGAACTCACTTCTTTAAACGCCAAAGGGATTCGCGAAGTCAGAAAAAAGATCGGGATGATTTTCCAACATTTCAACCTAATGCCCTCGCGTTCCGTGTTAGGCAACGTCTTGTTCGCGCTAAAGAAATCCCCCCTATCAAAAGAAGATAAGCTAAAAAAAGCAACCGATCTATTAGGCTTGGTTGGCTTGTCGCATCGGATGAACGCTTACCCCTCGAACCTTAGCGGTGGGGAGAAGCAGCGCGTGGCGATTGCCCGGGCGTTAGCGAATGATCCAAAAGTGCTGCTGTGCGACGAGGCCACGAGCGCGTTAGACCCGGAAACAACGGCTTCGATCTTAAAATTACTGAAAGACGTCTCGCAGCAACTCCACATCACCATCGTCTTAATTACCCACTCCATGGACGTGATCAAGGAAATCTGTGATCGCGTAGCCGTTATCGAGGGGGGAAGGGTTAAAGAAGAAGGAAATGTTTTAGAGATTTTTTCCAACCCGAAAAGCGATGTGACCAAGCAATTTGTGGCCCAGTCGAGCGGGATTAACAAGGTGTATGAACTCATTGAACAGGACGCCCCGATTGTGGCGCTGGATGAAGATGAGATGTTGATTCGCTTGACGTACTCGGGCGGGACGGCAAAGGATGCTTTGATTTACGAGTTGACGAAAAAGTTTGATTTACGGACGAACATTATTTTCGGGGATATTGGGATTATTCAGGGGACGGCAATTGGGACGTTGGTCGTAAGTTGCTGCGGGAAGCAGGGGGATCGTGAGGCGGCGCTTAACTACATCCAGTCGCAAGGGGTTAAGGTGGAGGTGATGAAGTCATGTTAGAACAATTATTACCGAACTGGGATCGCTTTGGCGGGATGTTAGTTGATGCGACGATTGCCACGTTGCAGATGTTTGGGATTGCCGGGATCATCTCGTTCGTCCTCGGCACGACCTTTGGCGTTTTACTAGTCGTCACGAAAAAAGGCGGTATTTTAGAACAATTATTTATTTACAATGTGTTTGAAAAGGCGATCAATGTGATTAGATCGATTCCCTTCTTGATCCTGCTTGTTTTGCTCATTCCTGTAACGCGGGCGATCATGGGGGTGGCGATTGGCGTAAACGGTGCGATTGTTCCCCTTATCTTTGGGACGGTACCTTTCTTTGCCAGACAAATTGAATCGGCAATATCGGAGCTAGATGGTGGATTGATTGAAGCTTCGCTTGCGATGGGCTTATCGCCACTGGAAATCATCTTTAGCGTGTATCTGCGTGAGAGTATTCCGAGCATTGCACGTGTGACGCAGATCACAGCGATTAACTTGGTGGCGTTAACGACCTTTGCCGGTGCGGTGGGTGCTGGTGGGCTGGGGGATTTTGCGATTCAGTTTGGGCAGAATTTGCGCTTGACGGATTTGTTGTGGGTGACGATTTTGATTATTTTGTTGATTGTGAGTGTGATTCAGGCAGTGGGGAATGTTGTGATTCGGGTGGCTTCGAAGTAGGGTGTGGTGGTGCTTTTGGTTGCTCTTTCGGTGATTAGAATGGAGTGCTCTTTAGTTTGGTTTTTGGGGTGCGCCCTTTCGGTGATCATGATGTGAACGACTCTTTATGATTTTTGGGTCATTGCGTGTGTTTAGTGCTTTGAAGCTACCGCGCGCCCGTGAAACTTGCGAATGAAATTCGCATTAGTTGAACCAGTGCCAAAGCTTGGAAAGTTGAAAACTTTCCGCTTGTGGTGCCTTTTGGCTTACTGGGGTAGTGATTAGGTGTTACCTGCAAGCAGCTAACACCTAATCACTACCTTATATGTTGGGGTGTTGGGTAGATTTAGTTCCTGCTATAGTGTGTTAGTCAAACAAAGACTCTAAAATAGTGAGAAATTGTAGAACGAAAGGATGGGTTAGGATGAAAAAATTAGTTGGATTATTAACAGTATTATTAGTAGGTGTGGTATTAGTGGCATGTGGCGGGTCTGATGACGACGATGTAACGGTTGTTAAGGTCGGGGTTGTTGGGGTATTTCAGGATCAGTGGGATGTGGTAAACGAGGTGCTTTATGATGAGGGGATTCAGGTAGAGTTGGTATTTTTAACTGAGTGGAACTTGCCGAATCCGGCTTTGAATGACGGTGATGTTGATTTAAATGCGTTTCAGACGACGATCTTTTTAAATAATGCGATGGAAACAAACGGGTATGAGTTAGCGATTGTGGGAGAGACGTTTGTGTCGCCGCAGAATATTTTTAATGGGCGTGCTGAGATTCCAGCTGATCACACGCGCACAACGCTTGTTGGTTATATCGAAGACGGGTTTGTTATCGGAATTCCAGATGATTTAATTAACGGTGGGCGTGCGTTGAAGTTGCTTGAAACGGCTGGTATTCTTGATGTGGACCCAGCCGTCGGGTTTTTAGCAACGGTGGCCGATATTACGAATTTCCATGTCGATGTGGAAATTGTTCCGGTAGCAGCCAATACGCTGCCTACTTTGTTGGAAGACTTTGATGTGGCGGTTATTAATAATCCTCAAGCAATGATCAATGGGTTGTCGGCGAATGAGCAAAGCATTTTCAGAGAAAACTCGTTGCACATTGACATTTCAGACGGGCTGATTAACGTCATTGCTGCGCGTGCCGGTTATGAGAACGATCCGGTGTTCCAGCGTATTTTAGAAGTCTATCAAACGCAGGCCGTCGCAGATGTGTTTGCGAATGAATTTGATGGTGCGTTTATTCCGGCGTGGTAAACGCATAAGACATAGAAAAATAAACGCATAAGATATGAATGGTACAATTAAAAGTATCGTTCATATTTTTTTACTTTTAGTTTATTAAAGTAGAACGAATGGGGTATCATTTAAGTATAGAAATGTTGACTTTTTATTGGACATTGACTGTGAAAATTGATACAATAGTAGTGTTTTGTCGAATGGGTAAAAATAACAAAAAAAATGTAACCCTTTAAATGTAAAGATTGGAATGATTTAAATGAGCGAACAAGTTGAGATAATGAGAGAAAATGAAGTTGGTAAGGATAAAAAAAGAAGAAGAAAAAAGAGTCGACGCAGAGTCGTATTACTCGTTTTAGCGATTATCTTAATCCCCCTTGCAATTTTCTTGATAGATTTGTATAGAAGATTAAACATGACATTCGATGAAATGTATCAGCCGCTCAGTGACGCGGTCGTTGATGTGCGAGAGGCAGAAGGTTTGCCACCTATCGCCTTAGGAGATGATCCGATTTCAATCCTAATATTAGGCCTTGATGACGGTCGTTCAGATGCCATGATGGTGGCGACGGTTAATCCTAATTTGGGAACAACCTACTTACTTAGTATTGCGCGTGATACGATGGTTCCGATTTCAGGTCATTGGTCAACGACTAGAATTAATCATGCGTTTGCTTATGGTGGGATTGACATGGCAGTTAATACGGTTCAGGACTTTCTGAATATTCCGATTGATTATCATGTGACGTTACACATGAATGAATTTCCTACTTTGGTAGATTCCTTCGGTGGCGTTCGCGTGTACAACGACACGGTTGAATTTTCAATGGGTGGCTATCATTTTCCGATGGGATATAACGATCTAAGCGGTTCATCAGCGTTTTACTACGCACGCATGCGCTTTGACGATCCACGAGGTGATTTTGGTCGCCAAGAGCGTCAACGCGATATACTAGCAGCCATGATCAACGAAGTAGCGGGCGTGACGGTCATCACACGTTACCAACAAATTTTGGATGCCACTAGCGAAAGCATGTTGACAAACGTCTCACTTAACGAAATGCTGTCGATATCGGTGGGATACAATCGCGCACTAAGAAACATCACAAATTTGACACTCCATGCGCCTGGTCAATTGATAAATGGGATGTATTTAATCCCGATACCAGAAGAACAGCGACTGGAAATGTCTAACCGTTTAAGAGCACACTTAGAACTAGATTAAAAAACAAAGATGAGAGAGGTAGACACACATGAAGAAAGTAAGAAAAGCAATTATTCCTGCTGCAGGGATGGGAACGAGGTTCTTGCCAGCAACAAAAGCAATGGCGAAAGAAATGTTACCAATTCTTGACAAACCAACCATTCAATACATCATCGAGGAAGCCGTTGCATCAGGTATTGAAGACATCATCATCGTAACTGGAAAAGGAAAAAAAGCCATCGAAGATCACTTTGATCATGCGTTTGAATTAGAAGCAAACCTAGAAAAAGCAGGAAAATTTGAATTGCTTGAAAAAGTTAATTGGCCAACGAACTTAGTTGATATTCATTACATCAGGCAAAAAGAGCCAAAAGGATTAGGGCATGCCGTATGGGCAGCACGTAAGTTTATCGGTGACGAGCCGTTTGCGGTTTTACTAGGTGATGACATTGTCGACACGCCAGATTGTGCGCCGGGGCTTCGTCAATTAATGGATCAGTTTGAAAAAACACATTCATCTGTGATTGGCGTACAGACCGTCAAGGAAGATGAAACGCATCGTTACGGAATTGTTGACCCACTTAAACAAGACGGTCGTCGCTACCAAGTAAGAGAATTCGTTGAAAAGCCAGCCCCAGGAACGGCACCTTCCAACTTAGCGATCATGGGTCGTTATGTCTTAACGCCAGAGATTTTCAACTTTTTAGAATTGCAAGAAATTGGCGCAGGTGGCGAAATTCAGTTAACGGATGCCATTACAAAGCTAAATGAAATTCAACGTGTGTTTGCGTATGATTTCGAAGGAACCCGTTACGACGTGGGTGAAAAATTAGGTTTCATCACCACCACCATTGATTACGCCCTAAAAGATGAGACGTTGAAAAAAGACGTTTTGGCCTTCATGGAAGATCGACTAAAAGCCAACAAAGAAAAGACCGAGGTGGAGTAAATGGCAGTTTTAGTTACAGGTGGCATGGGATACATTGGTAGCCACACAGTGGTCGAATTGATCGAGGCTGGTTACACACCGATTGTTGTGGACAATTTAGTTAATAGCAGCGTTGACGTTCTTGAAAACATAAAAAAAATCACGGGACAAATCCCTAAATTTTATCAAACAGATTTGCTTGATCTAGCGGGCCTCGATGCGATCTTTAAAAACGAACGTATTGATTCAGTGATTCATTTCGCTGCACTCAAGGCTGTGGGCGAGTCGGTTGAAAAACCGCTGGCTTATTACAGCAATAACTTAATTGGCACCTTAAACTTGCTACAAACAATGAAAAAATACAACATTAATAACTTTGTATTCTCTTCATCCGCAACGGTGTATGGCATTCCGGAAACCAATCCGATCACGGAAGCTTTCCCGTTAGCCACGACTAACCCGTATGGCGCAACAAAGTTGATGACAGAAGACATTCTACGTGACGTGTGTCAAGCGGAACCAGACCTCAATGTTGCCATACTGAGGTATTTCAATCCAGTAGGTGCCCATAAGAGCGGGTTGATCGGCGAAGCACCAAACGGCATTCCGAATAACCTCATGCCTTACATCACTAAAGTTGCATCTGGCGAATTACAACATTTAAACGTGTTTGGATCAGACTACGACACACCAGATGGAACGGGCGTTCGTGATTACATTCATGTGATCGACTTAGCGGGCGGACACTTAAAAGCCTTGGAGAAACTGAAAGAAAACCCTGGTATTGTCACTTATAATCTCGGGACAGGCAACGGCTATAGCGTGTTAGATTTAGTGAAGTCATTTGAAAAAGCAAATGGCATAGCAATCAAATATCAACTAACTAATCGACGACCTGGTGACATTGCAACGTGTTACGCAAATCCCGATCTAGCGAAAAAAGAGCTGGACTGGGAAGCCAAACACGGCATAGATGACATGTGCGAAGATGCGTGGCGCTGGGAAAAAAATGCCCCTAGAAAGTAATACTTTCTGGGGCATTTTCATTAGTGATATAAGTTTGTTTTGGTTTGATTTTATAGCGCATTCGTGCACGAGCTAGTTGTTTATTTGAAACAGCAAAGGCACTATATGTCAGTAATAAAATGAGAATGAAAGAAACCACCAGGATTAAATAAACGTGTTGCACAAGCATTACCCCCTTTTTCGTCATTTATTAATAGTATGATAGAAGGATTGTTTTTAAGCAATAAAAAAGTGTAAAATTGAAACTTTTTTTACACTAAGCAATGAAAAAATTAACCAAAAATGTAAGACGATGTCTTTTACACGCATCGCTTGTCATTTTTTGTTTGATAATTGTTTCTCACCTTACTGCCACTAGCGATCGTCATCTTGCTCGTAGAGTTTGTTCAAACTACTACTTTCGAGCGCTTCTAATTCTTCAGAAGCTTCAAAGGCAAAGGAAGCGTCGCTCTTTAGAGGTAAGGGATTCCGAGCTAGCGTGTTTTCAATTTGCTTGCGGACGATCATTCGCTGCTCTTGCTTCTGTGAGACGACTAAAGCGCTGTAAACAATGACGACGATGATGGTGGCTGATACGATAATAAAGGCATGGATTCCTGTCATAGTAAATGTGTCTCCTTTTCAATGTGGTTCGTTTTGTGCTTGATTTGATTTTCTAGTATAGGATATGCAGAAATACGTTTAACTATTCATCTCCCCTTATTTCATATTTAACCCTTTAACTTAATATACTGTTTTAAAGCTAGCTATTCACGTTGCAAAGAAGCAGAAAGTAGAGGGTTTCAAATGGCGAATTGGATGAAGTTGATGAAAGATCAAGACTCAGGGTATGAGCGCAACTTAGAATTTTTAAAGGCTTACCGTGAAACGGGTGATGAAGAGGCACTGGAATGGCTCATCTTAAACAATGCCAATTTAGTTCATAAAATTGTCGGTAAGTATCGGACGTTTTATAATCATCGTTTGTCGTACGATGATTTGTTTTCAGTGGGGCTTGAAGGGCTCTTGCGGGCGATTGAGAAATTCGACTTCAGCTATTCAAACAATTTTGCGACTTATGCTAGTTATTGGGTGAAGCAAAGCGTGGTGAGACTCATCTCAGACGAAGGGTTCCCCCTTAAAATACCCGCTCACATTTTTGAAACGATGCAACAGCTCGTCCGTGAAGAACTTGCCTCGGGCGGAAGTCTGAGCCGAAAAGAAGCTTATCAACGGTTGGGCATCAATGCTGAAAAATACGATCTGATTCAACAAGTTCGTGCGCACGTTTTAAAATGGAGCTCGCTGAATCGACCGCTTTCAGGCGAGGACGAAACCGAAGTCGGTGATTTGCTGATTCAGGATGAAAACGTCATCAACCTCACGTCACAAGCAGATGATTTGCCAGATCGCTTCATTGAGCACAATGAACTGCAAGCGGCTATTTCGAAGGGGCTGAACTTTTTAGATGAACGTGAACAATTAATTATTATTCATCGCTTTGGCTTATTTGGCGCTCAAGTAAAGACGCTAGCCGAGATTGGAAGAAGTGCTGGAATTAGTCGCGAACGCATTAGGCAACTAGAAGTACGAGCCATTCGCAAATTAAAAAAAGTGATGCGCGGCTACGAAGATTATATTTAAGAGGTGAAAAGTGATTTTCAACTTTTCACGGCCGTTTCATAAAACCCATTCACGTACAGTCGATCATTGAGAATATCAACTTTTGCAGCATTTTCGCTGTAAAGTTGATATTTTCGAAGATCTTTTTCTTGGAATGTCAACTTTTTTAAATTTCTGAGCTAAAAGTTGATATTTCTTATGTGATGAGCTCAGCATTTAGTTAGATAATGTCAACTTTTATGCGATTTTCGTTGAAAAGTTGACATTATCAAAGGGGTTTTAAGTTTATAATATCAACTTTTTCAGTTTTTTTGATTAAAAGTTGATATTTTTCATGCTATTAGCCCGTTTGCCGAGTGCAAAATATCAACTTTTTCGCAATTTTCTTCGAAAAGTTGACATTCCGTTAAACGGTTTATGAAATGGCATGTCAACTTTTTTGTTGTGTTGCAAATTTTCCCGATAATGTGTTATAATTGTAATTTAAGAATGAAGAGTGGATGGTGGCAAAATAATGGCAGAAAATTCTAATTTTATTAAGACAATCATGAAAGAGGATATAGCGAGTGGGAAGCATGAGACGATCGTGACGCGTTTTCCGCCAGAGCCGAATGGTTTTTTACATATTGGGCACGCAAAAGCAGCGTTAACAAACTATCACTTTGCTCGTGAATTTGGAGGTCGTTTTCACTTGCGCTTTGATGATACGAACCCGGCTAAAGAGGATACTGTCTATGTAGATGCAATTAAGAAAGACCTTGCTTGGCTTGGCGTTCATCCGGACAAGATTTTTTACGCCTCTGACATGTTTGAATTCATGTATGAAAAAGCAACCGAGCTCATCGAAAAAGGCTTGGCCTTTATCGATGAGCTGACGCAAGAAGAAATCCGTGAGCAACGCGGGACGTTAACGACACCCGGTGTTAATTCGCCGTACCGCGCGCGCCCGATCGAAGAGAACCTGAAAATCTTCAAAGAAATGCGCGACGGTGTGCACCCAGATGGCAAATACGTGCTGCGTGCTAAAATCGACATGGCAAGTCCGAACATCAATTTCCGTGACCCGGTGATTTACCGAATTCAGCACATTGAACATCACCATGCGCCAGGCTGGTGCATTTATCCGATGTACACGTTTGCCCATCCCCTAGAGGATGCCTACGAGCACATTACACACTCTTTATGTTCGTTAGAATTCGAAGATCAAAGACCGTTTTACGACTGGGTGATAGCGAACTGTACGGTACCAGCCGTGCCTCGTCAAATTGAGTTTGCACGCCTCCACTTAAAGAACACCGTGATGTCAAAGCGTTACTTAAAAGAGCTGGTTGAAGAAGGCATTGTTGACGGATGGGATGATCCACGCTTACCGACCATTTCTGGGCTTAGGCGACGTGGGTACACACCGGAGGCCATTGTGAATTTTATTCGTGAGTCGGGGCTTTCAAAGGCGAATTCAGTGAGTGATCCGGAGATGTTGGAACATTTTGTTCGCGATGATTTGAAGTTGAAGGCACCGCGGACGATGGCCGTTTTGAAGCCGCTAAAAGTGGTGATCACCAACTATCCGGAAGGTGAAGTGGAATATTTAGATGCTGAAATCAACCCGGAAGTGCCAGAGATGGGCACACGAAAAATCCCGTTCTCGCGGGTGATTTATGTGGAACAAGAGGATTTCATGGAAGAGCCGGTGCCGAAATATCACCGTTTATATCCGGGCAATGAAGTGCGTTTGAAGCACGCTTACTTCATCAAATGTAACGACGTGATCAAGCATGACGATGGGACGATCAAAGAGATTCACGTGACGTACGACGTTGAAACGAAATCGGGCTCTGACTTTAATGCCCGCAAGGTCAAGGGGACGATTCATTGGGTCGACGGGACGCACAACAAACCAGCGGATTTCCATCTGTATGAACCGTTGCTAATTGAGTGTAAAGAAACGGCTGATTTACCGTTTTTGGAGCGTATCAACCCGCATTCCGAGACGATCCTTCACGGCTTTGTTGAGGAAAACATGGCAAATACGCCAGATACCAAGTACCAAATCTTCCGTCACGGGTATTTCAATGTTGATGCGAAACGTTCCAGCGATGACCAACTGTCGTTCAATCACATTGTCTCGTTGAAGTCGAGTTTCAGGTTAAAGTAGCGATGAAACAAAAACGGGTGATGTGCACGGTTAAATACGACGGTTCGAAGTTTTTTGGTTATCAGATTCAGCCAAAAGGACGGACGGTGCAACAAGAAATTGAGCGGGCACTTAAAAAAATATGTAAGACGGAAGTGACGACGCACGCAGCGGGGCGGACGGATTCAGGTGTTCATGCGCTGGGGCAAGTGTTTCACTTCGATGCGCCGATTGACATGGAAGCGAGTCGCTATAAGATGGCGTTTAACAGCCTATTGCCAAAGGACATTTACGTCACCGAAAGCAAAGAAATTGATTCACAGATGCACGCTAGGTTTCATGCGACACGCAAGGAATACCATTACCGCTTATCAACGAATGAGCACGACCCACTCCTGTGCGACTACGTGCATTATCATCGTCGTCAGTTGGATCTAACGAACATGAAAGAAGCGATTACCTATTTTTTAGGCCTTCACGACTTCACGTCTTTCACGGCGAACGTGACGGACATCAACAAGCAGCGGACGATTTATGTGGCTGAAGTGTCAGAAGTATCGGAAGGAGAATATTTGTTTCGATTTGTTGGTAGCGGGTTTATGAAGTACATGGTGAGAATCATGATCGGAACGCTACTCCGCGTCGGGGTGGGGAACATTCAGCCAGAAGAAATACCGCTGATCATCGCAGCCAAAGATCGCAACACTGCGGGGCCGACAGCAAAACCAGAGGGGTTGTATTTACATTCTGTAACTTATGGAGATGGAAAAAATGAAGAATTTTATGATTAACTGTATCATTTTCTTATTTGTGTTTGTGGGAGCCATTATTTTAGGCTGGACTGTGGTGGAAGAAGATGTGATGCGATACTTGACACAGACGGAAATTGTACCCGAGGAATTCGAAGCAAATTTTGAGTACGCGTTGGAGAATGCGGTGTTTGACAACGATTCGATCAGTGCCATTGGTTGGATGGGGTTAGTGCCGTATATCGGTGAAGAAGTGCCGCCAATTGGTGAGATTATGGTGCCGACGGTGGACATTAGGTTGCCGATCTTACACGGTGCAACAAACATAAACATGTCACTTGGAGCTGGAACGCTTGACCCGGACGATCGCATGGGTGAAGGTAACTTCGCATTAGCGAGCCACTGGATGCCGACACCTGGATTGCTATTTGCCTCGTTATACCAAGTAGAAATTGGTGATCCGATTATTTTGCGAGACGCGAATTACTTGTACATCTACGAAATTTTTGAGCACAAAACCGTGTATCCGTACCGCGGAGACGTCTTGCTTGAAATTGAAGATAAAGTTGTTGTAACCTTAGTGACGTGTACACCGGATATGATACAACGTGTCATTATCCAAGGCGAACTCGTTGAGCAAGTGCCGATTGAGGATTTTTTAGCTGGTCTAGTTGAACTAGATGAAGACTTTATTGGTTTAGAGGAAATCACGGAAATTTTAGAGCCGGCGGTGATCGAGTTCCCGTTTGTTCAAGTGGCACTGGTCATCCTAGGTGCGTTGTTCTTGGCATCACTGGTTGTTTTCATTTCAAACACTAGATCAAGAAGACGTAAGAGGCAAGCAAAGGCAGAGGCGAAATAAGCTTCGCCTTTTTTTTTGAGCATTAATTAATGCTCTTTAATGTGATACGAGTTGGTATTAGATTATATTGACAACTGTGGATTTCGCTAGGCACAAGCCATAACGGGCATTCTTCCGTTTAAATATAATAATACTGTAAGCTAAAAAAGGGCTATCGTGCTAGTCAGTGTCTGAAAAGTCAATTACTAGGGATAGCCGTCACCATTTTTAGCACGTTAAAGAGGAGGAATTTGATATGTTTGGACCAAGATGTTTTTCTAGACCACGACCAAGGCCAATGTGTTGTGGCTCACACATGCACGTAGCGCCAATGCCGTTGCCAGCGCCATTACCAGCAGCGCCAATGATGCCAGGGCCGGTGATTCCATTAGGAGGGGCTTGCCAAATCACACACGGAGGAGCGGAAGTCGTTGTAGAACCAGCGCTACTAGCAGCACCAAATATTTTCCATCACCATAAGTGTGTCAAGCACATCCAGCCGGTGATCACACAAGATGTGCATCACTACCATAGCCATCACAAGTACGTGGTTGAAGAGCAGAAGAAAGCTTGCGAAGTCGTTAGTCATGCTCACGGATTATGCGGACCACCAACGACGCAACCAGCACAGCCGTGTTGCGGGAGATAAGCGAAAATTGTGGAGATACAAAAAAGTCTGACAGAACCACTCCTGTGGTACTTCAGACTTTTTAATTAGGATTCAGTTTCAGCTTTTACGAATTTACCAACGATTGGCAATGGTTTTTTCTTACCTTGAATAGCATTGATCATCCCAATGATCATTAACACAAATGGCATAAGATGTACAAGGTTGATCATGCCGATTAAGTAGTAGTGGAAGATGACCCCAGTTCCGTGATGCCAAGATAGCTCCGATACGGTGCCGAACGGACCACCCAGTGGCACAATCGTTCGGAAAAGACCGTCAAGAATGTCTTTAAAGATCACTAAAATCATGAAAAGAACAATGCTAGAAAGCAGTAAGGCGAAAGCCTGCTTAGCGTGGAATTTAGAAAATTTTGATTTGTTGTAGTAGCCAACAATTGCTGGGAAGAAGAAAAAGATATAACCAATGACAGCGACCCATTTGTTCGCTTCTTCGTCTGTTTTTGGCAAAGCTGGGGCTTGAACCGTTTCTGCCGCTTCAACAGTTGAACCGCATAAATGACAGAAGTTTTGTCCTTCCTCAACTGGCGATAGACAGGTTTCACACAAGTTCTCTGCTGCTTCTTCTTCCATCGCAGCAAGCGCTTCTGCTTCAACGGCTGCGGCAATTAGCTCTTCCTCCGTCTTTTGCACATCATCGATCTGTTCCGTTAGCTCTTCTGCTTCCGCTTCGATGACAGCTTGAATCATTTCTTCTTTTACGCTTTTCGGACCTCTTTCAGACCCTTGTTCCCCAGCTGTTAAGTCATTGTCGATTTTGGTATGACACCTTGGGCACTCGCTTTGAGCGTCCGTGAGTGTCAAACCACATTCGGGACAATTTAAAATTTTCATCTCAATCCATCCTTATTATTTTCTAGTTTGCCGATGCTGATTCGTTAAGGCAAGTATGTTCTATGTAATATTTTTGCTATTTTTGATATAAGTTGTCAATTTGACCAATTTCATTATATAATTTTTTTTAGAAAAATGCAACTTTTAAACACAATTCCTTTCTAGTGTGGTATAATGAGGCCATATTTTAAGAATAGAAAGAGGAATTTTTGTGAATCTACAACAACAAATTTTAGAAAAAATTAAATCGTACGATAAGATCGTGATCCATCGTCACATTAGCCCTGATCCTGATGCGTTAGGTTCAACGCTAGGGTTTAAACAATTAATTCAAGATAATCTAACCGGCAAAGACGTTCGTGTCGTGGGCTATCAAGAAAAAAACCTTGAATGGTTAGGAAAAATGGATGCGGTAGAGGAAGCTTTTTATCAAGGGGCACTTGTGATCGTCATGGACACGGCGAATTCGGTGCGCATTGACAATAAAAACTTTAGTAAAGGCGCCTTTCTCATTAAAATTGATCACCACCCAGGTGAGGATCATTATGGCAATCTGAATTTTGTTGATACGACCGCAGCATCGGTGTGTGAGATGATCACGCATTTAGCGCTTGGGTACGGCTGGACATTTTCAGAGGAAGTGGCGATGCTCCTTTATTCGGGGATCATTTCTGACACGGGCCGCTTTTTATACGACACCATCACGCCTAAAACGTTCGAAGCAGCCAAGTATTTATTTTCACTAGGCATTAACATTAGTGAGTTGAATCGCAACCTGTACAAGAAGCCCCTGAACGTCGTCAAAGCACAAGCTTACGTGTTGAGCAATTTTACGGTGACAGAAAACGGGGTTGCTTATTTCAAAATGTCAAAAGAAATACAAAAAGAATACGGCTTAACCACTGGGACAAGAAGTCTGCTGGTTGATGTGCTCGCTAATATTGAAGGCATTCTTGTGCGTGTTTGTTTTTTTGAACAGGAGAAAGATCAAATCCGAGCGAACATTCGCTCAGAGGGTCCGCTCATTAATCAAATCGCTGAGCGTTATGATGGTGGCGGTCATCCGAAGGCATCCGGGGCGATGCTGTCAAAATGGGAAGCTGTTGATGATTTAATTGCTGAGTTAGACTTGGTTTGCCAGTATTTTTATGAGGAGTAAGCGATCTGAAATTCAAAATGTCCCAAATCCTAAGATATCGCCCCAAAAGGGACAGTTGTAAAATGGTGTGGTGATCAGCATGAGTTTTATTAATCTAAACGTCAGGTCTAGTTATTCGCTCTTAGGGAGTACGATTGAGATCGATTCTTTGATTGCGTACGCGCAAGAACGGAAACTGACCACTTTATCGCTGGTTGAAGACGGTAGTATGCATAGCGCGGTAAAGTTTTTCATCGCATGCCAGAAAGCTGGTATTAAGCCGGTATTTGGTGTGAGTTTGACGGTAGTGGATAAAGAAGCGTCCAGTAAATGGACGCTTTTTGCGCGAAATCAAACGGGTTACCGGGTGTTACTGAAGTTAACGTCTGATGAGGCGCTCACCGGCAAAGTACAAGTGGAAGATGTTTTGGCTCATGCGCAACATCTCGTTGCTTGTGTGGACGTTGAGGCAGTAACGACGGGGTTTGATTTCATCACCGTGCCGGACCAGTTTTATTTAGGGATTAGCTCGGTATTAGGGTTGCAAAAGGCAAAGTCTTTACAAAACTTGCATGTGCCGTTTGTTTATTTGAACGAGGTCCGGGTTTTAAGTGAGGAAGATGTTCCGGTTTTGCAAGTTTTGCAAGCGATTAAGGAGAACGTGAAGATTAGTCAGGTGGATTTAGGCGGTGACTTGCATGTTTTAAGTGCACGTGCGGCTCGTTTACTAGGAGAACAAGATGCGTTTTTAGCAACGGCCATGGCAAACACCACCCAGATTGCCGAATTGTGTCAGGTGACATTGGATTTAGGGCGTAACTTGCTGCCGAAATTTGAGGTGCCGTCCGGGGATTCAGCGCTTGATTATCTGCAGGCTTTATGTGAGCGGGGGGCGAAACGTCGGTACGGTAACAAGCTGACACCGCAGCATCAAGAGCGGCTCACATACGAACTCACGATCATTGGGAAAATGGGTTTTGCGGATTATTTTTTGATTGTGTGGGATTTTATTAAGTATGCGAAATCGAACGGGATTTTAGTGGGGCCCGGGCGTGGTTCGGCAGCGGGTTCGTTGGTATCGTATGTGTTAGGGATTACCGGTGTGGATCCAATTGCCTACGATTTACTGTTTGAACGATTTTTGAATCCAGAGCGGATTAGCCTCCCGGATATTGACATTGATTTTCAGGACGATCGCCGCGATGAAGTGATCGCGTATGTGAACGAAAAGTACGGAGAGTTTGCGGTTTGCCAGATTGCGACGTTCGGTACGTTTGCGACGCGTTCGTCTTGGCGCGATACGGCGCGGGTGCACGGGTTAGAGACTGCTCAGATTAACGCGGTAACGAAGCATTTGCGTTCAGGGATGTCGCTGGCTGGTAATTTAAAAGAGAACGCGGCCTTGCAGAGCTATTTAGAGTCGCACCCGAGCCAAAGGGCCGTTTATATGAAGGCGATGCGCATTGAAGGCTTTCCACGGCACGTCTCCACCCATGCAGCAGGGGTGATTATTTCGCCGGCTGATTTGCGCAATTTTACGGCGCTTGGGAAAGGGCCGACGGACGTTTATTTGTCGCAATACGAAGCCGGTGATTTAGAGGCGCTTGGGCTATTAAAGATGGACTTTTTAGGTTTGAGGAATTTAACGATGATCCAGGAAATTTCAGCCCAGGTTCGCGCTGAGGTTGATGGCGATTTCGACATCAACCGCATACCACTTGATGATAAATTGACTTACGAGCTCATTGCGAGTGCGAATACGACGGGGATTTTCCAGTTAGAATCGGGTGGTATGCGTGCGGCGCTGCGGCAAACACTGCCGAGCAACATCGAGGACATTATTTCGGTGCTGGCACTGTTTAGGCCCGGGCCGATGGCGAATATTCCGATGTTTGCCGCACGTAAGCACGGGCGCGACCGGATCATATACGATCATCCCACGCTGGAACCGATTCTTCGAAACACATACGGGGTCATTGTCTATCAGGAACAAATTATGCAGATTGTCAGTGTCGTCGCTGGCTATTCTTTAGGCGAAGCGGACATTTTGCGGCGCGCCATATCCAAGAAGGATAGCCAGGTCATGCAAGCAGAAAGCGAGAAATTTACACAACGCGCCCAGACCAGGGGCTATGACGCGCGGGTTGCAAAAAAGATTTTTGATTTGATTTTAAGGTTTGCAAATTACGGTTTTAACCGTTCGCACGCAGCTAGTTACGCGATGATTTCGTATCAGATGGCGTATTTAAAGGCGAACGTGCCGCAGTATTTTATGGTCTCGGTGTTGATCACACAGACCGGAAGTGCAAAGGGGACGGCGGCAGCCATTAAAGAGGCGCGTAGCCTTGGGATTGACGTGTTGCCTCCGAGTGTGAATGAAAGTGACAAGCGTTATCGAGCCTACGAAGGGAACATTCGTTTAGGATTTTTGTCAATCAAGCACATTGGTGTCGAAATGGCGAATAAGCTAGTGCTAGAACGAAAGAACGGCGCTTTCACCACCTTTTTTGATTTTGTTAAACGGACCCACGAATTTCTGGGTGAGAAGGTCTTGGCGGCTTTGATTGACGTGGGTGCTTGCGATGAATTTGGCTACAGTCGGTCGTCGTTACATATCAATGTGGGGCGTGTCATGGACTTCGTGAAATACGACGGTGGTTTATTTGGAACAACCTTTGAAATGGAGACTGTGTCAGACGCGACACCGGATCACTTGGCGTTGATGGAGCGAGAAGTCGAATTATTTGGCTTCTATTTACAAACGCATCCGATTCAATTATTTGATGAGCAAATCCGTGGGAATGGCTGGTTAGTCCCAAGTGACATTCA
>WRAJ01000015.1 GCA_009780245.1 Turicibacter sp.
TCGAATAAACAACCGCTGTCACCATGTGCATGTCCACGTAACGATTAATACGAGAAAACACTTTGAAAAGACTCCCGAATACTAAATAGAGAGTAACTGTAATTAAATAGGTAGGAAAGTAAACAAACAAATTGTCATGAACATAATGCGTGATGAAAATATGCGCAACAGCAAAGGACATGGCAATTAGCAAACTGTCTGTGATTCCTAATATGATTCTTTTCATTTTTCGAGACATAACTAATACTCCTAATAACAACGACCGCCTCGCTAGGCTTAGCTAACATAGCAACTTTTCAGTCATCGTCACACCCCAAAATTTCAACCAAAAACAACAAAATTCAATCATTTTGGACATTCGCCTATTATAGCATATTTCTAATGTTGCTGTCTATCTTAGGATGTACCAAAATCGAATTTTCAATCTAAAACCAATCTAAAACCAATCTAAAATCAGTTCAAAAAAGGTTAGGACGAAGGCCCTAACCGTGCACTAATTAATCTTTTAATGCGTATTTCGCTACAGCAACTAAACTTCCTACTAAACTAACACTAATTGAAATAATCCCCATCAAGAACCCCACCTGATACACGAGCCTTGCCGGTTCTACGAGTTGGAATAAGTTAATCGCAAACGTGCCACCTGTTGTGTTGAACATAATGCGATAGCCAACTAACGTAAACGCAATGGGAACGATCGCTCCGATCACACCAATGATCAGTCCTTCAATCACGAAAGGAAACGTAATGTGGCCGATTGAGCCACCTACTAATCGCATGATTGATAACTCTTCTTGTCTCGAGTAAATCGTGACTCTAATGGTATTTTGAATTAAGAACACCGCGAGCACTAATAAAACAACAATGAATACCATCATGACATTTCTGATCGCCGTGGTGGTGGCGCTTATCGCTTCAGATGCTTCCGATGGATCACTCACGCGATAAATTGGTTCTAAATTCAAGATAAACTCAGAAAGCTCATCAAGCGAATAAATATCAATGGCTTCCACTCGGATGACATCGTGCAAAGGTGCCTCAATGTCAGCGAGGAAGACTTCGATGCGATCATCACCGTCTGCGATCATTTCAGCAATTCTCGCATGCTCTTCGTAACGATTTCTAAACTCGTATTCGCCTACAAGTGGATGAACACTCACTTCAGCAAGCGCTGCTTCGATTTCAGCATCGCTCACACCGATATGAAATTCCACTCGTAGTGCCACTTGACTTTCAATGTCACGCGTAAACTGATTGGTATTGCTAACAAACATCAGAAACACCGCACACAAACTCAATGTAATGATTAACGTTAACACGGATGAGAACGACATAAAAATATGATTGCATACGTTTTTAAAGCCATCCCGTGCATAAATTAAAAACCGACCTTTAGACTTCATGATAACCCATCACCTCATCTTGTACGACTGCACCCTTGTCAATTCTAATCACACGACAACCGTTATCAAAAATTAAATCGTAGTTATGGGTCGCCATAATAATTGTTTTGCCTTCTTCATTTAACTTTTTCAGAATCGATAAAATCTGGAATGAGTTTTCAGGATCTAAGTTTCCTGTTGGCTCATCCGCAATGATTAAATCCGGGTTGTTTGCGATGGCCCGTGCAATGGACACACGTTGTTGCTCGCCACCAGATAACTGATTAGGGTAAGATAGTACTTTATTTCCAAGTCCTACTAAATAAATGACTTTCATCGCTTTTTTGCGCACTTCTTTCGCAGGTAATCCTACCGCTTCAAGGGCAAAAGCCACGTTTTGATACACCGTTAATTTAGGCAATAGTTTGAAATCTTGAAAAACAACCCCGATTTTACGACGATGAAGATGAGATTTAAACTTACTGATGCTTGTGACATCATTATTGGCAATCTTCAATTCGCCTGCTGAAACTTTTTCTTGTAAACTAATCATCTTTAAAAACGATGATTTCCCAGCCCCACTAGGTCCTATAACAAACACAAATTCGCCCTTATTGATATTCAGATTTAAATTATGAATTCCTGTTACGCCGTTAGGATACCTTTTACTAACATTCGTAAACTCAATCATATTCTCACCAACTTTTTAAATTTAAGCAACCTGTATTATACCACACTTGTGATTGCGATGTAACCCTAAAATCGAGTGAAAGCGTCAAAATTTCATATTTTCCACAAAATAAAACAGCCTTGCGACTGTTTCCAAAACCATGAAAATCGTTGATACGACAGTGTTTTTGCTTATTCATCCATGCTTAAGACACTCATAAATGCCTCTTGAGGAATTTCTACTGAACCAACCGATTTCATTCGCTTCTTTCCTTCTTTTTGTTTCTGCAATAATTTCTTCTTACGTGAAATGTCGCCACCGTAACACTTCGCAATCACGTTCTTACGCAATGCTTTAATCGTTGAACGTGCGATAATTTTCCCACCAATAGCAGCCTGAATCGGCACTTCAAACTGTTGTCGCGGAATAATCTCTTTTAATTTTTCGCAAATCGCTTTTCCACGATTAAAGGCAAAATCGCGGTGCACAATAACAGAAAGAGCATCCACCACTTCTCCGTTTAACAGAATGTCCATTTTTACTAGACGCGATTCTTGGTAGTCAGATAATTCATAATCAAACGAGGCATAACCTTTTGTCGTTGATTTCAGCTGATCGAAGAAATCATAAACAATTTCGCCCAAAGGAATCTGATAAATGATATGAACGCGCGTTTCATCCAAATAGTCCA
Organism: Turicibacter sp.; assembly: GCA_009780245.1. Classification (GTDB taxonomy): domain Bacteria; phylum Bacillota_I; class Bacilli_A; order MOL361; family Turicibacteraceae; genus WRKJ01. The sequence goes on from WRAJ01000015.1 coordinate 2,744, forward strand.
TCGAAGCAAAAATACCGCGCTTTTTCTGACAAAGCTCCATCACTGCACCCACATAATCATTCGGCGCCATGATGCTCGCCTTCACATAAGGCTCTTCGATTTTTGATAGCTTTTGCACCTCTGGCATGTCTGCTGGGTTGTCAACCGTGATCACCGTCCCATCAGTTAAATGCGCATGGTAAATCACTGAAGGCGCCGTTGCGATCAAGTCAATATTAAATTCACGCTCAATGCGCTCTTGAATCACATCCATGTGCAACAGCCCAAGGAACCCCGTTCTAAAGCCAAACCCTAATGCTTGCGAGGTCTCCGGCTCAAATTGCAACGATGAATCGTTCAACACCAACTTATCTAAGGCATCTTTCAAATCGTTATACTGTGCCGCATCAATCGGATACAACCCACAGAAAACCATTGGGTTCATCTTGCGATAACCCGGTAATGGATCAGAAGCAGCGCCACGCTCCATTGTAATCGTATCCCCAACGTTAACCGTCTTCACATCTTTAATCGCTGCACTAATAAAACCAACGTCACCTGGTGCTAAATCATCCACCAACGTTTCATGTGGCGTATAAACCCCGACTTCATTAACCTCGTACACCGCACCCGTTGCCATCATCTTAATCTTATCGCCTTTACGAACAACACCGTTCATCACACGAATCGAAACAATGATCCCACGATATTGATCGTACAGCGAATCAAAAATCAAAGCCTGTAAAGGTGCTTCCGGATCCCCCTCTGGCGCTGGAACCTTTTCCACAATCTGCTCCAAAATCTCTTCAATCCCAATCCCCGCTTTTGCTGACGCTAAAACCGCCTCATCCGCTGGGAGGCCAATCACATCTTCCACTTCCCCTTTTACGCGCTCCGGATCAGCGCTCGGCAAATCGATCTTATTAATCAAAGGTAAAATCTCTAACTCATTATCCAAAGCTAAATAAACATTCGCCAACGTCTGCGCCTCAATCCCTTGCGCCGCATCCACGACTAAAACAGCCCCTTCACAGGCCGCTAACGATCGTGAAACTTCATACGTAAAATCAACATGCCCCGGCGTATCAATCAAATGGAAAATATAATCCTCGCCGTCTTTTGCCTTGTAATTTAAATGCACCGCGTTCAACTTAATCGTAATCCCACGCTCACGCTCCAAATCCATTGAATCCAGCGTCTGCGCCTGCATCTCGCGTTGCTCCAGCGCATTCGTCTTCTCCAAAATCCGATCGGACAACGTCGTCTTCCCGTGATCAATGTGCGCAATGATCGAAAAATTCCGCGTGCGCCTCATTCTATCTTTTATTTTTTGTATTTCATTCATCGCCACTCAACTCCTAAATTGGCATCACAACATTGTAGCACAAACACACCCCATTTGAAAATAGGCTTTTAAACTATTTTACTCATATTCCTTAGTAAATTCTCGCTTCAACGCCACAACGTGCCTAAACTCACTCAGATATTGAAATAAGATCGCCCGATTTTCAAACTCCACTCGACTCTTCGGTAACTCACTTTTTTGAAAAATCGCCATCATCTGTGAAATTTCCACCAATAGTGCTTCGCCAGAATTAGTTTCTGATAGTGTACGCGCAAAATTTTCAGTCACATTAGCAATCATCTCTGCTTGAGCCAGCGTCATGTCGACTTTAGACACACAGTCAAACATGCGACGCAACGATCCAAATTGCACTTTTCTCATTTGGATGTACTGCGTGTGATAAGAAACATCGATGAATAAATAATTGTCTTCATTCATTCTCGAACGCGCTAACGCTTGCTCAATCAAACGTTCGACTTCATTTAAGCGTTCAAAATCAAATTTTTTGTCCCCTCTCATCATCGTTGCCATCACCAACAGTAGCTCGCGAAAGGCCTGCTCGATCAAGCGCTCATCTTGTTTAATGTCCTTGCTCACACTTGGCACATACAAGTTAAACAACAGCGCCACTAACACACCGATTATAAAAAGCATGACGGTGTTAAACAAAATACTCACATCAATCGTCGCAGCTGTGATCAAATGCGTCGACAAAACCGAACCGATAATCAAACCGTCTTCCAGTTTAAAAAGCAACACAAGCGGCACATACACAAACAAAAACAAACCAAATGAATAAACCGTAAAGCCAACAAGCAAAAAAATCGTACTGGCTAACAACAACGCCAAAAAGACCGACTTCACCCGAACAAACGCCACTTCCACCGAAGAACGCTTCGTCCTTCCAAGACTAAGAAGCACAATAATCCCAGCCGTCAACGGGTTACTCAAACCTAAAAAATAAGCGATTAAAATCCCAACAAAAGCCCCCACTGTCAATTTAGTCATACGAATGATCATGAACCTACCTCCCAAAACCGTTGTCGTTATATTTTACTGCAAAGGTGTTGTCATTGCAACGCCTGCTTTCAATCGAATACTTTTTCCTTTTTCGACCATAATATATTACTTACACGTATGCGGAGGGTTTGTTATGCACATTGTATACTCAATATTACTCGCTTTCTTTTTCTATATCGCCGTTATTATTTCATATAAGATCATGGGTAAGCGAGAAATTAGCGAACTCTCTATCTTTGATTTTGTAATGAACTTGATCATCGCCGACGTTGTCGCAACAGGAATTGTCGAAGAGCAATTCTGGTTGGACTCTTTTGCTGGCCTCGTTGCGCTCGTAAGTCTCCAACTTATTATGGCGAAGTTTCAGCTGAAAAATCCAAAGGTAAGGAAATACATGAACGCAGAATCTTCCATGATCATCAAAAACGGTACGATCGACTACGAAGAATTAAGAAAACTACGCATTCAACTTGATGAGTTAATCATGATTTTACGTCAAAGCAATGTCCTCAGTATCGAAGAAATCCAGTATGCGATCATCGAATCCAACGGACGACTAAGTATTTTTGAAAAAAGATTACCGACAAAAGTTTTCCCACTGCCTTTTGTTGTCTCAGGAATTGTAAAACCCTATGCATTAGAAAACGCCGATTTGAGTGAAGAGTGGCTTTACCGTCAACTTGAAAAACACAACATCACACTCAACCAAGACATTAAGTATTTGTTTTACGATGAAAAACATTTGACCGTACATACAAAAGAAAGCTTCAAGAAATTTAGAATTAATTAATCACAAATCCATGTATGAAATTTTTCATCTGGTGCAAATTATAGGCGTAACATCATTAAAGTGAGGTGAACAAAAATGCCAAAAAGTACAAAGACGCAAAGTAAAACAACAAAAACGCCAAGCAAGCGTACCACGAAAACTCCGAGCAAAAACACTCAGAGTATGAAAACAGAAATTGCGAATGAATTAGGAATTAGTTTAGGTCCAAACGCAACCGCTCGCCAAAACGGTAAAGTTGGTGGCGAAATCACAAAGCGATTGGTTTCGCAAGCCCTAAAGAATTCAAATAAGAAGAAGTAACTCTCAGTGAGTTGCTTTTTACTTTGCAACAAACCATAGTAATTTGCACAATTATGTGCTATACTAATGGTTACTCTCACCAAGAGATGAATGATTCAGCTTCGCAAAGCAAACACTATTAATATTAGCAGGGAGGTGTCTAATTCTATGACTTCTTTTCCGAGCATTGACTCGAGTATCCCTGTCCACAGTTATAAGCACAATGGAAAAATTCATCGGGTTTGGAATAACGTTCGTGTTATGGATGTATCAAAAAACGTCATCATCACTGCAAGCAATAAAACACTGGTCATCGAATCAGACGGCCGAGTGTGGAAAACAACAGAACCAGCTATCTCTTATTTTTTTAGCGATTTATGGTTCAATGTGATTGCAATCTTAAGGGCTGATGGGGTTCACTTTTACTGTAATTTAAGTTCACCTTGCCTCTTCGACGAAGGTGCATTGAAATATATCGATTATGATTTAGATTTAAAGGTCTTTCCTAACTATCGTTATAAAGTACTTGATGAATACGAATTTAACAAGCACCGACATGAAATGAACTATCCTCAGGATATTCAAGAAATCGTGCGTGAGCAGATGAGGAATTTGATCAATATGGTTCAAAAAAAAGAAGGCCCCTTTAAACCTGGATTCGCAAAATACTGGTACGATTTGTACCGCAGAACTTAAGGGGTAACAAAAAACCGCTACAATCTCGCGATATGTAGCGGTTTTTTTATATTCACTGTCATTATCTAGCAAGAACACCTTGAATCACACGAATCGGTGCTGTTACGATTGTAGCGACAGCTCTCCAAATACCATTAACCTGAATTACCATTAGACACACCTCCCATTAAATCATTGTGTTACGCCTTGCATTGTACCACAAAAAATTTTAATTTCAACCCTAGCACAAGTGTTTTGACATATTTCTACATCATTATTCTTATATTTTTTTTGAAAATTACCCCGTGATAGTTCTACAGCGTGGGTAAAGGGCATAGGTTTACCTCAAGAGCGGGCAATTTGATTAGTACAGCTGTTGATCAAAACGCACGTTTAAGTAGTAAGGGTTACAGAACAAAAGTAGTAAGAATTTGGTCTAAATGTATGTCTGGCTTTCATAAGATGGAAGTAAAGTTAAACTCAGGGGGTAAAAGGTATGGAGAATCAGGAGTTAATCCGCGATGTATTTGAAAGAACAAATGGTGAGGTTTATTTAGGCGTTGTTGGCGCGGTACGTACTGGTAAATCGACGTTTATTAAGAAGTTTATGGAGGCACTTGTGCTGCCAATGGTGGAAGACGAGGCGGTTAAAGCGCGCATGGTAGATGAGTTGCCACAAAGCGCAAACGGGAAGACCATCATGACAACAGAACCGAAATTCGTCCCAGCGCAAGCAGTGAATGTGACTGCCGGTGGCGATGTAACAGCTGCCATTCGCTTGATTGATTGTGTTGGTTATGTCATTGAGGGAGCCGTTGGGTACGAGTCAGAAGACGGACCACGCATGGTGAATACCCCTTGGTACGATGAGCCAATTCCATTCGTAGAAGCTGCTGCGATTGGCACACAAAAAGTGATTGAGGACCATTCTCACATCGGGATCGTGATGACAACAGACGGATCCATCGGTAACTTCAATCGCGAAGACTATTTAGAAGCGGAAGCGTTAGTGGTTGAGCAGCTAAAAATGATTAACAAACCGTTTATCGTCGTGTTAAATACGACACACCCGCATTCTGAAGGTGTCGTGACGTTATGCGAAGAGCTGCAATTATCGTACGACGTACCAGTTATTCCAATGTCTGTTGATGCGATGACAACCTCAGACATCAACCGCATTTTAAAAGAGGCGCTATACGAGTTCCCAGTTTCAGAACTCGATGTCAAGATTCCTTCTTGGATCGACGCGTTAGACCACGAAAACTGGTTAAAATCTCAGTTCGTGGATATTATGCACCAAAGCAGCACCGAGTTTTATAAACTGCGAGACATTAGCTTCCTAGCTGATGAATTGAAAGAGTTGGAAGTGGTGGAAGACTGCCACATCTCAGCATTAGACGCTGGTACAGGTTTAGCGGAGCTTGAGATTAGAGTGCCAGATGAACTATACGATCGCGTACTAGAAGAGCTGGTTGGCCCAATTGCTGATAAAGCAGATTTAATGAAAATCTTAGCGGAATACGCACGGATCAAAAAAGAATTCGATCCAATCGCAAGTGCGTTGCAAATGGTGAAGCAAGTGGGATATGGCATTGCAACTCCTGCCATTGAGGACATGACTTTGCAAGAGCCAAGTGTCGTGAAGCAAGGCGCGCGATTCGGTGTCCGTTTAAACGCGATCGCACCGTCGATTCACATGATTCGCGTCGATGTGGAATCAACGTTTGAGCCGATTATTGGTAGCGAGCAGCAAAGTCAGGATCTCATCGACTTTATTCTGAAAGATGCGGGCGAGGATCCGTTGGCGGTTTGGAACACGGAAATCTTCGGACGTTGCTTAAGCGACATCGTGAGAGACGGCATTTCGGCTAAGCTGTACTCAATGCCGGAGAGTGCACGCATGAAGCTACAGGAAACGTTAATTAAGATTGTCAATCAAGGAAACGGCGGATTAATTGCGATTATGCTTTAATTTGCTGTTGATAAATCAGGGAAAACCGGCTAGAGCCTTGGGCTTTAGCCGGTTTTGTCGTAGAATCCATTATAGCAGAGGCCTCTATGACAAAAAGGAGCGCTGCAGCAATCTGTCGTTAAATGTCCAGTGCTACTGCGTAGCCGGTTGCTGTTGCATTTAAAACATGGCTGACTTCCTGTGCATCGCCGACTACTCGTACTGCCACCCCATCAAGCGCTAAGTCATTCACCGAGGTCGATCCCGTTGCTAATACGACCGTATCCGCCGGAATTTCCTTTAGTTCACCGGCTGTTTCCACAACGACCGCTCCCTCTTTGATTTCTTTCACCGTCGTATTCGTCATCATCACAACGTCGCGCCCTGCTAGTTCTTTGAGCAAATGCCACCTTGGTGCAAGCGGCTCTGTCGGTGCAATCGCAGGTCCCATCTCCACCAAGGTTACAGCACGTAAATGCACGCCTAAATGCGCTGCGGTTTCCGAGCCGACCTGTCCACCACCAATCACAACCGCACTAGCCCCGACACCCACAGTGCCAGCTAATACGTTGGTGGCTTGGACCACATGCGGAAAGTCTACACCAGGAATTGGTAACGTAGCAGGCTTCGCACCCGTCGCCACAACCACTTCGTCATAGTCGCCAGCCTTAAGCGTATCAGCTGTGACTTCCGAATTGTATTGAATCGTCACACCCAGACGTTCCAGCTCACCGACCTGCCAGTTGATAAAGGCCGAAATCTCCCCTTTACCCGGCGGTATCGCAGCGAGGTACAATTGCCCGCCGGCTTTCGCCGTTTTTTCAAAGACGGTCACTTGATGACCACGACGAGCGGCATAAATCGCGGCTTCCAAGCCGGCCGGCCCAGCACCAACAATCGCTACTTTCTTCGCCGTATCAGCTGCTAAAACACCACCCTTATGTTCCTCGCCTAGCTCCGGATTTAGCACACATTTAATCGGGTTATCCGAGAATAAAATCCCGATACAACCGTGATTACAAGCGATGCAATTTCGGATTTCACCGTAGCGATCCGCCGCCGCTTTGTTCGGCAATTCCGGATCGATCAGCGAGGCGCGCCCCATCGCAACAAAATCAGCCTTGCCGTCCTTCACCGCATTGTTCGCGACAAATGGCTCGTTAATGCGCCCGACTGTGATGACCGGGATATCTACACGACGACGAACCGCTGCCGCAAAGTCGGTGATCCAACCGTGTGGCACTTGATAAGGCGGCACGATGCGATCCGCTGAAACGTACGTCCCCGCTGAGACGTGCACCAAATCAATCCCCGCTTCTTCGAGCAGCGAGACGATCACTAGTGTGTCTTCGATTGTACGACCGCCTTCGATGAATTCATCCGCTGAAATACGGAAGCCAATCACAAAATCGTTACCACACTTTTCTCTAATAGCTTTTACGATTTCTCTTGGGAATCGCGTTCGGTTCATCACGTTCCCGCCATACGCATCCACGCGCTTGTTCGCATACGGTGACATAAAGCCAGCGACTAAATAGCCGTGTCCACCGTGAATTTCCACCCCATCAAAGCCGCATTCCTTCGCGCGATAAGCCGTATCGGCAAACTGTGACACAATCTGCTCAATTTCAGGGATCAATAACTCCCGTGGAATGGCTGTACTAAACGGGCACCCGATTGCAGATGGTGCCACCGGTAACGCATCAGGACCAATCACCCCAGCGTTCGTTTGCCGTCCCGCGTGGTAAATCTGTGCTAAAATCGTCGCACCGTGCGCTTTGACACGCTTTGGTAGTTCTTTATGACCTGCGATTTGCTCATCGTTCCATAAACCAGCTACATTTTTAAAGCCACGCCCTAAGGGATCAACTGCATAGTCTTCCGTAATAATCAACCCCCATCCGCCACGCGCACGCGCTTCGTGATAAGCAATGAAACGCTCAGTAGCCGTCCCGTCCTCGTTACAATAATTCGTTACCATCGCTGGAACCGTGAACCTGTTTTTAACCTCTTTACCTTTCAAAGTAAAAGCACTAAACACTGAATCTAACATGTTGCCAACTCCTTCATTTTTTTTGCCGTTCTCCTAATAAGAAAGCGTTTATCAACTGCTATGCTAATTCTATCACAAAGGCATTTCTAGCACAACTAAAGTTGTAAACTTCTTTAGATTTTTTATCGCTATTTTTATATAGCAAACGCCATAAACTGCCTTGTTGGTAATATTATTACTTGAATAGTAATAACTTTCCACTTTCGAATTTTCCATACAATATGTAAAAAATTACTTCCATTTGGGTATACTATCAGGTACAATAGGCCATGTTAAGATTTTTTGAAAAGAGGATTGTTTAAAATGAGTCGTACAGTAAAAGAAAATAGCACAGGACCATCCCGGAAAACTTCAGGGATCACTGGACTATTAGTGGTTATCTTAATTAGTTATTTTGTCGTTGGTTTCCCTGACGGTGCCTTTACGGTTTCTTGGTTGGGAATATCAGATGAGATTCCGGGCATGACAACGGCTCACACGGGCTTCATTCTTGTTGCTTATTCCGTGACTTACACGTTGGCAGGCATTATTTTAGCCAAGCTGACGAAGTGGATGAAATTGCAGACGATCTATTTCTGGGGACTCGTCATCATGGGTGCCGGTTTTATCGGGCTTGCCTTATCTCCAAATTTCGCTCTCGTTGCAGCGTTCATCGCCGTTTACGGATTCGGGACTGGGATCATGGCCTCGAGCATGAATTCCTACATGGCAAAACATTTTAATGCCGGCCAAAATAACTTGATGCATTGCTTCTGGGGAGCTGGTGCTGCCTTCAGTCCCATTATTATGGGACAGCTAATGGCCGTTCTAACTTGGCGCGCAGGTTACTTTGTTATCACGGGGATGTTGGCTGCCGTCGCGATTATTTTACTCATCAGTATGTCAAAAAAAATATGGATCGAAGAAGACGTTGAAGCAGAAGCGCAAACGATTCAAGAAAATCCACGGCTTAAAACCAAATACTTAACCAAAAAATGGCACCAAGGTTTAGAAATCCTCACCTTCTTTTTCTTAGGTGGAACCGACTATACCCTAGTTTTCTTTACCGGCGCGGCACTCGTCGCACGCGGTCACGAAACAAACGAAAGCGTCGCTATTTTCTCAGCGATTTACTACATCGCCATGACACTCGGACGCCTCTTCTTCGGCTGGGCAGCAAAGTGGCTTCGTGAACTCCCAATCGTCCGCATTGGAATTGTGATTGCCGTTCTAGGCATTGGTGTCCTATACTTTACAAGTAGCGTTATCGGCATGGCCATGACCGGCTTCGGCCTCGGCCCATTGCTCCCAACGTTAGTGAGCGACACGTCCAACCGATTTAGACCAAACATCTTATCGAAAATCGTGGGGTACGAATTAGCAGCCTTCGGTGCTGGTATCGCCGTGTTATTTTTTGCGACCAGCCAAATCATGCATTTCGTTTCTTACGAAGCACTCTTCCCACTAGGACTAGCGTTCGTGATCCTTGTCTTTGCTTGTAATGAAATTCTAGAACGCGCGGTTAAAAAAAATCGCCGCTAACACACAATTTTTAAAATGACCCTATGCCCTTATGCTGTGCGGTCATTTTAATTTTTCTAATCGCTTTTTTTACCGCTCTTCATATGTTATAATAGCATTTTGTTTTAATAAAACGATTAACAATGTAAGGAGCGTTTCATGTCAAATAGAAATTCAAATTCAACTCAAAGACGTCCTTCTTCAAACGGAAGCGGCGCAAAAAAATTACTACTGCTTGGGGGAATGGCTCGTGCTAAGGGTCGCAACAACAGAGGCTCAAACAATCAGAAAGCTAACTTTAGATTAGGCAAATTTTTACTGCTGATGTTAGTGGTGGTTGCTTTCATCTTCCTCGCACGAAACGATTTCGACCTCGGACGAACCTTGGATGATATTAGAAGTTTTCAAATTTTTGACTTGTTTGAACAAGACGGGCGGGCAGACATTTTATTCGCTGACGAGTTCTACGATCGTGCTGAATACTTGGCGTTGCTTTACCCGGAAGGTCGGGAAGTCGTGTATTTAGAAGTCATGACGATTCAGGCAGACGATTGGGAATACGAGCGATTAGACATTGGGGGACACGATGAGTTAGGCAGAACGTTACCCATTATCGCCTTTTTATCGGAAGATAATTTAGGTATTTCTGAGGGGCGCAGTGCTCAAACGCATACACCCACCGGGTGGCAGCAAAACCAATTTGAAATCGATGAGAGCAACGTTTGGGTGAAAAATCGTGGGCATTTGATTGCGTATACGTTCACGTTTAATTTTAACGCGTACGGCGAATTTGTGTATGGCTATGCGGGTTCTGAAAACGACCCGGCAAACTTGTTTACACAAACCGCGCATTCGAATCAAAACGTTATGACGAGGTACGAGGGACAAATCCGCTCGATTCTAGCGGACGGCGGTGAGGTTGTATTTAAAGCCGCACCGATTTTCCGGGACGATGAGTTGATGGCGCGTGGGATTTGGTTGCAGGCTGTTTCATTGTGCGAGGATTTGATGTTCAGCGTCTTTATTTTTAATGAGCAACCCGGGGTGATCATTGATCATCAGACAGGTGAGAATTGGATTTATGAATAATAAAAAACTTCTTAGCCAACCAATGCTAAGAAGTTTTTTGTTAAGAGTTATTTTATTTGTGGAACAATGGTAAATGAGCTTTGTGCGCTTCTAACATTTCATCAAGTAACACCTTAGCACCAGGTCCGCTAGTGACTAATGGGTTTAGTGTGAATGCTTGTAGGGCAGCATCGTAGCAACCTGTTGCAGCAGCTTCGATCGTTACTTCTTCCATTGCTTTCATTACTTGTAATAATCCGCGTTGTGCTGGTGGTAATTTACCAAAGTTAACTGGTGTTGCACCGTTAGCGCCGATATAAGCAGAAATTTCTACTGCACAATCGTATGGTAAGTCAGCCATTGCGCCGTTGTTGCGCGTACTTACTACCATCATTGTTCCTTTGTCGTTGTAAATCGAGTTGATGATTTCACACGCTGCATCTGAATAGTAAGCGCCTCCACGCTTAGATAACTGCTCAGGCTTGTGATCTAAGTTTGGATCTTTGTATAATTCGAATAATTCAGCCTCAACGCGCTTCACTTGCTCAGCACGCGTTCCAATGCCGTTGAATTCTTCTAATTGATGCTTTAACATCTCATCCGTTAAATAGTAATATCTGTGGTACCCACACGGTAACATCTTTAAGTTACGCACTTGCTCATGTAAGAACGGCATACCGTGAATGTTCGCTGGCTCTGTCTCGTTCTCAGACTTGTTGCCGTATAGCGCGTCAATGACTTCCATTGTTCTTTCTTTACCAGCGCTATCCCACACTCTGTGCCAATGCATGTGGTTTAATCCACCGAATTTGAACGTTAGCTCTTCTTCTGGCGTATTTAGTACGTGAGCTGCTGCTTTGTATTGTCCGATTGGCACGTTACATAATCCGATAATCTTCTCCCATCCACCGTTCTTAAGAACCGCTTCTGTTACCATCCCAGCTGGGTTAGTGAAGTTGATTAACCATGCATCTGGACATAATTCTTTCATGTCTTCAACGATGTCTAAGATTACTGGAATTGTTCTGAATGCTTTGAACATCCCACCAGCACCGTTAGTCTCTTGTCCTAGCATACCGTGAGAGTTAGGGATACGCTCATCTTTCACACGTGCATCAAGTAAACCAACACGGAACTGAGTCGTTACGAAATCAGCGTCTTTTAACGCTTCACGACGATCGATTGTTAAATGAACTTTCGTCGGCTTTCCAGCAGCTTCAAACATACGCTTAGCCATCGAACCAACGATTTCTAATTTCTCGCGTCCTTCTTCAATATCTACAAACCAGAACTCGCTGATTGGTAACGTATCAAATCTTTTAATGAATCCTTCTACTAATTCCGGCGTGTAACTAGAACCTCCACCGATTGTTACGATTTTTACTGGTTGTTTTGCCATTATAAAATCACTCCATTTATTTTGCTGGGCACATAAAAACACCCGCGTTTTTAGTACAACACTATTATAATTGTTCCAACACAATTTTTCAAGCTTTTGCAGCGATGTAACTTAGTTTCATTTGTGAATTGAGGGTAGTGTGTACGTAAATCACACCTTCTGCTCCTCTTTCTCTTTGAAATCAAGTTCGTTTTTCAACGCTAATATTTCATCCTCACTAAGACCTGTCATCAACTTAATTGTCTCCAGTGGAACATTATTTTCTAAACCTACTTTTGCCGCTGCTTCACGTCCTTCTTCACGTCCTTCTTCACGTCCTTCTTCACGTCCTTCTTCACGTCCTTGCGCCAAAGTCGCATCCAATGTATACTCCCAAGCCCATTGCGATTCCTCTCTAGCACGTGCCAATTCTTGTGCCTGATCATCCGAGCTCAACTCCATCAATTTCTCGCCAGCAACCTTCATCTCTTCTGATTCACTCATCAATCGTTCAACCTCCTCTGTCGTCCTTGCCTTAAACAGCGCTCCCCATTTATGACTTGATTCCGTTAGCTCCAGCGGGAGCTTAGTTAAGTCAATTATAAACAACTGTTGCGCCCTTGTAAAGATTTTTCTATTCTCTCGACGAAAAAGAATGTGCTCAGAAAATTCGTCCGAATCGTCAAACAACCTAAAATTAACCACCACAATTGAAATCGACTCTTTCAAAGTCGTATAACCCTGACCACGCTTCAACTGCGACGCAAACTGACGCGCATTATACGACACCATGCGGTCGATGAACCCAGCATGATTTTGGACTTGAAGCTCTAAATTTATCCGATGACCAGCCGATGACGTCAGCCTGATATCCACCGTGAAATCCTTATCCGTTACATGCGCTTTAGTCAACGTTGAATTTTTTATCTCAACCGTTGCTAAATCAACATCTGTCAAATGCGTGTTCGCTTTGATAAACTGTTTCAGTTGCTCCACATTACTTTTCCTCGTAAAGAACAACTTCAATACCGCATCGTTTGTTAACGGCAACAGCTCCCTTTGGTCTTGATTTGTTACTACATTTTGATTCATCATTTTCTACCTCGCATTTCAAAATAGTAGGGGCCCAATTCCCTCCACCTTCTATATACGCAAAAAAAAAAATTTCACCTGCAAAATTTTGCATGAAAACGTATATCATTCTGCAGTAAAACGTTTTCTGAATGCGATTTCATTTTTCATCGATAGAAAATCCAATCTTCACTCTCCTATCTTAGGTTACAACTTAAAAAAAGAGACTGAAATTGCTTCGCAATTTCATGCCTCTCTTACACTATTTTTCCTTCATCAAAACATTTGACAAAGAATCCCTAAATATTTATTTCAATTTTAACTAAGCTGCAGCATTCGCTTGTTCTTCAGCAACTAATTGCTTATCGTACGCTTTGAAGAATGGGAAGTAAATTACAGCTTGAACAGCGAAGATAACAACCGCTAACACTACTGCTGTCCATGCTCCACCAGTACCGATAAATGCACCTAACATCATTGGTGTTGGCCATGGATACTCAGCCACTAAAAATTGTACTAATCCAAAATCAATTGCTAAGAAGGCGATCATACCAGAGATCATTGGTGCTAAGAAGAACGGTAATGCTAACGTTGGGTTATAAATCATTGGAACCCCAAAGATGATTGGCTCGTTGATGTTGAAGATACCAGCACCAATTGCCGCTCTACCTAAGATTTTTAACTGGCTAGACTTCGCTAAGAAGATCATCATTAACGTTAATGCTAACGTTGCACCTGATCCACCGAATACAACGAACGCTGACTGGAACTGACCAGCAAATGCATAGAATGGCATATCCGCATATCCAGCATATCCATCTCTCATTGCATCAAATCTAGCTTGGTTATAAGCTAAGTTCGTTAATACGATTGGTCCTGTTACCGCACCGATTACCTGCGCACCGTGGATACCAACGATCCATAATGCGTGAATTAAGAAGTAAATCACGGCGATACCGAATACGTTGTTCGTTAAGTGGCGAACAAATCCGAATGGCCAAGCGATCAATTCAAATAAGTCCATTCCTGAAATCCAGATGATTAAACCGTTAAGCACTAAGACAACAATCGCAGTAACTGCAACTGGGATTAATGCTGTAAAGGCACGTGATACACCTTCTGGCACTTCATCAGGCATTTTAATTGCCCAACCACGCTTGATACACATGCGGTATAGCATAACAGCTAAAACTGCCATTACGATACCTGGGAAGATTCCTGCTGCTTCAAGACGTCCCCATCCACGATCTGTCATCTCAAACGCACCATCTTCAATAATGAAGTGTGAGTGAATTAACAAGAACGCGAACATTGACATAAATGCACCAGTAAGTGGGTTCAAGTTGATCCCTTCTTCATCTGCATAAATCTTAGTTAACGTGTAACCCATACCAAGTACGAAGTAAAGCGTTAAAACACCCATCGATGCACGGAACGCAGACATGTATAACGCACCTAGTGGCGTAAACGTTGCATTAAAGAAACCTTCTAATGCCGGGAACGTAAATGGAATGATGTCAAGTACTAAGAACATCGCTCCAACGATCGTAAATGGGATTGTTGCCATACCAGCACCCATGATCCCTTGTACTACTTTAAACTGAGACATTTTCCCTAAAGGTCCCATTATGTTTTTCTCGAGAAATCCGAAAAATCCTCCTGTTTGTTCCATTGAACTCACCTCATCATGTAATTTTCCATAACGGTAGCCAGAAAAGGAAATAATTTTGCTTTTAAATAAAGAACCACCGTTTAAATAAACTCACAAATTATAGCTTAACCTACTTTACTATATAAATGCAACATTTCAATTGCTACTTCACGTAATGTCATCGTCGTCATTAAGTGATCTTGAGAATGAACCATTAAAATATCAATCTCAAACGATGCACCACCTGCAAACTTTTGCAATAAGTCTGTTTGTGAACCATGCGCTCTAACAATGGCTTCGTTTGCTTCTTCTAATTTTACTTCTGCTTCGTCAAGCTTACCTTCTCTCATTAATCCGAAAGCTTCGTGCACAATCGTTCTTGCATCTCCACTTTCAAGAATAATTTGAAATGCAACACCTTGAACTTCTTCTGGGTTTAACTTACTCATATTATTCTACTCTCCGATCACATCAGTAATTAATTTAGCTAATTTTTCAGTTCCCATTGGAATTGGAATATAAGCTTGTGGTGGAATATTTTCAAGTGGCTTTCCAACAGTATCTGCTGCTGCTTTTAGCTTTTGGTAGAACATTTTTGTTTGTGGGCTACATAGGTACATGTCAAACGTGTTCTTTTGAATCGTTTCCACACCTGCTGATGCGTTGATTGCGTCTACTGTGATCGCAATGTTGTTTGCTTCAAAATACTCAGTTGCTTTCTTAGCGATTAAAGATGAAGACATCCCTGCCGCACAAATAATTAATACTTCTTTCATGGTAAAACCTCCTAGTATTTGCATTAGCTTTTAGTTAGTAACCGTTTAAAACTAATGATTATTATTTAAACTTAAAAATAACCGCTATGACAATAATCAAAAGGTGACTAAAACAGCGGTATACCTAGATTTCTTTCGCCCAGATACTTTAGATGTATTATAATTGTTCCAACACAATTTTGCAACCCTTTTCTAGTAAAAAACTGAAATTGCTTTTATTTTCCTTTTTCTTTCATTTGTGAAACGCTATGTTTTTGCGCTGTTATATATTAAATGGATGAATGTTGTAATAATTGGTATTTTAAAGGGTGTTTTCTGTCTTAGAAAAATTTAGTCGACAACTGTCAATTTTTCTCTCAAAAATACGGTTTTACAAGCATCATCAAAAAAAATGATTGTAAAATGAAGAAAACAATTCGCTAACTTCTTTCACAATCATTATACTATTCTATTTGTTAAAACATAACCCTTTAACGCCTTGTAAATCATTCATCGTTTACAACAAATCATCAATTTCAGCAGCGACTTCATCTGACGGTCCTGTATTCCCTACTGAAATCACTCTTGTTTCAACATCTCGGATGCAATCGGCTACTAAGTCGCTGAAATCAAATCGTGCTTCGTATTTTTCGCATAGCTCCTGAGTGGGGTTTGTTGCCGGTGACTTTGGCACGAAAATTGTACAGCAGTCTTCAAACGGCAAAATTGATGTCTCGTACGTATCAATCTGATGCGCAATGTCAATGATCTCAAGCTTATCATACGTCGCCACGGGTCTAATAATCGGCATTGATGTCACCGCATTAATAGCATTCATACTAGCCAACGTCTGCGAAGCCACTTGCCCCAAACTTTCCCCGTTAGCCATGACCATGATGCCACGCTCTTTCGCCACTCCTTCAGCAACGCGGTACATCATCCGGCGCATGATCGTCATCTCGTAAGCATCTGGCATTTGCTTATGGATTTCCTCTTGCAGCTTCGTGAACGGCACGATGTGTAACCTGATTTCTCCCTTAGCCGCATAGACTGCCACCTTCTCAAGTAAATCCACAACCTTCTGTAGCGCCCGATCTGATGTGTAAGGGGGTGAGGCGAAATGGATGGCTTCGATTTCAACGCCCCGTTTTTGCATCAGGTATCCCGCTACCGGTGAGTCAATCCCACCAGAAATCATTAAAAGCCCCTTACCGGAAGAACCAACTGGGAACCCACCAAGACCGCGCGTTGCGCCGGCCATCACAAACGAACCTTCACGACGCACTTCGACGTTTAAAATCATGTCCGGCTGATGCACATCCACCTTTAAATTCTGCGTGTTCGCCAATAAATACCCCCCAACCGCACGCGAAATTTCACCTGACTGCATAAAGAAATCCTTATTCGCCCGCTTCGTCTCCACCTTAAACTTCGTTGGCCCTGGGTACTGCTCCTGCACAACCGCCAACGCCAGCTGCTTAATCGCATCAATATCATTCTCCGTTTTCGCCGCCAAACTAAACGACTGCAAACCAAAAACCTCACCCAATTTTTCTGCTACAACCTCTGCATCGGTGCCGTTCAATAAAATATAAAACCGATCCCTTGTGACTTCAAACGCAAGGTCGGTAAAAGGCGCCAGCTTAAAGCGGATGGCGCGGTGCAAAGCATTCTTAAAGAACTTGCGATTTTTCCCTTTGATAGATAGTTCCCCGTATCTTACTAGTATTCTGTCGTATATCATGATTACGTCTCCTGTTATGTTAATTTCGCTATTTCTGTTTTTAATGCGGTGATAAACCCGTCGACTTCTTCCATTGTTGTCGTGTGAGCAAAGCTTACGCGTACACTTTCCAGTGCTACTGACTCATCAAAGCCTAATGCTAGTAAGACGTACGATGCTTTTTTTGTTTTTGATGAACAAGCGGATTTGGATGAGATGTAAACCCCGTGTTCTTCTAAAGCGTGGACTAACGTTTCACCGCGAATGCCCGCTACACAAAAGTTGATGATATAGGGCGATTGCGTATGAAAACAACTATTAACTTGCACGTCCTTGATCGCCTGAAGCCGAGACAGCACATGCGAATGTAACTGACTAATGCTTTCAAAATTCCTCGTTCGCTCCTCACAAACAAGGCGCAACGCCTTAGCAAAGCTAGCCGCTCCAGGGGCATTCACTGTGCCTGAACGAACGTTACCCATTTGACCACCGCCAACAATCTGAGGTTCAAGTTGCAGATTTTGACGTATCACAAGGGCACCAACCCCTTTTATGCCGTGAATCTTATGCGCTGAGAGGGACAGTAAATCAATGTTCATGTCGGTGATGTTTACTTCGAGTTTCCCAACGCTTTGAACAGCATCAACGTGATATTTTGCTTTTGGGTGCTTAGCAATCACCGCTCCCATTTCTTTGATGGGAAGGATTAACCCCATTTCACTGTTCACATGCATACAACTCACCAAAAAGGTGTCCTTTGTGATTAACCGTTCTAGTTCCATGACAATTTCGGCAGACGATTTTGTCACATCCAAATAGGAAATGCGATAGCCTTGTTTTTCGAGTTGTAAACAAACTTCATAAACCGAAGGATGTTCAATGTGAGTGGTGATAATGTGCCCGCCTGGGTGATGCCTAGCTAAGCCTTTTATCGCTAAGTTGTTGCTTTCCGTTGCACCGCTTGTGAAAATCACTTGATGATGGTTTGCCGAGAACAGATCCAGCACTTGGCGGCTCGATTTGATCAGCACTTGTTCAGCGAGGGCACCAAAATTATGAAGTGAACTTGGATTTCCCCAAAAATTGGCCGTTGCTTTGACAAAGGTATCCATTACCTCATCGGCGACATTTGTTGTGGCACTATGGTCTAAATAAATCACGGGCACCATTCCTTTTCAACTTTATTATTACTATTATACGCATAAAAGAAGGTGCAGGATACATCCAAGTCACCTTCTTTTTCTCTTATTCATTAGATAAAGGTACAACCGAGTTCTTGTTTTAAACCTTCAAACACTTTAAAGAAGCTATTGCCCTCAATTTCCGATAAAAGCTTGTACATTTTGTCAATGACGTTTTCATAATTCCCTTGGTGGAATTGATCCTCAGCAATCGTTAAATCCATCAAATACATGCCTTCAAGTCCGATGTAACGATTGCCATAGACGAGCAATCGTTCTGCCATTTGCAATTGTTCAATCGCTACGCTGACTTTGGTCTTGATCTTTTCAACAGCACTTTTTGTTGCATTTGCAAGGACACCAGCGCTTGAAACGTCCATCGGTGTTTTGTTTGCTTCTTCCAAAAATTCTAATACATGAGCATCTGCTTTATCCAATTCCACTTGCAAGC
Organism: Turicibacter sp.; assembly: GCA_009780245.1. Taxonomy (GTDB): domain Bacteria; phylum Bacillota_I; class Bacilli_A; order MOL361; family Turicibacteraceae; genus WRKJ01. The sequence goes on from WRAJ01000015.1 coordinate 21,614, forward strand.
TAGAGGTATTTTTATTAAACGGCGCTTTCTCAAAGATCGCTCTTAATTTATTGGTATCATCGAGCAACGTCATCGCTTCCGCTTTGATGTTTCCTGCTACCTCTTGTAACGTGATGAATTCATGATCAAATATTTTTAACTGTTCATTAATTTCTTTTGTTTGTTCCAGATACGACAAGACCGTCGTGTGAACGTTAGAAATAGCACCGTCCCCCATTTCAATCTTTTCAGCAAGTACTTTGACGCCTGAATCAATGATCGTAATTTCTCGTAACAACGCATCAAAATTATCGGCATCGTCGGCTTTCATCAGGCAGGTTTCTTTTACGACGTCGTATCTCTGCCTGAGGGTTTCACCTTCTTTAACAATCACATTCATCTTGCCTTTTAATCTTTCCAAGTCTTCTGTGAACGTTTCTTTCACATCGAGTTCTTGCTTCATCGCATCTCTTAGTTTCTTAGCCTGAGTCATTACTTTGACGATTAAGGCCTCAATGTCATCAAAAGCAAAATCTTGCATCAACTCTGTTGCATGATCTAATTGATGTTTATAATCGTCAATCTTTGTTTCAACGTCTAAATGCTCTAAATAAATGCCGTCGTTAGCCATCGCACGATAACTATCTAACACACCGTCTAGCAATGGCATAGCGTCCGTCATAATGCTTTCGCGATACAGCGGAATTTTATCAAACGTTTGCTGGATTAATGCGATGTTTTCTCCGATTTGTTCACTAATTTCATCCGCTAAATCGTAATTCGATTCTTCCATCTGCTCATCAAACTGATCGAACAATTCCTCAATGTCCGTGAAGATTTCTTCTATTTGCGTGCTAACTTCTGAATACGTTTCGCCACTGCTTTCGTACGTTGCTTTCAGCTCATCGGTACCCTCGTATAACTTGACGATGCCTTCACGGTTACGGAACTCTGACGATTTAAGGTTTTTAATCTCCAACACCAAAGCATCCGCCCTTTTGGTGAGTGCTGCCAGATCTTTTTTAGTCACATTGATGATTTCATCCGCGTGATCGTAGTCGTTGCTCGAAAGACTTTCCTCCGCATACGCAATGTTATCATCGACAATTTTAAGTTGATTTTCTAATTTCTTCCAACTTTCTTCCCAGTCGGCTACTAACGACACAATTCTTGGACTTTTGCGAACGGTTCTCAGTTTGGCGATTTCAAACATAATGGGCTTATTAGAAATCTCATATTTCAGAAGTTCTAATTCATCAATCATATTGCGATAGGCCCCTTTTTTCATTCGATTCATCGTCAAGTAAATCAAAAGAATACCTAACACTAAACAACCGGCTATGACTAGTAACCAAAAATTCATGTCGCCCGTTATGAATAACAACCTTAAATTCATTTTACTCACACCTTAAAATTGACTTGCGTTCGAAACGATTTCCAACATTCAAAATGGATCGCTTCGAGCAGACATATTCTATTCATCATACCATAAATCCGAAAACTGTTCAATACAAAATCCCCATGAAAAGAGATAGAAAAATCGCTGAGCTGTTGATGAGTCATCAACAGCTCAGCGATTCTTGATTCTTAAAAGTAGCTTAAGCGTATAAATCGGAATTTTTAATTTCTGACATTAAGGAGTCAGAGATTTTATCAATGCCCGCTAAGTCTTTTTTAGTAATATTTATGATTTCCTTCGCGTGATCAATTTCTTTGGATCTTAACGTTTCTTCCGCGTAAGAAATATTATCATCGACAATTTGAAGCTGATCTGTTAAAATTCCCCAGCTTTCTTCCCAATCAGATACTAGCAAATCGTTCTGATTGTTTTTGCGAGATTTTCTTAACTTCTCAAGCTCTAACACAATCGGCTTGTTGGAAATTTCATATTTTAAAATGACCAGCTCATCAATCATGTTTTGATATTGCCCTTTGTTCAACCAAGAAGTCGTGACATAAATCAAAAGAACACCTAAAACCAATCCCACCGCTATTAATAATAACCAAACATTCATTTCAATCACACCTCAAAATTTACTACGCATCGCATGTATCATACCACAAAATACGACGCATTTCAAGACAGATTGACAACGAAAAAAGCAATCGCTCTAATGATTGCCGTTTTCATTATTTCCTAGTATTCACACCAATGACAGCACCCGTACTGGCAACAAGCACCGTTGCTGCACTTCTAATCAAAAAGAAAAGATCTAGTCTGGATTCAACACCTAAAAGTCGGTGCATCATGGCAAGTACGATCACCACAACCGCTATTCCCAAACCAATCAACCAGCCACGTGATTTAACCATTCGCGCTGCGATAAAGCTGGTGATGAATAAAATAATAACAAATGCCGCGTACAACACTTTTGCACTTGTCACTACGCCAACTATTTCAAAATGAAGAAGTGCCGTCACAATGAGCGAAACAGCGATGCTGCTAATCAGGGCAAAAATAGCACTGGTTACAATCGCTTTAACTATTCTATCTGTCATAAAAACGCCTCCATATTCGTATAAAACCTTGCAACTAGTCACCACATCCCCCTGCCTAGCTGCAAGATATCTCCTGAAGCAAATATATGCTGAACCAGAGGTAAAAAGAACTAAACCTAATCTCTATTAGAATTCACCTATCTTTGCGTCTGATTTTCCGTTCTACTTCGGTAACAAACCGGCGATTAACGCCAGCGCACTATGCGCAACAAATAAAATGCCAGTGATGATCAAGACTTGTAGCAACTGGCTTTCGAACGTCAGGGCGCCACGCAAATATTGCCCCAAGAAGTAGATGATTCCCAGCACGAACGCGCCGTTTAGTATTTTTCGGATGCTCAATTTATATGCGACCCTTTTAGCCGCCAACACGTAATACCAACAGGTCAATAGCACGATATTAAATAGAATCGCCAAGACAAGGCCCCAAATGTTCATACCAGAAATCAGCATTAATAGGGTCATCAAAGTAATTTTAATGAAGGAAGCAATTAAGCTCGCTCTCATCGCAAACTTTGCTTCTCCGATCGCTTGCAAAGTAGCCACCAAAGGCGCTTGCAAGTACAAAATCAAAAAGACGGGCGCCATCACTTTCAAAAATTCAGCGCCGGTACGCGAATTATAAAGCAACTCCATGATCTCATACGGGAAAATCATCACGATCACCAAATAAAAACCACTAGCGAAAAATGCCATCCGAAACGCCGTCGACAAGCGCCGATGAATAGTTGTAAAATCGAATTTTTTATACGCTTTGCTAATCGCCGGCACAATCGCTTGCGTCACAGCTGAAGAAACGAAGGAAGGCATAAACAGGAGTGGAATCGCGAATCCGGCTACTGCACCATACATTTGTGTGGCAACCTCGTTGGCATAACCCATTCGAAACAGCATGCGCGCAACGATGATGGGTTCTAGAAAGTGCGTGACAGTACCAATGAGTCGACTCCCCGTTGTGGGGATAGAAATGCCTAGTACATCCTTAAAATTCACAGGTGCTAACTTTGGTAACTTGAAATCGGACTTCGGGTAATTTTTCTTCTTAAAATTCAAAAACATAACGGTTAATAAGATCGCAGACACTAATTCCCCGCCAATTGATGCTAGCATCAATCCCACTACCGCATAAGCAATGCCTTTCGGTAACAACCAAGTGATTAGCAGTAAACTTAATACCATGCGAACGATTTGCTCCGTCATCGTACTAATCGCACCAGGCGTCATGTTTTCCTTGCCTTGGAAATACGATTTTAAAATAGCGGTGAATGAAACAACAAACAAAAGTGGCCCCACTAACATCAACGGCAACGCAACGCGCTCGTCTTTTAATAAATAAGCTGAAATCGGGTGCGCAACAAAAAACATAATGATCGTAATCAGGGAACTTAGCGACAAGCTAATAAACAGCGAAACGGATAACACTTTCTTTTCTTTAATGTCTCCGCGTGAAATCAACGCCGGGATGGCAACGGGCAAGCCAATCGTTGCTAACGTCGCTAACAACATGACCGTCGGGGAAATCAACATATAAACGCCAATCCCCTCTTCCGTGAGCGCCCTTGTAACGATGATCCGGTTCACCACACCTAGTAATTTGATTAAAAAACCGACTACAATCATAATAAACGTCGCTTGTACCATTGTCTGTTTTTTCATTTTATCACCAACCCTAACTTCAAACTGTCCCAAGCCAACCTTACATATACAACGATAGGCAATTACGAAAAGTAAATCATTACCCCTGATACCCCAGTTATTTCACAAATTTGGTGTGATTTACACCAGAGACTTTCGTTATTTCGTGGTAAAACTAAAGAGTCGCACCAGACTGATCACCGAAAAGGCGACAACCCTCAATCCAAACTTAAGAGTGAATAAATAAACTGACGCTACCTTTCAATATATGCCCTCAAACAAAAAAAAAGAAGCTTGAATTTCCAAGCATCTCTTTAGGTAGCATTTAAACCGTTCCTAATTTAAATTCACCGGCATAGTGACAAGCAACAAAGTGATCGCCACCCATGTCTTTTAATTCTGGTTCTTCAGCTAAACACTTGTCCGTTCTATGACGGCAACGCCCAGCAAAACGACAACCCTTCGGTGGATTGATCGGACTTGGCACGTCCCCTTCAAGAAGGATGCGCTCTTTTTTCAAATCAAGCGTCGGTAAAGGAATCGCTGATAGTAACGCCTGTGAATACGGGTGAAGCGGATCATTGAACATCGTTTGATAATCAGCCAATTCAACGATTTTTCCTAAGTACATCACCGCAATGCGATCACTCACGTGCTTCACAACACTTAAATCGTGAGAGATAAACAAATAGGTCAATTCAAACTTTTCTTGCAAATCAGCCATTAAGTTTAAAATCTGCGCTTGAATCGAAACATCTAGTGCTGATACTGGTTCATCTTGAACGATAAACTTAGGCTTTAAAGCTAAGGCACGCGCAATCCCGATACGTTGACGGCGTCCACCATCAAGCTCATGCGGATAAGCATTTGCCAATCGCGGTGCAAGTCCTACCGTGTCCATTAACTCTCTCACACGCGCTTCTCTTTTTGCTTTTGTTGAATAAGTTTTATTAACAATTAACGGTTCAGAAATAATATCAGATACCGTTAAGCGTGGGTTTAAAGAAGCATAAGGATCTTGGAAGACAATTTGCATTTCTTTACGCATCGCACGCATTTCTTTTTTACTTAATTGGTTAATGTCTTTACCATCGTAGATGACTTCACCTTCGGTAGCATCGAGCAGTCTGATCAATAAACGACCTGTTGTTGATTTTCCACAACCCGATTCTCCTACTAATCCGAGTGTTTCACCTTTGTTAATATGAAAACTCACATCGTCAACAGCGTGAAGCAAACCTTTAGCGGTTTTGAAGTATTTCTTTAAATTTCTAACTTCAACTAATTTTTCAGCCATATTAGTTCAACCCTCCCGGTTCAAAATCCAAACATTTCACAAAATGTCCTGGTTTGATTTCAGTATTAGCCGGTACAACGTTCGCACACTTCTCCGTTGCTTTCGGGCAACGCGGATGGAACGGACAGCCACTTGGAAGATTCGTTGGATCTGGCATTAAACCTTCGATTGGCTTTAAGCGCGTCTCGTCCGTATCAACCGATGGGATTGATCCAAACAACCCAATCGTATAAGGGTGCGACGGTGTTGTAAACAGATCTTGCTTGGCTGCATACTCAACCACACTCCCTGCATACATAATCGCAACTTTATCACAAACCTCAGCAACAATACCGAGGTCGTGCGTAATCATTAACATTGACGTTTCCAATTCATCTTTTAGTTTCTTCATTAAATCCAGAATCTGTGCTTGAATCGTTACATCAAGCGCCGTTGTTGGCTCATCGGCAATCAGCAAAGCTGGCTCACACGCCAGTGCCATCGCAATAACAACACGTTGCTTCATCCCACCACTGAACTGGTGCGGATAGTCCACGTAACGCTCACCTGGGATTCCTACCAGTTCAAGCATATCGTGCGTGTGTTTAATCGCTTCTTTTTTACTTACTTTACGGTGCAGCTGAATAACTTCAATGATCTGCTCCCCAACCGTTAATACCGGGTTCAAAGCTGTCATTGGATCTTGGAAGATCATTGAGATTTTATCTCCACGAATCTTTCGTAATTCAGCTGGTTTTTTCTTTAATAAATCTTCACCTTCAAAGAAGATTTCGCCACCAGTGATTTTTCCTGGTGGTGTTTCAATTAAGTTCATAATCCCTAATGCAGTGGTTGTTTTCCCTGCACCCGTTTCTCCTACAAGACCAAGCGTTTCACCTTTAGCAATTTCGATGTTCATATCATTAACTGCTTTAACAATCCCATCTTCGCCTGAACTGTATTCGATCGATAAATTTTTAATTTCTAGTTCTTTTATACTCATCAGTCACAGTCTCCTTTTAGTTACCCTTAAAGCAATTAATTCTTCAACTTTGGATCAAGCGCATCTCGCAAACCATCACCTAATAAGTTTAAGGCGAAAATGGTTGTCATAATGGCAATACCTGGGAACGTGGTCACGTGCCAATGGTCACGCAAATGTTGTCTACCCTCTGAAAGCATAGCGCCCCACTCTGGTGACGGTGGTTGAATCCCTAAACCGATAAAGCTTAACCCTGCTGCTGCTAAGATCGCACCTGCAACACCAAGCGTTGCCTGAACGATGATCTGTGCCATCGCATTCGGTAAAATGTGTTTGAAGATAATTCTCAAGTCGCTCGTTCCAACTGCTTTAGCAGCTTCAACGAACTCTTGGTCTCGCACTTGCATTACCGATGCACGAATAACACGCGCCTCAACCGGTGTCGCACCAATACCAACGGCAATCATTACGTTTGTAATCCCTGGTCCTAAGGCAGCAACGATTGAAATCGCAAGTAAAATACCTGGTACTGCTAATAAAATATCCATGAAACGCATCACGCCGGTATCAAAGTGCCCACCGTAATAACCTGCGATCGCTCCGAGTAAACCTCCGATAAGCGTTGCGATCCCAATTGAGATTAAACCAACTTGTAACGATACGCGAGCACCGTAAACAATTCTCGTAAAAATGTCTCTTCCTAAGTGATCGGTTCCAAACCAATGCGTGCTACACGGTCCTTGCAATCTGCTTCCTAACTGTTGATAATAATAACTAAACGGCGTGATCACTGGCGCAAAAGCCGCCATGAGAATCAATAGAATTAGAATAACCAATCCAGCCATTGCCATTTTATTTCTTTTGAGGCGTTGGAATACCATGCCCCACTGACTACGCTTTTTAACTTCTCTTTCACTAATCGCATGTTCTACTGCTTTATTTTTCGTCATCGTCAATCTTCTCCTTTCCCTTAGTTTTTATTTATACTGTGATTTGATTCGTGGATCTACAAACGCATATAAAATATCCACCAATAAGTTAATCACACTAAACATCAAAGCGATAAATAAAACACCGCCTTGTACAACTGGGAAATCTCGGGCTGCGATTGAATCTACCATTAAGCGACCAACACCTGGGATGTTGAAAATCGATTCCGTAATAACCGCACCACCTAACAAACTACCAAATGCCAAACCAACAACTGTGATGATTGGGATTAACGCATTTTTAAGGGCGTGTCTGTTAGTAATAACACGTTCTGTTTGACCTTTCGCACGAGCTGTTTTAATGTAATCCTGACGAATAACTTCCAACATACTTGAACGTGTCATACGCGCAATAACCGCTGCCGAACCTGTTCCTAACGTAATGGCTGGCAAGACTAAATACCTGAAATTGTCACTTCCCCCGGGCAAACCACCTGAGGGCAGCCAGCCTAGATTAACCGCAAAGACAATGATCAATAGCATCCCTTGCCAAAAGTTTGGCATCGAAACACCTAGTAATGCGATAAACATCGAGACATTATCGAAGATCGAATACTGTTTGGTTGCAGAGATAATACCAATTGGTACACCGATTGCAATCGACACAACAACCGCTGCTCCTGCTAATTGCAGTGTCGCAGGGAAGCGATCTAGGATTTCTTCAGACACGTCGCGATTCGTTCTAATCGAGCGTCCGACATCCTGATTAATGACCAAGTTTCCTAACCAACGTCCGTATTGAACAGGAAATGGATCATTTAGCCCCATATCATCGCGCAAAGCTTCGATGGCTTCGTACGATGCGTGCTCCCCTAATTGAATACGCGCTGGACACCCAGGCGTGAAGTGCATCATTGAGAAGATGATCAGCGATACACCCAGCATAACTGGTATTAACAATAACAGTCTTCTCAAAATAAACTTATGCATATTTATCCATCCCTTCAGGAATTGCTTCCTTCTGATATGAGTTTCCATTTATGATACATGTCCACGGAAACTTCTGATTTTAATAACATTTCAGCCCATAATAAAAAAAGCACATGTGTGAACTGAATATTAAGTTATTCCGAATATTATAGCTGATGAAGTCAAAAGTTGCAAGAAGAAAACGACAACTTTCGAATAGAAAGCGGTCGGCAAATGCGGTAAGACTCGCAATCATCGCGGTTTCACCATCTTTCTAGCATTTACTACAGATCAAAATACGCATATAAAAAATCCACAATCCCCACATACTCCCCAGTATTATGGAAATTCAAGAACAAATCGGACCCCCAATTTACAATCCCATCCAGCACACCTTCCCGCTCCTGCCAAAAGCGAAAAACATCATTAAAATCACGCGCCACACCCTGATCAATCAACGCATCGTGAGAGACCACCCAGTCGATTTCACCAGTATCCATCAAAGCCTCCCGTGCATAAACGAGCGCATTAAAATACCCCGCATACCGATAATCCGCCTCCGGATGCAACGTACAGGCCATAAAAGCCACAAAATTCGTCTCATCCTCATGAGCCACTCCGCGCTGATGCGCACTTTCATGAGCCACAGTAAACAAACGTGCCACATCCGGAAGCTGTGCATTCACATTAGGCTCTCCTGTAAACATCCCGTAAACGCCCGCAATCCGCGCCCGCGACAAAACATCACTCGTCACCACCGTCTTATAAGATCCAAATTCACCGCCAAACCGTCCGTAGTGCTTTTCAATGGCTTCAAAACCCGCTTCAACCTGACGTTGGTTCGCTAAAAATATGCCCGCTTCCGATTCTGAAACTTCTGCTCTTGTAACGTTAGCTAATTCGATTAACTGTAAGTATAACGTTTTCAGGTCGCTAGTACTGAGGGGCTGCATCTCCAGTGCAAAATCAGTGGCGATGGAGGGGCGTTCATAATTAAGTCCCCACATGAGCATAAAGGCGCTATAGATAAAAACAAGACTCCCGGCACATTTTAAGACCCCGCGCCACCGTTCCTGTACCATGATTCGGCCTCCTGTGATCAACAACGACAGGAGCAGTACTTCAAAAAGCGATACGTGAAATAACCCAGAAAAACGACTCACACCCTGGATCATCCAGCGGTTGATCCCATCGGTATAAACACGCAAAAAGACCTCGGGATGACCCCGCGCCCACCAACGCACCACGCAAACAGTGACAAGCAAGGCTAAGCTCATCGTGTAAAAGCGGTATTTTGATTCCAATGCTTTCTTCCACATTGTCATTGACCTCCTAGATGTGATAAAATGATGTCATACTTGAGTATGAAAGGAACTTTCAACATGTCACTGCACAAAATCTCCGTCCAATCGGTCAAAGGCGTCGGCCCTGCCCAGCTAGAAAAACTCAATGCACTCGGTATCCATACCGTGGGACAACTTTTTGAAAGCTTTCCCTCGCGCTATGAATCTTATGAAATCGTTGATCTACACCAGGCTAAACACGAGGATAAAATCACCGTCGCTGGTCAGGTCGTCGTTCCTGCTACCAACAATTTCTATCGTCCAAAGCAGTCAAAAATGCAATTTTCGATTGCCGTCGGTGATGAGGTTGTCAAAGTGGTCATTTTTAACCGTGCTTTTCTGAAAAATAAAATCACCCTAGACGTGCCTGTTACCGTTACTGGAAAATGGGATTTCGGACGTAAAACCATCACAGCCACCACACTCAAACTCGGTATTCACGACGATAATGCTATTGTTCCCCATTATCGTTCAAATAATGACATTAAAAGCAAGACGATTCAAAAAATCATTAAAACCGCTTATGAACAGTACGAACCTGATATCAACGATGATTTGCCACGACAAATATGCGATAAATACCGCCTTGTTTCAGCGGCCGACGCGATCAAGTTTTCCCACTTTCCCGAGAACAACGAACAAGCCAAACAGGCCGCACGGCGTATCAAATACGAAGAATTGCTCAAATTCCAACTGAAACTCCAAGTGCTTAAAAAGAAAATCAAATACACGAAATCCGGCTTTGCAAAAAAAGCGGACGATGCACAGATTTACACATTTCTTCAGAGCCTTTCGTTCGAACTAACCAGCGAGCAAAACCGTGTACTCGGCGAAATTACAACGGATTTAGAATCCGATGGGCGGATGAACCGCTTGTTGCAAGGTGACGTTGGGAGTGGGAAAACCGTCGTTGCTGCCATCGCGATGCTGTTTGTGATGACAGATGGCTACCAAGCAGCGATCATGGCCCCAACGGAAATCCTCGCTAAACAACACCTAGCTTCCCTAACGGCGATGTTTGAATGCTTACCCGAATATCGCATTGCATTTTTAAGTAGCAACGTGAAAGGCAAGAAGCGCCGTGAGATTTTGCAAGATTTGGCTGCTGGTAACATTCATCTGTTAGTCGGGACTCACTCATTGATACAGGATGACGTTGCATTTAGCCGGCTTGGGGTTGCTGTCGTAGACGAGCAACATCGCTTCGGTGTGGCGCAAAGGGGGAAACTGCGCCAAAAAGGTGACGTCATTGATATTCTAATGATGAGTGCGACACCGATCCCCCGCACCTTAGCGATATCAGCTTTCGGCGACATGGATATCTCGTCCATTAAAGAGCTACCCGCGGGCCGAAAAAAGGTCCAAACCTATGTGATCAGCGATGCAAATCTAGCCGACGCACAGACATTCATTAAAGAAACGGTCCTTGATAAAGGCCAGCAAGTTTATATCATCACCCCGCTCATTGAAGAATCTGAAATGCTGGAGGACGTTAGGAATGCGACTTTGGTATTCGAGTCATGGAAAGCGACTTTCAACGGTATTGCCACCGTTGGGCTGATGCACGGCCGGTTGGAAAAAGATGAAAAAGACGACATCATGCACGACTTCGTCCAGAATAAGATTCAGATTCTGATCTCAACCACGGTTATTGAAGTGGGGGTTAACGTGCCGAATGCCAACCTTATTTTGATCTATGACGCTAATCGCTTCGGGTTATCACAACTTCATCAACTACGCGGTCGGGTTGGGCGTGGCAGTGAAGAGGCTTATTGCATCTTATTATCCAACGCAACAAACACAGAAGCAAAAGAGCGGCTCGGGGTGATCGCAGCCTCTACCGATGGCTTTGAAATCGCCGAAGCTGATCTCAAGTTACGCGGCTCTGGTGATTTCTTCGGCGCCAAGCAATCCGGTTTACCTGCGTTTAAAATGGCTCATCTCATTGAGGATTATAAAATCCTTGACGTCGCCCGCCAAGATGCCTACGATATCATGGCCAGCGACGAATTCGAGCACAACCCGGAATTCCTCCCCTTACGCGACTACATCGAACGTACGATTGCCAATGAAAACCATCAATTTGATTAGTCTATTTCTATCACCATCCCACCCGTCCCGTACATAATCCTTTTTTTTGCGAAAACTGTGATCTAGGGATAATCAAGATGCGCAACACATTTAAAAATGCCTTTCATTCACGATCACGATGAATGAAGGGCATTTTTAAATTTACATCAAAACGTTCTTCGGTTCTAGCTTTACCACGTAAGCAATCGGTGTCACGGTTGACGCTAGCACAACCGCAAAGCTTGCGCCTGCAAAGGCAGCCATGATCGAAGCGTCAAGCGATGTGTCAGCCAGTTCCAACACTTCTTCAAGTGGTAGTTCGCCTGGATTAAATAGCGTTAATTCCCATGGAATCGCCACACCGGGTATGACCCCACGTTGTTCCGCTGCTTGTGTCGCTAAGTTTTGTTCCAACAGATTTCTTGACATCGCGGACGAGAGGCTGTGGCCGGCAAAAAGGGAAATCCCAATCGCGACGGTTGTGACAACCATCACTTCAATAATGAATTGGACGATGACGTTGCGTTTCTTCTCGCCCAATGCCATGTAAACCCCTATTTCATGGCGACGTTCTCGTAATAGCAAGGTAATCACTAACGTCAGCACAGCGATACTTGCACCGATCGTGACAAACAAAATGACGTTCGCAATGTCTCGCGTGCTATCCATCGATGCCACCACACCCGCGTTGACGCCGCGCAAATCAGAGATGCCCCAGTACCCCGGTAATAGTTCTGTTCCTGCCAGACTAAAAGCTTCTAAATCCCGCGGATCGTAGAGCACAAAAATCGATTCCATCCATGGCTCATCTGGCACCAAATCTTCCGGCTGATACCACGGGCTCATTTCAAGGATCTCATCTAAAATGGAGAGCATCCCTTCGTTGACAAATGCGATCAGGTCTTCTGCTACCGTAATCGGAATATAAAAGCGGTTATAAAGCCCGGCACGCCCTCTTAAAGATTCCTCAAATTCCCAGCCACCCCCTTCTTGTGCACTAGAAAAATCAAATTCCTCAACCACATCGAAAAGACCAACAACTTCAAATTCCAACACTTGATGCGCGGCCATAAATTCCTCATAGTGCCAATGTGCCGTAAAATTGCCGACCCCTTGGCGCGCAAATTCCGCATAATTATAAACGTTGTTTTCAATTTCCATCATAGAACCCACTTGCAAGTTATTCGTATCCGCAAACAGCTGCGACACAATGATCACTTGCGACCTATTCTCAATGTCGGCTTGCGTAAACACACGGCCGTCCACTAGCTCAATCAAACCAGCATGAATATCGGTCAACTCTGGATTCGCCACACCACGTGTTAAAAAGTTTTCCACGTATCCGCCCCATTGTGTCAGCCCACGAATCGACGATTCAAACTGGCTCGCTGACGCATCAAGTTCCATCATCGCCCAATCTAAATCGCGACTAAAGACGCTCGGCATCATCACCGAATCGTAGGCCCTCACATACGGCAAACTCCCGACTGCCGACAGATCTTCACGCGTCGGGTTATCCACCCGCCAAAACTCAGGACTTAGCTCCATCACCGAAATTCCAGCCGCCTCTGCAGCGGCCTCCGCATCCAACGTCACCCCAGCGACCACCGGCGTCTGCATCAACACACTCTCTTCCGTGTTATTCATCGCCATTCGCACCGAAATCGCCCCTGAAGCCAATGCTCCTAGCACCACCATCAATACCAGCAAAATCCCGCTTTTGACCGGTTGTCTCCTGATATTCGTCATTGCCCTTTTAAATGGGTTCATACTCATCCACGCCCTCTTTCTTAATTCTTGTAAAGTTATTTCTTATAACCTTACATTAACACATTTTTCGGCTCTAACTTCATCACATAAGCAACCGGCATCACGGTTGATACTAACACAACCGCAATACTTGCACCTGCAAAGGCAGCCATGACCGAAGCATCCAGCGATGCATCGTACAACGTTAACACTTCTTCGATTGGCATTTCTCCCGGGTTAAATAGTATTAAATGCCATGGAATTCTATCAAATACAAGCCCATCATCTTCTTCAGCTTGTTCGATAAGATTTTGTTCCAACATATTTCTTGACATAGCAGATGAAAGGCTGTTGCCTGCAAAGAGGGCAATCGTTATAGCTACGGTTGAGACAACCAGCACTTCAACTAGGAATTGGGCGATGACTTTGCTTTTCTTCTCACCCAGTGCCATGTAAATGCCGATTTCATGACGACGTTCTCGTAGCAGCAACGTAATAATCAAGGTCAATACCGCAACGCTTGCACCGATGGTAACAAACAAAATAACATCTGCAATGTCACGCATGTTGTCCATCGATGCGATCAGACCGGCATTCGCTCCTCGCAAATCAGAGATGCCCCAGTAGCCTGGTAACCGTTCCGTTCCTGCGGTCTGGAAGTTTTCTAAGTCACGCGAATCGTATAAAACAAAAATCGATTGCAAAAATGGCTCTTCTTGAACGAGGTCTTCAGGTCTGTACCACGGCATTAATTCAATCATTTCATCAAGAATCAACAACATTCCTTCATTTCTAAATGCAATCATATCTTCTGCTACCGTTATGGGCATATAAATACGATTATAAAGCTGTGCGCGCTCCCTCAAAAAAGTATCTAATTCCAAACATTCTATACTTGCATCCATCATATCAAATCCCACGCAATCTACAGCAGTATGATCAAATTCCTCAACCGTATCAAAAATACCCACTACCTCAAATGCTAGCACTTGATGCGCGGCCATGAATTCTTCTTCATGCCAATGAGCGGTGAAGTTTCCGATTCCTTGTCGCATGAATTCAGGATAATCGTAAACATTATTTTCAAACTCAATCACTGATCCGATCTGTATGTTATTCGCATCCGCAAACAGTTGTGATACGATGACCACTTGTGATCGATTATCAATGTCTGCCTGCGTAAAGACGCGACCATCAACCAATTCAATAAGATCGGCATCAATATCCGTAAGGGCAGGGTTAGCAACACCGGTTCCCCCAAATGACTCCACGTATCCACCCCATTGCGTTATCCCACCAATACTCATTTCGAAATAAGGTGTCAAATCGCCAAGTTCCATCATGACCCAATCCAAATCACGGCTCATTGTACTTGGGAACATCACCGAATCATACGCCCTGACATACGGCAAACTCCCAACTGCTGACAAATCCTCACGTGTCGGATTATCCGTATGCCAAAAATCCGGACCAAGCTCCATCACCGAAACGCCAGCAGATGCCGCCGCTGTCTCATAATCCAACTGCACAGTCGCCACCGCCGGTGTGCGCATCATCACACTCTCTTCTGTGTTGTTCATCGCCATCCGCACCGAAATTGCCCCCGAAGCCAATGCTCCTAGCACCACCATCAATACCAGTAAAATCCCGCTTTTGACCGGTTGCCTCCTGATGTTCGTCATTGCTCTTTTAAATGGGTTCATTTTTTCACGTCCTCTTTTTTATTCTGATAAAAGCTGTATGATCTCAACCCTTCTGTCCGAGTTACCCTCTGGTGAAACAGTGAGGTAATGAATCGCAAAGATGGTATCCGTTAGGGAGAAAACAGTGACACGATCGCTAGCATTTCCTAATTGCAATGGAATCTGCTGATTGAGGGAAACTGACGTCCCGTTTATGATTTCGTATTGTTTGAAGTAAGTGCGATCTGCGTTGATCGTCATTAAATATTGCCCGCACTGTGAAAGTTGTGAAAAGGCGCTCTCTAGTTCTGGTAAAGAGACGAACGCTTGGGTCATCGAACCGGTATCTATTAAGATTACCTCATCGCGGTCGGTTGTGACAGCGCCTTCGCTTCTGCTATCTTCTATAAGCTCTATTTGAACGCCTTCGGTAATTAACATTTGCAACCCGCCACTAGTAATCGCTTCATGCCTGAACCCGTATTCATTGAACAGTGTCATTTCGTTCGTTTCTAAATTGATCACGCCGTAGTACATCAAAGGTCCCAATTCGTACATATTTACGGTTAAGCGGCCGCCGATAAACGCTAGGTCACCCGATTCAAGAAGAGCCATGTTATGAATGTTAATGCGGTGATCCATTTGGAAGAGTAATTCATCGACGTTTGTGTGCACGTTATAGCGATAAATGTTTGCACCGCTTGAGCCATGGAATAAATAATTGGGCACATGGTAGACAAAAAGTTCACCTTGTTCATAAACGACTAAATTGAAAATGTGCAGGTTGGCATCTTGGAGAGGCTCACTTGTGATCGGTAAGGTTTCGAGGACGTTTAGCTGTTGATCTAGGATTAAATACCTGAGTTGGTAATCGTGCTCTTCTGCCGCATCTATCACAGCCATGAGATCAAAATCATCGTCTGTCAAGCCAGCAAAGTAGAGGTCAAAGTAGAGGTCGAGCGGATCAAGCATGCCGATCAAAGCACCAAAATAGCCGTTATCAAAATTGAAGACATTAACTACGATTTCCCCGTCTTCTAGCTCATACGTTGTAAGCACATCGCCTGTTAGTAAATCCATCAGAGCGAGATACTCGCCGAACCGACTGACTCGGCCTCTAGGGACGATGTGTGGGATAAATTCGGGTAATTCGGCAAGGATGTCAGTGTCAATGAGGACATCTGTGCTGTCGTTTGTATCTGATCCTGTGGTTGCCTCTTCATTGGTTGGTGTATCACCTGTTTCCTCGTTCTGCAAATCTGTATTGTCATTCGTACAAGCCATGAGAACTGCGATGCTTAATAGTGTCATTAAATACATTATTTTTTTCATTTCTGAGCTCACCTTTTTTGCTGTGTTTCTTTTTTTCGTTACTATAGCAAAATTGGACATTTTTAAAAAGAGATTTCGGCTTGATTTCGGCGAGGTGTGTTTTTGTGCGATACAAAAAATCCCGCTCCCAAGCCTAAGCCCAGCAGCGGGATCCTTCTCATCGCGCTAACGATGTAAATTAAAAAAGTATTCGTGTATCAGCAAAGCGTCTAAGATGTGCGCGGTCGCATTCGTCACCAGATCCGGTGTCGGGGTGCCAAAGGTGATCAAGATAAATTCATCTTCACCGTTTGTCGCCAAACTTGCTAAACAGCGACCGGCTTCAAACGTGAAGCCCGTTCGACCACCGATGATCGCTCCGCCTTCGAATTCATTGCTATCTATGGTGTTAAACAATGTCGATAACATCGTATGGCCGAGCGAATTTGGAACCGCCAATTCATACGTTTGAGCGGTGAAGATCGCACGGAATTCTGGATTTTCTAGCGCATAAGTCAGCAAAATCGCGATATCCTCAGCAGTCGTGTAATGATTATCATCGTGCAACCCCGTCGTATTCATAAAATGCGTGTTCGTCATACCAAGCTCCTCAGCCTTCTCGTTCATCAACGCCACAAAACCAGCCTCACCACCAGCGATGTGGTAAGCAAGAGACGAAGACGCTTCAGCGCCAGACGGTAACATGATGCCATGCAAAATATCAGACATACTCCTGACCTCTCCCGGTCCAAAACCTGACAGCATCGCACCCGCCCACCATAACGCATCAAAATCAGCTTGAATCACGACGCTTTCATCCATCTCAGAATGCTCGATGCCAATTAACACCGTCATAATCTTCGTCACAGAAGCCGGATACGTGATCTCATCGGCATGATGGCTAAACAAAATTCTCCCGTTTGAGAGGTTAATCAAAAGGGCTTGGTTGCTATACATTTCAAACGTCACTTCCGAATACCTCAGCGGTCGCAGCAATTCCTCAATCCACACCGTACGCACGTCACGGCTAAAATCATCCACTACTTTCGTTGGTGGCACCGGCGGCTCCCAATTAACCGCCACATGAATCCCAATTCCGGCGACAATCCCAGCTAAAATAACGTTTCGGATTAACTTGACACGCCTTGTAAAATTCTCTTTTTTCTGAAGTCTTTGCTCCTCTTTTTGGCGATTGATCTCATCGTCGTTCATAATCATCTTATCCATGGTTATCAAATCCTTTAACACTACTTTGCCTTTAAGTATACCAATTTTTTGCAAAGAGATAAAGGGGTGACATTTAATTTATTTAAACTTGTCTTTGTCGATTTGCGCGTACACGACCCCCAGCACAACAAGACCCAAGCCAATCAAGATTGCTGCATTCCCAGCGACAGCACCAGTTTCTGGTAACACCGGCAACGATTCGACAAACTCCCGAGGAAATAGCGTTTGACGCTGACAACTACCATCCTGATTATGCTCATAAAGTAGCTCCCACTCGTACATCTCCCCCTCACCTGCCGAAACTTCGCGATACAACCGCTCGCTCCAGAAAAACGTCGTCCCTTCCGCGAATTCACCCGTCTCCACCTCGGTCGATACCGTGAAAAACATCTCCACCGGCTCGTCCACGATAAATTCTCCCTCAGCCGACATCGCATACACCGTAAAATCGGACTCCCAGATCGTCTCAGTCGTTCCATCCGGCAGCCTAGCGTGTAAGAAAGCCGTAAAGCCTAGTTGCGCATCGGGGCGAATGTTCACGTGACTAATCCAAATATCGTCGTGCATCACCACCGTCTCACCCGCATTGAAATACTGATCCTCACTGTCTCCTGTATGCGCCTGCGTCGCGATCCGAGCCGTCCCATCCAACGCATTTTCCACCACCAAATAGAGCGTCTCTGGCGCATCGGTCACCGTAAAAGACACATCCTCGCCTGGTAAAAAGCCCGTCGGTGCCGCCACTTCCTGCAACACATATTCCCCGTGAGTAAGGCCTAAAATCACGTGCGCCTCATGCGTCGAAACCCATTCCTGCACGATGTCATTTGTGGCAACCTCTCGTACCTGGAAATGCGCCCCTGCCAATGGCTCGCCCAGATCATCCACCTTCAAAATACTCGTATTGGTCTGGTAATTCACCACGACCCAGCGGTGCTCATGGGTAAGCCGATCAACGCTAAAATAAATCGCATCGCCAGCTAGCTGATGCGCCGCGTCGGTCTGGACTTCTACAAGGCGGTAATTTCCATGGCTCAACTCGTGAGCCCAAATACGCCCTTGCTCATCGGTCACGAAGGTCGCCACATACACATCCGAATCCGTATCCCAGAGTTCAAACGACACACCCGCAAGAAACGGGCCTTCGCTGTCAGCCCCATCAACCGTGATTTCCGGGTTACTCCCAAATCTGTTCTCCTCATCTACGATTTGCACCTCTGATTCAGACGGCACAGGGCGTGACACTTTAATGAGTTCGAACGAACCGCGTGGCGCCACTTCAACGGTGAAAAAAGCTTCAAGGGGACTGGTTGTGTTCCCCGATACGACGTTTTGTAGCACAGGATGCACCCAGTAAGTCACAGCGTTGGCGTTTTCTGGTTGCATGCTGAGCAGATTGTTTGGCGAAGTCGTTTGCGGAGCGTTTGAATCCGTGGTATAGATCGTGAGCACATTGGAAGTTGCCGTCGTGCGACTCCAGTGATACACGCCAAAACTGCCACTTGTTGCGTTGCCGACAAATCTTTGGAGCAAGCCGTGTCCACCAGCGGCATACGTATCTGAAATATTGACTTGATAACGCTGATTAGCTTCATTCCAAGTTAACGTGTGCATCGGGCTGGTCGCTGGGTTACTTGATGTCCCATTCGGGGTAGTGCCTAAGCGATGAAGGTTGTCAATGTCAAAACGAATCTGGTTGTACATTTGCTCGCGTTGCGCATTCCCACTAATTAACGCGTTCCACATTTGCCCCGCTCCTGAGCCCGTCCAAGGGGTGTTGAAGTTCCAGCGAACGTGCCCACCGGCTTCTGGTGAGATGGCTTCCCAGATCAAAACTTGCGTGGTGATATAAGCATTGTTGTTAAGGCGTTGCGCCGCTGTAAAACCATGAATATTCCCATACCCGTGCATCAAAATGCGCTCAACCGTCGCGCGTAAATTCGCTGGTAACGGGTTGCCTTCTGTCAGTGTCTGACCATTCGGATGCACAATCCCCACTTCCACACAAAACGCCGTGACCCACGTTTGCCCCCCATCTACCGATGCCTCCAAAATCGGAATCCCCAGCGTCATCAAAAACGTCGGATGAATATTGGTAAAATTAAAATTGGTCCCACTCAACCGCGTTCGCTCCCTGACAACCGCCGTTTGATTCCGCGCCATCGGTAAAGCCATCCCATTCGCATCGAAAAGGATGTAACTACCCATCTGTGCAAGCTTATTTGATAGTGCTGTAACCGCCACCTCATTTAAATCGATCTCCTCGATGATGACGTGATCGTAGCGATCTTTGATATCCGAAACGAGATCAATAACAGGCAACTCAGCCTCTAATTCAAGGGGTAAGTCCTCCTCGGGTATGTCGTCGTAGACAAAAATTTCTTCCCCCTCTTCCTCTACTTGCTGGTACATATCTGACTCTTCTATCGTCGCCTCTTCGTTCGATAACGTCGTAACAATCGGGTGAGCCATCAAGGCTAATATTAAAAGTAGTTGTACGATTTTTTTAATTTCTTTGCTCATTCTCTTCATTCCTTTCCTGTTTTTTTGTACCACATGTATGCTGCAGATTCGCAAACCTGCTTTCTTTGTCAAAGAGCATCTGCAAGAAAATCCCGTCTTCGAATGGGAGGCAAAGGCGGCCAATTTTTCTTACACCCTTTAAATACGCAAAAAAAAAAATTTCACCTGCAAGATTTTTGATGAAAACGCCAATCATTTAATCATAAAACGTTTTCCAAACGAGAGTAGCATGAAAAAATGGTTGTCACACGCCTAAGTAACAAAGTCATTTAAAATCATAAATCCTTAATAACTTGCTAACAATTTCCTGATATACTTGTTCAATGAAAAAAATGTAAAGGGAGTTTTTGAAAAATGAAAAAAATTAAATATCTATTTATCATGCTGTGTTTCATCGCTTTAACGGCTTGTTACAGCGATAGCCCAGACGCAGATCGTAACGAATCGATTGATGTGCTACCAACCACCGAGCAAAGTATCGACGCTGATGTCCCTGATCCCCTCGCAGCGCTTCCCGAGGTCATCCCGCGTCTTATTTCTCAAGGGCAAGTGTTTGTATTTGGTGAATCGCTCGCCCTGATAGACCTACTAACAGGCGATATCCTCGCCACACTTGAGCTAGCAGATGGTGCTGATATGGTCGTGAGTGTTTTCAATTTTGATAACGGCGATTTCGGTGCGTTAGTGGGTGTTAATAACCCGATTAACCTGTACCTGTTGGAGCAAGCCGATGATGATTTTGATGCCAGTGCAGCCATGGAAGAAGAGCACGATTATAACCTCCATTACCTGATCCTCGACGACGAGCTTAACATTCTTCAAACACTGCCCGTCGTCAACCCAATAGTCAACGATCCCTATATGCACTGGGCGACTCATACCCGCTTCGAAGACGGCGAACTCTTTGTGTACTACTCTCACAACCATCTTTTCCACGACGGTGATGGCGAAACCGTCTATCGCTATCACGTGCACACGAACACAAACGAGCGATTGCTCGAAACAGGGCTAGAAATCGCAATCAACACGCTCAACCTCACAGAATCCGGGCACATACTCTTTGCTGGCCGACGCCTAACCGAAAATGCGTACACACTCGGTGCACTCACCTATTACGGTTTCATTGACCTCGAAACAGAAACAGTAACCTACTTTACCGAATACGGCTTTAATTTCAATGCTATCACTAGTGTCGGTTCGCAAGTTTTAATCAACGAAGGCTTAAGTATTGCCTCAAGAGAAGATGGAACAGATCATTGGACAACCAATCGCGATGAAATTATTCTGATGAACATGGAAATGTTAGAACAAGCTTTCGTGTCATTACCGGAGGGCGGGAGCGCTTATGCACGGCTAATGCCAACTGGTACAACGTTTGTGACGATCACCGACGATCTATCCTATTTTAAACAATACGACATCATCGATAGCACCTCAGTTTCTTTGACGAGCCAAACGCCGTTGCAAGGCTTACCCCATGCTGAGCGAGCAATCATTTTTCCCCTAACGGATACCATCTTTGCGATCCATTATCTCTATGAGAGCGTTGAGGGCAACCCTGCAAGATGGGTTGAAATCGTAACTTTACAGGAATAAGAAAATTGAAATCCTTCTTGCTTCAACCGTCGCGATTATTTACGTTGTCAATCGTGAGCCTAAAGAAGTTTTATTGTAAAACGATGATCCCGTTGCACATCCTGTGTAGCGGGGTTTTTAAGGTCAAAAAAAATGGCCTTTCCGCATGTTACAACGCGTCTTGCCATTTCATCGTTTACCAATCAGCACTAGCATCGTGATACCTTAACACTTCCCCCGTTACAGCGTCTATTGATAAGTTGAACCAGACATTAAGTGTGCTGAAGTTTCTTGTTTCCCAACACGGCACCGTCCATGCCCGCCATTCCCAGCGTGACTGGTCATCAGGGTTTCGTTCAAATGAAAGTTGCAGGCGCAAACCCGCCATCGTGATACCAAGCTCTTCATAAATAAAATCAGCTGCGATCACTGCAGCGTTAACTTGATCGACCATATAAGGTTGCCAATACCTGCCATTCACTGGACCAAGCATCGGATGCCGCCAGTCATCGATCACAAAGCTGATACCATTATGTTCAACTTCAGCAACGGCTTCTAGCGCCTCGTGCCACGTCTCAAATAACACCACACCTCCGGTAATCACATCCACGGCAACGTTATGAATGCGACCGTCCTGATCGTCGACAACGGACGTGAACCACAGCCTATTTGTGAAAGTTGAGATTTGCTGCGTTAATCCAAAAATCAACGTCTCAGGTGCCACCCTCATCCCCAATCGCTCATATAAAAATGCCGCCACCGTTACTTCTGCTTCGTAGCGCGTGATGTAACGGTCCTCCATCGGGCGTAGTATCGAATAAGGAAAGTGCACCGGGTGCTCATCGTCAGCCGTTTCCGTAATCCGAAAAATAGGCTCTTGTTGCTCCAAAACAGGGTCAGGTTCTTCGATCGGCTCCGTTTGCAGCTCAGCTTGTAATGCCACAACAGGCTCCCCGACCGACGAATGTCGCAACCCCAAAATAGCCTCCGTCCCCGAAGTCGCAAAGGCAATCCGATTAATGCCGACATACCCCAGCGCAAATAGACCGATTAATATTAGCACACCTAGCAAAACTTTGCTTTTTTCCGTCTTCATCATCCAAGATCAACTCCTCTTGAAAACATCACCTTAACCTCCGTCCCCACACCAACCTCGGACGCAATCGTCAACTCTGCCTCGTGAATGTCCACAATCTGCTTCACAATCGCCAAGCCCAAGCCAATGCCGTCCGCCCGTTTATTTCGCACTTCGTCCACCTGATAAAACGGCTCTGTCAACTTCGCAATGTGGCTTTTCTCAATCCCACTCCCGTTATCAACCACCGAAATTTCGACTTTGTGCGTAGTTGCAACCCCTTTCAGTACAACCCGACCGACCCCAGGCGCACACGCCTTAAGCCCATTCACACACAAATTAGTAATCAGGCTCCTAAGCAAATCAATCTGCCCCGTCACAACCCCACCGGCAGACTCCGTGATGAATACCATGTCCTGCTGCTGAAACGCCATTTCTAATGAGCTTTTCATCTGGCCAAACAGCTCATCGATGTCAATCTTTTCCAACTTCGTTTCGTAATTCCTAAGCTTGGTCAATTCAAGCATAGCATTCGTAATGTTGCGCATGTGTCCGGCTTCCTCCATAATAAAGGTTGTCGATTCAAATTTTTCTTCCTCGTCTAGGTTCGCTCTTTGCATGTATTCGGCGTAGCCATAAATGGAAGTCAAAGGTGTTCGCAGCTCGTGCGCAAGGTTGTCGATAAACTGCTGCTTACGATGCGATTCGTCTTTCAGATGGGTAATGTGCTGTTCGATCACTTCCGCCATCTGATTAAAGTTAGTCGTCACGAGCGCCAGCTCATCCGTCCCTTTTATCCGCACCCGCTCACCATAGTCGCCTTGAGCAATTTTCTGCGTGGACTGCGCGACAAGTTCCAACGGTTGAAAAATTCTGTTCAGCAACGTGTACAAAACACCCGCTGCGATTAAAGAGAACGTGATAAAAAAGATCAGCAATGTGCGTTGAATTTGACGTAGCTCTAAGATACTATCGGTGACGTCAAAGATAACGTTGGTTTCAAATATTTCTGTGCCGGGTTGGATTCTGCCATGGATACCTAGCTCATATCTTCTGCCGATATCGAGATAATCAATTGGACCGAAAGAACTCGCCCAAATATCTGGGGCTTCTCTTAATAAAAATTCACTCGGATCTAAAAATGCATCTGGATCATCGTCAAACGATATTTCTCTAATAAAATTGCCAGCTTCATCGTATGCTCTGAGCGTACCCCAATCAGCCTGCCAAAGGTCAACCCATAGCGACACACCTCGCTCACCTTGAAAAATTTGGTGCGACTCAATCAAACCTTGAATGAGATTCTGTTGATCTCGCTCATATAGCGCATCAATCTCCCTTTCAAGGTTCGTCACAATTCGCTCATACTCGGCTAGGCTTTGCTCGTGGATTAAACTCATATGACGATTCGTAAAGTAAATCGAAATCGTAGAAATGGCCGCAAGTAGCACCGATAAGAATAAGAGATACGATTTAAAAAAGGTCTTTAGCTTCATCGGGGAACCTCCAGACGGTAACCGAGTTTATAAACCGTCTTGATGACGTCTTCCCATTCCAGTTTTTTACGGATGGTGTGGATATGGACATCAACCGTGCGTGTGTCTCCTAGGTAGTCGAAGCCCCAAGCGATGTCGAGTAGCTTTTCGCGCGATAGCGCTATGTTACGGTTGCGGATTAAAGCTTCGATCAGGTTGAATTCTTGGGGCGTAAAGTCGACCATATTGCCTTTGAACCAGACCAGTCGACCTTCCATCTCAACGACCACCTCGCCTAACTTAAATTGATTCGCTGTTTTTTGTGTCCGCCGAAGGACAGCCTCAACCCTTGCCTGTAACTCAAGCATGTCAAATGGCTTAACCATATAATCATAGGCACCCAAGTTTAGCCCCCGTATTTTATCACCCACTGCATCACGGGCTGTTAAAAAAATCACGGGAATTTCTTTGATTAACTGTCCAATTACTTGAAAACCATCTGCACCAGGCAACATGATATCAAGTAACATTAAATCAAAATCATGCATTTCCGCCACTTCATTTACAGCGCTCCCATCAAAAACAGAGATACACTTGTGACCCACCAGTTCTAAATTTTTTCTGATCAACGTGTTAATCGCCTTCTCATCTTCAACGATTAGAATTTTTGCCATGCTGAACCACCTACCTGTGACCGATTATATCATAGAGTTGTTAGAAAGTTATTAAAAAGTTACTTCTACAAAACTAACAATGTACTTTGGAAGACTTTAGCGCCCAGAATGCTCCTCATAAAATTCTATTCACTCTAGAATGGACTTAATTCCATAAAATTTCGTTTTTGATACAGTTTATCTGCCTTCTAGGGGATATCGCTCCTCCAAAATGGACTTTATTTTTGAAATTTTAACTTTTAGTACAGTTTGTCTGCTTTTTGAGGGATATTGGCCCTCCAAAATGGACTTTATTTTAAAAATTTTAACTTTTAGTACAGTTTGTCTGCTTTTTGAGGGATATCGGCCCTCCAAAATGGACTTTATTTTAAAAATTTCAACTTTTGGCACAGTTTATCTACTTTTTGAAGGATATTCGCTCTCTGAAATGGACTTTATTTTGAAAATTTTAACTTTTGGTACAGTTTGTCTTTTATTTTACCCTTCTTTATGATATCCTAAAATATCACTAACAGAATGGAGTTAAAAATATGATATCACAATTAAATAAATATAATAAGGAACTCAAAAACATTCATGTGGAACTCGACACGCTACCTCTAGGTATATTAGTTAAAAATGGTGAATTTTATACGCATAAAACTGATGAAAAAGGAATCGGCATCACTAACAACCCTCAACTCATTCAACAACTAGCTCGAAAAAAATACCTTCTCATTCGAGAAAAACAACTCCTCGCCAACATTAAAATACTTACTAACTTCACTAGTAAACATAACAACACTTCACCTCAAG
Source organism: Turicibacter sp. (assembly GCA_009780245.1). Taxonomy (GTDB): domain Bacteria; phylum Bacillota_I; class Bacilli_A; order MOL361; family Turicibacteraceae; genus WRKJ01. The sequence goes on from WRAJ01000015.1 coordinate 47,382, forward strand.
AACTCATCAGCACTTTCACCAAAACCTATCAAAGCCTTCCCACCTCCTACTTCCACCACCCATCAGTGACAGAATGGTCAAAAGCTTCTTACAATAAAAACACACTTTACTCAGAAAACCTCATCTATCAATCTACA
>WRAJ01000016.1 GCA_009780245.1 Turicibacter sp.
AGAAAGGCGTGTCAAAGCAAGATTTCTAGGCTCATCTCGCTCATTTCAGCGCCCTTTTTTCGGTTTTTCCTCAGAAAGGCGTGTCAAAGCAAGATTTCTAGGCTCATCTCGTTCGTTTTAGCGCCCTTTTTTCGGTTTTTTCTCAAAAAGGCGTGCCGAAGCAAGATTTCTAGGCTCATCTCGACCGTTTTAGCGCCCTTTATTGGGTTTTTCCTCAGAAAGGCGTGCCGAAGCGAGATTTCTAGGCTCATCTCGACCGCCTTAGCGCCCTTTTTCAGATATTTTTCCGAAAAGGCGTTCTAAAGCTAAATTTCTAAGCTTATCTCACCTGTTTCTACGCCCATTTCATCAACAACGCTAAACAAGACGCTTCGACAAAGCATAATCCTTATACCCCTCCGGGCAATCCTCTAAAACACCGAACACTTGATAACCGAGCTTCTCATAAAATTCCTTGGCTTGAAATTCCAGCGTTTCCACCCTACTCAGTTTAGCTCCCTTTTCCCGCGCCTCTTTCTCCACTGCATTTACTAACAAGCTTCCGTACCCTTTCCCACGACACGTTTCTTTCACCCATAGAATGTCAATATACAAAATACCCCAGCGATCCATGGTTGCAAGAATGCCAGCCACAACTGCGTCACCCTCTTTGATGCTTCGATTAATCACTTGAGGTGTCAAAGCTTGAATAAGTGGCATTTTTGAATCGTTAAACGCAACTAACTTGCTTTTAATAGTAGCAGCCTCTTCATCCGTTGCCTCAAAAATCTGCCTGTCATTCATATCGTCAACACCTCAACTTTCAGTTTCTTCACTCGCCTCCCCATACCGGCGATAATACCGGTCGCGATACGTGCTTTCTTTGAAAATATACGCTTTAAACTTGTCAGCGCCAAGAAATAGGATCAACACGTAATACATTTCAGAAAAATAGCTCCTTAACGACCCTACAAACTCAGAACCAGCAAAGGCATAGTCACCGCTTAACACCAATGCCCTCCCGAAAACCAAACAAATCATATAGTACAAGTACAGGGCTGCTTTCATTGAAGGTTTCCAACGATTTTCAGCTAAACGTTTGCCTAGCTCCCGCTTCAACCAACCGTCTCTTTTCTGCTGCTGATATAACCATTCCACCAAATAGTCCGTCAACTTATCCTCGGTCAATACAACGATCATCAACCCAATATTCCCAAAATAAATGAACAAAGCACTTAACTCTAAAGATTGATGGAGCAAGAAAAAAGAAACCAACCAAAAACTCAACACATATGACAGTAGCGCCCCAGTATAACCGAAAAGACGCATCGGATCTTTAATCAAATTTTTCATCCTAACTAGCCACCTTGTCCACGTAATTGAAGCTGATACATCTGATGATACTTCCCTGCCAAATCCATCAATTCCTCGTGATTCCCGCGCTCAATAATCTCCCCACGATCCAAAACCAAAATCTGATCCGCGTTACGAATCGTCGATAAACGGTGCGCAATGACAAACGTCGTCCGCCCTTTTTTCAATACTTCCAGTGCCTTCTGAATAATCCCCTCCGTCTCCGTGTCAATGTTCGCCGTTGCCTCGTCCAAAATCAAAATCGCCGGGTCAAACGCTAACGCCCGCGCAAACGATAACAACTGACGCTCTCCCGTTGAAAACGTACTTCCTTTTTCCAACACAGGCTCATCAATCCCTAAAGGCAATTTATTAATAAAGTCCGTCGCCCCCACCGCTTCAAGCGCTTTTTCAACCTTAATACGCGAGATTTTCGCGTTATCCAAGCTAATGTTACTCGCAATCGTCCCCGCGAATAAATACGCATCCTGCAACACGATCCCCATGTGCTGGCGGTATTCTTGCTTAGATAGATCATCGATCGCATTCCCATCAATCGTAATCCGACCGGATTGATACGGGTAAAAGCCAAACAGAGCACTCATGATCGAACTTTTCCCCGAGCCCGTGTGGCCAACTAAAGCCACGGTCTCACCACACTTAGCGCTCAAAGTAATATCCTTCAAAACAGGATTCGCCTCATCATAAGCAAACTGAACGTTCTCGAATGCTACATTCCCGGCGTAGCGTGGAACCTCCCTAACACTTAGCACCTCATTTTCCTCAGCCATCAGCTCAAACACACGAGCCGATGACACAAGCGAAGCCTCCATACTGGATAGTTGACTCACAATCCCCATCACTGGTCTAAATAATCGGCTCGTATAATCGACAAAAATAGTCATCAGACCGATTGAAATACCAGCATGGCCTTGCAAAAATTGCCCGCCGAAAAACCAGATGATCGCGGCTAATGCTAAGTTCTGCAGTACGTCCAAAATGTTCCAGCCCGTTGCCGCATCAAGGCGCAGCATTTTTCGTTGGTTGTTGTAATAAGCTTCGTTGATTTTCTTAAATTCTGCTTCCGTTTTCGGCTCTTGACGAAAGGCCTGGATGATCGGCATCCCTGAAATACTTTCGTTCAGCATCGCGTTAATGTCCGATAGCAAAGCCCGAATGCGCTCATTAATTCCTGTGGCAATGCGACGATAAAGCGTGATCCACACAAACAAAATCGGCACCAGCATCGTCGCGATCAACGCAAAACGGAAATCTAACACATACAACGCAATCAAGACGCTAATCATCTGAATGCCACCGGCAACAAAGTTAATCAACACGTTGATATATAGGTTCCTGATCGCTTCCGTGTCGTTCGTAATCCGCGACACAATTTTCCCCGCCGGCAAGCTATCAAAGTACTTAATCGGCATCGTTTGAATGTGCGCAAACACGTCTTGGCGCATCTGTTTGATCGCTTTATTCGACGCGACACCGAGCAGGTAGCGTTGACCATACGCGAAAAACGCACTCACCACAATCAAGCCCAAATAAAGCCCTGCCCATCTCAAAACCGTCGCCATCACCTCATCGGTTGAGGCGCCAGTAAAGATATAATTGTCAATAATCCGCATCAAAATCAGCGGCGCTAACAATTCTGCCACAATGCCAATGACTAAAAAAACGAAGGCAACCAACATGATTTTCTTTTCTTTTAACGCATAATGAATGAGTTTTTTTGCCACCACCCGATTTTCGATTTGTGGTGTTTCCTGGATATCTCTACTCATCGCGATCACCTCCTAATTGTAGATTTTGGTGCTCATACTGCTCTTTGTACCAGCCACCAGAGGCCATTAGTTCCTCATGAGTCCCATGCTCACTGATTTTCCCCTCGTCCATCACGATAATCTGATTGGCGTGTTTCACTGCTGACATGCGATGGGCGGTAATAATGGTCGTCTTCCCGGCACGTTCACGCTTGATGTTCGCGATGATTTTCGTTTCTGTTTTCGCGTCCACGGCGGATAAAGAGTCGTCTAAAATCAGGATTTCAGGGTCCATGGCGATCGCACGAGCAATTGAAATTCTTTGTTTTTGACCCCCAGACAACGCAACCCCTTTCTCACCGACAATGGTATCAAGACCGTCCGTGAAAAATTCAAGATCGTCTGTTAAAGCTGCTAACTGGATGACATGGGTTAAGTAATCCTCGCGCTGATCGGTGGCTGCATAAAGGATGTTTTCTCGCACAGAGCGTGAGAATAGGATGTGCTCTTGGGGCACATAGCCACTCCAGCCTAGCACTTCACTCAGCGCGATTTCTTCTAGCGGAATCTCATTGACAAAAAGTGACTGTGCGTTAAGCGGATATTGACGTAAAAGTTGTCGTACCAAAGTTGTTTTCCCACTCCCTGTTTTTCCAACAATGCCGATTGCCTCCCCTTGCTTAATCGTGAGGTTTATGTTTTGCAAGGCTAAGAGGGGCGCGTTCGGGTACGTGAAATCCAGGTCTTTAAAGGTAATAACCTTCGGCAATCCGGCTGGCTTCGGCTTATCCGTATCGACGACATCCGAGGCAACGTCTAACACTTCATTGATCCGCTCAAGCGACGCTTTTCCACGATGCATGACGTTAATCAAGTCGCCAATCGCAAAGAGTGGCCAGATTAGCATGCTCAGGTAAACGTTAAACGCGATAAGCGAACCGATGGTCATTTGCCCTTCGAGAATCAAGTAAGCGCCATAAGTAATCGCGATAAAGAAGCTGATCCCAACAATGATACGCGTTCCCGGCCCCCAGATGGCATCAATCGCTTCGACTTGACGGTTTTTCTCGTAGACGTCTTCGGTCATTTTGGCAAAGCGTTCAATTTCGATTTGTTCTTGCACGTAAGCACGAATGACGCGGACACCGGTGATGGATTCTAGTACTTTGTCGTTTAAGTCACTGAAAGCATCTTGCGCCGCATCGAACTTCACGTCGACCAAAGTGCCGAACTTTTTCATGACATAGGCGTGAATCGGTAGCGGGATGATCGCCGCTAAGGTAAGGCGCCAATTAACCGTGACTAGCATCATCAGCAAAATAACACCTAAAAACATGGTAGCGTCGAATAAAGTTAGGACACCAAAACCTGCCACTTCTGAAACACTACCTAAATCATTGGTGGCACGTGCCATTAAATCACCCGTGCGATATTTCTGGTAAAATTTCGGTTTCATGTTAAGTAAGTGATTCATGATTTTAAAGCGCAAGCTTTTCTCAAGTAAAAAGCCGCCGCCAAACAGTTTGTAACGCCAAATAAAGCCAAAGACATACGATCCGACCACGGTTAAGAGTAGCAGGACAATGTAACGCGTTAACGTTTCTCTTGTAATCGCCCCTTGTTGAATGTCATCGATCGCCATGCCGACAAGACGCGGCGGCATAACACCTAGCACGTTAACGATGCCCAGTGTCAATAACGCGACGATGTACGTTCTTTTATTTTCTTTGAAAAACCATGATAATTTTTTTAATACTGAAAACATAATGGTAAATCCTCCTCAATTGTGAGGATAGTAAAGTTAAATTTTTATTTTAATTTTAATACCCTAAATCTTTGTTGACCACCCGCTCAAAATCTCGTCCGGCGACGTAGTCCTGTAAATATGTAACAAATTTGTCAACGATAAGATCGTTGGTTAATTCAAGTGTTTGATTCCCACTGATGTGCGGTGTGATCACCACGTTGTCCCTTTGCCACAGACATGAATCTTCAGGGAGCGGTTCTGGAGCGGTAACGTCTAAACCAGCCCCTCCGATTTGGCCTGAATCTAGTGCGGCAATCAGTGCCTCGGTGTCAATCGCCGTTCCGCGACCGACGTTTAAGATGAGTGCGCCGGGTTTCATTTTGTTGATACGGGCTTCGTCGAAAAGCCCTTTTGTTTCGCTCGTACCTGGTAGACAAAGTGCGACAACGTCCGCATCGGCGATGGCTTCATCGAGTTGGTCGATGGTGTAAAGTGAGTCGACTGAATCCGGCATCGTCGCACGGGCTGTGCGGACAACTCCCACTACGGTCGCCCCGAGCGCCTTGCATCGCTTCGCATAATTGTCTCCGAGGTCACCTAACCCAACCACGCAAACCTTACTGCCGTAGATGCTTTTCACTTCGCCTAAACGTTCCCATTTGTTCGCAAATTGCAACTTCGCATATTCGATGTTTCGTCTCATCAGCATCAAGGTCGTGGCAAGCAGATACTCCGAAATACCAATGCCGTACGTCCCTGCTGAATTGGTTAACACAACATTTCCTGGGAAATTCACTTCAGGTTTTAGTAGGGAATCCACCCCGGCGAAAAACGTATGAAGCCATTTTAAATGAGATACTTTTGCTATAAGTGCCGGTTTGATGCTACCAAAAATAATTTCACATTCAAGAATTTGCTCATCGTCCGCTTTCATCTGAATGACTTCATAACCCGGCGCCGCTTGTTTGATTTTTTCTAACCTTTCATTCGTTGTTGATGTAAAGGTCACTGCTATTTTTTTCATTTTTATCGCTCCGTTTCGTATTTTAAATGACTTATTTTAGATTGATTTCATTTGTTGCAAAGTGTATAATATTATTGACAGTACTAAGGTGGTGATTTAGATGGATAGAAAATCATTAATTAAAAAATTAGAATCAGAATTCAGACAAGCTTTAAAGGATATCGAAGAAGGAAATACGATCCCACTTAGAGATTTCGATTGGGGAATGCCAACACGCATCGCTGAACCTACAGGTGAGTATCGTGCAGCTGAAGCTTGAACTGAAGTTGCAATTACTTCACAAGTTCGAAATGAAATGAAGTCCATTTATATGTATATTTCCAATAACTTGTACAACGAGTCCGCTTCGCAAAATTTAAAAGGCATCATAGAAAGTAAGTTATCTAACATTTCTATTTTCCCTACCATCGGAACATCTGTCACAGATATTGCAAGCGACATATCCATCGAATTCAAATCTTTCAGAAAGAGTTTGGCTAAAAACTACATTCTTCTTTATGTTTATAAACAGACATTAAATACAGCTTTTGTCACTCACATCTTCCACCAAACCCAAGACTACGGAAAACTATTCCAAAACTAATCGCACCTCACCAAGGTGCTTTTTAATTTCCCTACAACCGAAAAGCAAACGTCAACTGCGGATATGCCACATCAGCAATCACAAAATCCATCTTCCCAATTGGCTTACCACCCTGCCCTTTGTAGAAATTCACCGACGGCGCATTGTCTTCCAACACATTCACCAACAGGCACCGCTTCCCTTGCGCTTTAAATTCCGAACGAGCCGCAGCAAGTAATGCTTTCCCAACCCCTCGTCCCCGACATTCCGATAACACATAAAGGGCGTTCAACTCGCAATCACACTGCTCACTAAATTCCTCGGTCCATCTCAGTTCACCAAACGAGCAAAAGCCAATGATACGCTGGTTTTCATCTTCGAAAACGAAAGTTTGCTTGGGATTATCAGTGATTGATTGCCGAGTACGCGGCGCTTTCATATCCAAGCTATCCAGAATCTCATCGGGAAGTATCCCACGATAAGCCGTCTGCCACCCTTCCCTATTAACCGCAACAATCGCCTCAGCATCATCCGGTACTGCGTATCTAATGTTCATCATCCTTCACTTCCTTACACTCGCTAAGTTTCTTCGATAAATACATCACTAACTCATCATCATTTTCGACCATTGCATAAGGTTTAGCTGGCACACGCCCACTCCAAATCCCTGTCCCATCCGGCACATAGCCGCGCTTCACATACAAGCGCTGAGCAGCACCATACCCCGCATGCAACCCTACACCTAAGCAAATCTCATTTGCAAAGGCAGCCGCTTCTTTTTCAATGCCTGCCAGTAACTGATTCCCAATTCCCTGCGACTGGTATTTCTCAAAGACAACAAAATCTTTGATCTCCGGCATCTCCTGATTGGTAAACGGCACCGCCACCGCTTTTCGCAATAAGGTCACATAACCCGCCATTTGACCGTCTACCTCAGCAACGACAACGAGCCGCACGCCTTGCTCCTGCTCCGTGACATAGCCCTCAATCACAGCGCGCGGCTTCTCCCAACCTTGCGCAACAAAACCACTGATTATCCCATCAATGTCTTCCCATTTTATATGACGATAAATCACTTTAGCTACCATTTCCAGCCTCCTCTGTTAAGCAAATTATCCCTTTCCCCTGAATAACGGCACCTCTGGGATAAATTTTATCCCTTTCACCGGAAATAACGCTACTCATGGGACAAATTTTATCCTTGCTCCCCCTAAGAACTCCGAGTTAGGGTTACTTCACATCCACCAATTCGAAGCGTTCGCAAACGAGTAGCATGTCCTCTGTAAATGCCATGCCAAGTTCGGCTAACTCCCTAGTAAAGACTTCTTTGTGACCCTCATACCAGTATTCATAACTCAAGTCACCTTCGCCCTCAGCCCGAGCAAACGCTTCCGTCACTTCATTCATCGGTGTGAGCGTCACCTCGACGATTTTGATCATCGCTACGGGTTCATCTTTGCTGTTCAAAACAATGCTGTAATCCCCCACCGCTGGTAACGGCTCATCTGCCTCATAAAAAGCATGCCCACTACAAGTCGCCGTTTTAATCCCGCGAATAATCAAGTCCGCTAATTCATCTGCCACCTCAGTATACTCCCAACCAAATTGCTCCGCAATCACATTCGTCGGCGCCGTCTTCCCCTGCCAAAATTCATTCCAATATTTCTGTGCTTGTTCATTCATGTTATATGCCTCCGATCTAATCTAAACTTTTATTTCATAAATCCGTGATACGTCGCCCCACGGGTGATAACCGTCAGCGATGTAGTCAAAGCCGTGTTTTTCATACAAGCCGATGTGATCGGTTGCTAGATACAGACTTTCGAATCCCGCTTCAGCGCAGTCGATTTTTAGTTGTTCGATTAACAACGCCGATAAATTTTGCCCGCGGTATTTTTTCTCTACAAACAACGCGCATAACCAAGGCCATAAATCCATGCGGCTAATGAAGTCGTTTGTGATGAGACCGACACATCCGATGATGTTATCTGCGTCCATGAGTAGGTACCACACTGGTAGGGGGTTGTCCGTGACGATACTGTTGAGAATGCAATCTTCATAGACTTTTTTGTTGCTTCTGTTTCCCCACCTCTTTTGAAAATAAGCAATCGCTTGCTCTTTGTATTCAGGTTGTTTTCTGACATTAATTACGTTTAATTCCATCATTGTTAAACTCCTTTTTCTTGTTAATTATGTGAAAATCTAGTATGATAATAAATAGTAGGATCAGGAAGGAGCTTCAACGATGTCAAAAACAAAAGTTAAAACACCGTTTCGCCCCGTTTATCCTTCGCCAGCAGGTTTGATTGTTTCGGTTGATGAAACGGGAAAACCCAATGTCATGACTGCTGGTGAAGTGTTTAATATTAGTCTTAAAGACCCTTGTATCATTGGGATCGCCTTGCGAAAGGCGACTTATACCCACTCGCTCATTACGAATGCCAAAGCTTTTACCGTCAATTTTCCAACCGTGGCGATCTTGGATAAGATGGATTTAGTTGGGACGATTTCGGGTAGAGATGGCTTGGATAAATTTACTGAATATGGGTTAACGCCGCTTGCTTCTGATGTTGTGGTGCCACCGATCATTGAAGAATGTCCAGTCAATTTAGAATGTCAGTTGCTCAACGTATCAGAGGTTGGTGATCACGATTTATTCTTAGGTGAGGTCGTAGCGATGCACGTTGATTCGGATAAGCTCAACGCGCAAGAGCAAGTGATGATCGAGAAAGTCGATGGTTTCTTATTCGCAGAATGGGGTTATTATCGCTTTGGGGAAAAACTGGAAAGGGTTGGCTTTACGCGCCGTCGATGAGAGTTAGCTCTCATCGATTTTTTTATGACTATCAAAAACCAACGTGTGCCCCAACACACCATCCTCATACTTAACATGCGGTGACGCAATCAGCAACTCATAATCTCCCCCTGTATACGCCCAACGCCTTGCAAATTTCAACCCACAGCAAAATAGGCTTAACCAATATCGCCGGTTAAACCAAATTTTTAATCATGATTAAACAAGGGTTCTCTTCGTCCCATATTTGCGTGTCGGTATAAAAATCCATAAAACCGGCGGCTTCGTAAAAACGCCGTGTCGCTTCATAATGCCGAGATGCTCGTAGTGGGCTCAACGTCTTCACCATCACATACGAGCAACACCGCTCAGTGAAATGTTCTTCTAAAGTTAGATAGAGCTTAATTCCTAGTCCTTTGCGGTGGTAATCCGGATGAATGCCGCACACGTAAATCTCGCCAGTCCGCTCGTGGTGAATCTTTCCAGCGAAAAACCCAACACATTCCCCTTCATGAAATGCCCCGAAAAAGGGGTGTTCCCCAACCGTCTCAATGTAACCAACCAAGCTTTCGGCGTTACCAAACCACTCTGGCAAAACGCTCAAAATCTGCTCGGCATATTGCTTCTTCAACTGTCCGTCTGTTATTTCTAAAACGCGATAATCGTAAAACATAAGTCCTCCAAAAATTCATTCGGAGGTGCAGGCATTAACGCCTCATAAAACTTTTAATCCCTGCTTCCTCCGCAATCTATTGTATTGATGTTATTTTTTGTTAAGTTAACCATGACACATCGCTCCTTTCGTTTAAAGTTAGTTGCTATTATACTGGATTGCGGGATTAATCGCAAGTTTTTATTTTTAAAGCATGATAAAAGAAGTTGCCGTGGTTATCGTTAAGCAACTTCTTTTACCTTAAAATTCAATAAATCCCACAATCGAACCCGTTGCATTCACCGGCTCGCCGTTTCGACTTCCCATTGGGCTTGATAACGCATGGTAAATAAAATACACTTGCAAGTCGCTCCCCATTTCCAGATGACTAAAATCAAAATTAGTCTCAAACGTGTCCGGGGTGAACGTCACGACCGCCAACATTCCATCAGCGGTGGACAAATAAAACACCGTCGTCCCACCTTGTGAACGCCAACTTTCTAAATAACCGCTAGCGTACATAAACGTTCCACCCAGATCGTCCTCATCGCCAAGCGTCGTAAAAATAGCCTCCGGTGCTGGCACAAATGTATCAAGCGACGGCGCCAAACCACTAAGCACACTCGGCACAATCGTCACTTCCGACAAATCAACCTCTCTACGAATCTCAGCACCATCTCCGGCTGAGATGTGCCAATACCTAAACGCAAAATAAGCGAAAAACACAAAAATTAAAACACATACTGCAACTGCAACCTTGACTAAAAGTCCTCGCGTTTTATTCTCCGTGGAAGAATCGTCATCAATCACCGTAAGTCTTAACCTTCTTAGGTCATAATCAAGTTGCCTCACATCTTGATAGCGGCGTGTTTGATCCATCGCTGTGCAATTTTTTACAATCGCTGCTAGTCCTTCCTGGCTGATCAGCATCTCATTGGGTTTCATGCCCGTGATCATCACATTCAACAACACCCCTAGCGCATAGATATCACTACTCGCAGTCGATTGATTAAACCCAAACTGCTCCGGTGCTGCATATCCCGGTGTTCCGAGTAATTGCGTGTCTTCGGTTTGACTGTTCTTATAAAAGCGCGCAATGTCAAAGTCGATCAGTTTCACTTGCGCTTGTGGGGTGACAATGATGTTATTAGGGGTAATGTCACGGTGGATAATGCCGTTTTGGTGAACGACGTTTAAGATTGAAGTTAATTGTTGCACGTATGTAATGGCAACGCGTTCCTCTAACATAACGTTATCATCTAGGATGCGTTTTAACGTTGTACCCACTGCGTATTCAATGATAACGGTGATATGATGCTCTTTTTCCACTACTTCAATAATTTCAGAAAGTCCTTGGTGTTTGATGGTTTGCAACGTTTGATAAAGTCGCATTTTTTCTTTTGGCAACTCTTTTTTCACGTATTGCGCACCACTAAAAGGATCCTGAATCAAAGAAGTGCTGTACTTTCCCTTATTCACAACCGAAATGGTTTCAAAATTTTCATATTTATTATCCGCCATAAGCTAAAACTCCTGTATCGTTTATTACTAGGTGTCATTTTAGCATAAGTTCCTAGCAAGGGAAAGTATATTTCAAACATTTTAACACACTTTTGAACGTTAAGCTTGATACCAACAGACATTTTGTATTATAATAGAATGGAAATAAAACGACGAGGTTTAAAGCATGGAAAAAACAAGTTTATTGCTAGAAGTGTTAAAAACAAAAAGTGATTATCAAGAAGTGGTCGCTAATACCGAGCCACTGTTCATCCATTCAACGTTGGCTGAGTATTTAAATGAATTACTAGTGGTCAAACAACTGAAAAAAGCGGATGTTATTTTAAAGTCAGGGCTTGAACGCACCTACGCTTATCAAATTTTTTCCGGCAAAAAAGCACCAGCGCGAGACAAATTGATTGCGCTGGCTATTGGTATGCAGCTCACCTTTGAGGAAGTGCAAAACTTGTTCAAAGTAAACGGCTATGCGCAACTATACCCTAAAAATAAGCGTGATAATATTATTATTTTTGCTTTGTATAAAGGGCAAAGTATGATGACATTAAACGATAATCTTTTAACGATGGGAGAAGCGATTGTTACATAAAAATGTGTTTTTTGTGTAAACTATAAGGTATCTAAGTCTAGCTGTAAACGTTTGTGGGCTCGCAGCACACCATATCATAATGTCACTGTGCTATGCTAGCTACGTCATTTTAAAATTAGTATAAGGAGTCGTGAAGAGAATGAAAAAACAATTATTTAAGCCGTCGTTGATGGCTGCGTTAGTTCTATTACTAGGGGTTGTCACACTTGTGGGTTGTGGTTCGAATGATGAACCGGCAAATGAGGAAGAAGTAACGGAAGCACCGACGGAATACGAAGAGGAGGCCGAAGAAAGCATTCGTGTAGCCGACTTCGTGGGTACTTGGAGCGAAGACGATCAGATGAGACTCTTGCTCGCAGCGGATGGTACCGGGGATTGGATTGACATGTTTGATAATTTCGAGTGGGAAGTTGTCGGCAATGAATTTCATATTCACTTACCAGATGATATGCTTGCTAGGTTTTATTTTGAGTTTGAGGACGACACGCTTTTCCTCGACAGTATTATAGCAGAAGATATCGAATTTCATTTTGTGAGAATGTCTTATGAAGTGTTGGAGATTGAGGAGCATCCGTTATTATCAGCAAGTAATGAAGAAATTCAACAAGCTGTTCTTGATGCTTTGAACGAGGCAGATAGCGAAGTATATCGAGAACTTACAGGCTTTGCTTCTGAACAAGAGTTTATTGCTGGGTTACTAGGGGTTGATCCGACAGTTGTTTTTCAAGTTATGAATCAAGGTGTCAGAAGCGGAAATCGAACCACTAGTGTTTCAGTACAGCGCTTAGACCGACTTGGGAATGTTTTCTCTGCTGCAAATAGACGTTATGCTACCGAAGACATTTTCTTATATTGGGACTTCCTCTATGAGTTTGATGAGGACGAGGATCTGCTAAGGTTGATCATGAGACATCACTTTGACATTGAATTAGATATGTCTGGCGTCACAAGAGAAAACTTCGATGCGATTGAAATCGGCATGTCTTTAGACGAAGTTAGTGCACTCCTCGGAAGTGAAGGCTCGCTGGGTGTCACGTCAGGCAATCACGAAGTTAGAACGTGGAGCCGTGAGTTTGGTGGTGGCACTACGGTGATCATCTCCATTTATTTCATCGACGACCACGTTACCTCATTATCACAAATTGGTTGGTAATTGATAACATTTTAAAAGAAGCTAAGTCTTTCGCAACTGGCGCAATCCAGTCCCAGAAACTTACGCTTCTTTTTTAATTCGTTAATTTTAAGCAAAATGCCGAAGCAGTACAAGCTTCGGCATCGTAACTAAGTTAGAAAAGAGTTGAGAATATCGGCAAAACCACGTAGTTTGCTTAAATAGAGTGCCGATAATTATCTGACGACACTGCTTTCTCAAATTTTCTAGTCTCAATCACACGCCCATCATCCGCACGAAATAGCTCCACTTCATAATGATGCGCACGAATCGTGAGCTTTATATAAGTGGGCAATCCTCTTCGGTCTCGAGGTGCTTCGATACTCCCCGGATTCAAAACAAGTAAATCCCCGACCATTTTCATATCGTTAATGTGCGTGTGCCCGTAACAAACAATGCGTACGTTTGGCATTTTTTTTGCCTTCTCTACAATCATCTTCGTATAGACGTACACATAATCACGATGACCGTGAATAACAAGGACATCACCGAATGCCGGAATGGTTAACGTCTTGAATTCCTCGTATCCCGATCCTCGATCGTGGTTGCCACGCACGCGCACAAAGCGCCTCATCAATTCATCGTGATAATCAAACGTTGAATCGCCACAATGAATAAAAAAATCCGCCTCCGTTTCATGCCGCGCAACCATTTCTTTTAAATGGCGATCTCTGCCATGGTTATCACTTGCAATAATTAGAACTTTCTCCATCCTCTGACTTCCTTTCACATGAACTCATTCCACTTTTTTCATGATCTAAAACCGATTGTCTTTGGCTGCTAGTATAGCATATTTTTAATTTTTTTACAAAGAATAGTACTATGTGATGGTAACCCCTTACCGAAGTGATCGATTTTTGGTGAGAAAACAACAGATTGATTTTTTTTTGAAAAAATTTAAAAAAAAAGCTTTCCCCTTACGTTACGTCATGTGTTATAATGTAAAGCATAAGTGGAAACCGATTTCGGGAATTCGCTTGAAAATTACCGCATTAGTGATTGTAGGAAAACCTAAAAGTGGCTTTAGAATTTCTATAATGACTTAAAAGCTGTTTAAAACATACAAGGAGGAATCATAATGAAAATAGGAGTACCAAAGGAAATAAAAAATAACGAGAACCGCGTAGCATGTACGCCAGCAGGTGTGGTGCAATTAGTGGCTAATGGACACGAGGTAGTCGTGGAGACGAATGCTGGAAGCGGATCAGGCTTCACCAATGAGATGTACATTAAAGCCGGTGCTAGAATTGTCGATACGGCCAAAGAAGCATGGACACAAGAAATGGTAATGAAAGTTAAGGAGCCACTTCCACAGGAATTTGACTATTTCACTGAAGGTTTGATCTTATTTACGTACCTACACCTTGCACCAGAAGTGGAATTGACAAAAGCATTGATGGATAAAAAAGTGGTGTCAATCGCTTATGAAACGGTTGAGTTAGCTGATGGCTCATTACCATTACTAACGCCAATGAGCGAGGTAGCGGGAAGAATGTCAACACAAGTCGGGGCACAATTCTTGACAAAGTTCTACGGTGGAAAAGGAAAGCTTTTAGGTGGGGTTCCTGGTGTAGCACCTGCTAAAGTAACCGTCATCGGTGGTGGAATTTCTGGGACGCACGCTGCAAAAATGGCAGTTGGTTTAGGCGCAGACGTTACCATCTTAGACGTTAGCCCAAAACGCCTTCGCGAATTATCTGATCTGTTCGGAAACGAAGCACGCATTATTATGTCGAACACGTTTAACATTGAAAAGCATGTGGCTGAGTCGGATCTATTAATTGGTGCCGTTCTAATCCCTGGTAAAAAAGCGCCAACGTTAGTATCAGAAGAAATGGTAAAATCAATGGAGCCAGGTTCAGTGATCGTCGACATCGCGATCGATCAAGGTGGATCAATTGAAACCATTGGTGGAAAAGTGACCACACACGAGAACCCAATCTTTGAAAAATACGGTGTTCTTCACTACTCAGTGGCTAACATGCCAGGTGCAGTGCCACAAACGTCAACTTATGCGTTAACAAACGTTACGTTACCGTATGCGGTTCAGATCGCCAACAAAGGGTACAAGCAAGCTTGTTTAGACGATCCAGCTTTATTATTGGGAATCAACACCTTAGAAGGTCATTGTACTTATCAAGCGGTTGCGGATGATCAAGGATTAGCGTACGTTGATCCAAGTAGCTTATTAGCATAAAAAGAGATAACTAAAAGCAAAGGTGGTTGACAAACATGTATAAAACCGGCGAATTTGCAAAAATGTCTGGTGTTAGTATACGCACAATTCGGTATTACGATAGTAAAGGCTTGTTGACCCCTTCTGCTTATAATCAAGCAGGTCATCGGTTATACACCGATGAAGATTTTTCTAAATTGAAACGGATCTTAGCACTGAAATACTTAGGCTTATCGCTTGAAGAAGTGATGAGCATTAAAGGCAGTGATTTTGAAAAAGAGAATGTGATTAAGACCCTTCAAATTCAAAAGCAAATTTTAAAAAACAAAATTTATAACATGAAACTTGTTTTAGCCTCTATCGAAGAAGCCGAAAACAATCTGACCAGAAATGGTGGCTTAGAATGGAGCGAAACGGTTGATATTGTACAGATCATTGAACACGAACGTGCCCTAAGACAAAAGTTTTTTGACTCATCTAGTTTAAGTGCTGAAATTGAATTTATCGAACAACTGGATTCAGATAAAAATTGGTATCAATGGGTTTTTGAGCGCTTGGTGTTTAAAAAAGAAGATCACATCTTGGATTTAGGTTGCGGTGAAGGTTCCTTGTGGTACAAAAACGAATCTCGCCTACCACCGTCATTAACTGTGACATTAACAGAAGTAACAGACGATTTGTTAAGTCATGCCAAGCAAAATTTGTTAGATAAATTTCCTCATTTTGAATTTGAAGTTGCACCACTTGAAAAGCTTAATTTTCCAGATGAAAGCTTTGACGTGGTCATTGCTAATCACGTGCTCTTTTTTTCAAATCATGCCGATATCGTGTTAGCAGAAGTCAATCGTGTGCTCAAAAAAGGCGGTCGTTTTTATTGCTCCACCATCGCCAAAGAACACATGCAAGAGCTAGAACAATTAATTAAAAACTATAATGACAACATTAAGTTGGGGAAATCTGAACAATTACAAAATTTTGGCTATGAGAAAGCAGTGGCCCTACTCGAGCAACAATTTACAAACGTTGAAGCGGAACATTATCATGATGAATTAGTCATTGATAGCACAGACAGACTGTTTTTAAGTTACATTTACTCGATGCCGGGGCAAATGCTTGACATTGCCAGCAAAGAAAAAACGGAATTTGAAGCGTATTTGAAAAAACAAATGCGCGATCACGGATCAGATTTTAAAATTTCCAATTCACATGTTTTATTTAGTAGCAAAAAAATGAACGAACATGAAGGAGAAGATGTTAAATGAGTATCAACGTTAGAAGTGAAATTGCACCACTTAAGAAAGTATTGTTACACCGGCCTGGGAAAGAGCTTGAGAACATGGCACCAGAATTTTTGGAAAGATTGCTATTCGATGACATTCCTTATTTAAAGCGCGCCCAAGAAGAGCACGATGCATTTGCCGAACTACTAAGAAACAACGGCATCGAAGTGGTTTATTTGCATGAATTAGCAGCGGTTGCGATTGAAGACCCAGAGATCAGAAAACAATTTATCTATCAATTCATTGTCGAAGCTGGCATCAAACATCCACGCTTAAAGGAAACCGTTTATCATTATCTAGACGAAATTAAGGACAATGAAGCCTTAATTAGGCGTACAATGGAAGGAATTCAGCACCAAGACCTTCCTGAAACGAACGAAGCAAAAGGACTAGCAGAACTAGCACCGAATGCTTACCCGTTTGTTGCCGATCCAATGCCAAACCTTTATTTCACGCGTGACCCGTTTGCGTCCATTGGAAACACGGCAAGTGTGAATAAAATGTACTCGGTGATGCGCGATCGCGAGGTCATTTATGCAGATTACATTTTCAACTATCACCCGGAATACGTCGGCACACAAAAATCGTATAAGCGCTACTTTGACTTTAGCATCGAGGGCGGAGACATCTTAACATTGAACGAAAAATTACTAGCGGTAGGGATTTCTCAACGTACACAAGCGGAAGCCATCGAAAAATTAGCCCAACAACTTTTCTTTGAGATG
Source organism: Turicibacter sp. (assembly GCA_009780245.1). GTDB lineage: Bacteria > Bacillota_I > Bacilli_A > MOL361 > Turicibacteraceae > WRKJ01. The sequence goes on from WRAJ01000016.1 coordinate 17,340, forward strand.
GCAGACAATACCGTTGAAACCATTCTTGCGTTTGACATTCCAAAAATTCGTGCTTACATGCACCTTGACACGGTGTTTACGCAAATTGATCACGATAAATTCACCGTACACCCAGGCATCGAAGACACACTGGTTGTGTTTGAGCTAACAAAAGGCACAGATGGCGAAATCCTCATCAAAGAAGAAAAAGGCTCTTTAGAAGAGATTTTGGAACGACATCTCGGTCATAAAGTAACCCTCATTCCATGTGGCGGTGGCGACTATGTCATTTCCCAACGCGAACAATGGAACGACGGTTCAAACACGCTATGCATCCGTCCAGGGGAAGTCGTTGTTTATGGTCGAAACGATGTAACCAATGCACTGCTTGAAGAGCACGGCATTAAATTACACGTCATCCCATGTAGTGAGTTATCACGTGGACGCGGTGGACCAAGATGTATGTCAATGCCGTTAATTAGAGAATAAGAAAAGACAGGGTCGGTGAAATAGATGGAAAATGTAAAAGTAATCATTTGGGGACTTGGCGCAATGGGAGGCGGCATGGCGCGTATGTTACTCAAGAAAAAAGGCGTTGATATCGTAGGCGGTATTGACATTGGCGATAAGATTGGTAAACCACTCCACGAAGTCATTGGCGTGGAAGCCTCTGAAAAAGCAAGTGTACCAGTCGGAACAGTTGAAGATTATATCACAGAAAAAAAAGCAGACATTGTCCTGCTTTGTACGGATTCTTTCACAACAAAATCGTTCGATAAGATTAAGTTAATCGTTGAAAACAAAATGAACGTCATTACAAGCGCAGAGGAAATGGCTTACCCACAAGCGCAAAACCCAGAACTAGCAAAGCAGATGGACGACCTAGCAAAAGCAAACGGTGTTTCCATTTTAGGAACGGGCATTAACCCAGGGTTAATGATGGATTTGCTCGTCGTGATGATGACCGGTTGTTGCGAAGAAATCGAGCACATTACAGCGAAGCGCATCAATTCACTTTCGCCATTTGGTAAAGCCGTGATGGAAGAGCAAGGCATTGGCACGTCAGTTGCTGAATTTGAACAAGGCATCGCAGACGGCTCTATCGCTGGTCACGTTGGTTTTCATGAGTCGATTGCGATGGTGGCCGACGCGGTTGGTTGGCAGTTAGACGGAGAAATTCGCCAAACGATGGCAGCAATCGTGACGGACGTTGACCGTAAAGCACCGTACGGCGAGGCGTTAGCTGGACAAGTCGCAGGCGTTGCCATGAACGGTTACGGTAGCGTCGACGGTGAAGAAAAAATCGTCATGGAACATCCGCAGCAAATTGAACCGGAACAAGTGGGCGTCCACACAGGTGACTATGTGCAAATCAAAGGCACACCGCCAATTAACATGATGAACACGCCAGAGGTTGAAGGTGGCATTGGTACCATCGCCATGTGTGTCAACATGATTCCACAAGTGATCAACGCAACGCCTGGCTTAAAAACCATGCTTGACTTGCCAGTGCCGCGTGCCATCATGGGCGATATGCGCGATCGCATTGAGCGAGGTGATACACATGCCTAACACAGGTGATTGGGTATTGATTCATTCACAAACATTAAAAAAAGAAGAACGAGCGCCACAAGTCCCTGCAGATACAAAAGAAGTACCATTAGAAATGTGGGTGAAAGGCGAATTGTTGGAACCGGCAGAAATAGGCGATGCGGTCACCGTTAAAACATTGACTGGGCGTTTAGAAACAGGGAAACTGATCGAAGTCAACCCGGTTTATCGCCACAGCTTCGGTGAGTTTGTTCCTGAACTCGTCACCGTCAGCCGCGAACTTCGCCAGTTGCTTGGAGGTGAACCACATGAGTAATAATAGTTATGAAGCGGTCATGGCACGTCGCGATGCCATTATGCGTGCTTCTGTTGGGATTGATTACAGCACCTTTAACACAGGAAGCATCGGCTTTGATTACGAGCAAATGATGAAAGAAACCAGCTACCCAATGGACGAAATGCGTCGCATCCAATCGTCCGTCGGCGTTGGGAGCACACCGATTATCGAGCTAAAAAATCTGACTGCCCTGGCGCGTAAATATGCGCCAGCTGGGAAAGGTGCACGCATCTTTATTAAAGACGAAGCCGCTAACGCATCGGGAAGCTTTAAAGATCGTCGGGCTTCCATTGCTGTGTATCACGCGAAAAAATTAGGTTACAAAGGTGTCATTGCCGCAACGAGTGGCAACTACGGCGCAGCCGTGGCCTCGCAAGCAGCCAAATACGGATTAGACTGTATCATTGTGCAGGAATGCTACGATTCAAACGCAAAAGGCCAGCCTGAAATCATTGAAAAAGCGAGGAAATGTGAAGCACTTGGTGCAGAAGTCGTTCAGCTAAGCGTTGGACCAGAGCTGTTTTATAAGTTTTTACTGCTCCTCGAAGAAACGGGCTACTTCAATGCTTCTTTGTATTCACCGTACGGGATTGCCGGCGTTGAAACGCTCGGTTATGAAATTGCGGAACAGTTTAAAGAAGAAGTTGGGAAACTCCCAGACATGGTCGTTTGTACGAACGCAGGTGGTGGCAATTTAACCGGAACCGCGCGTGGCTTACACCAAGCAGGTGCCCACGATGTCCAAATCGTCGCAGCTAGTGTGGACCTTTCTGGGCTTCACATGGCATCGGACAAAGATTTCAACCGCAAGTCCTTTACAACCGGTCATACCGGGTTTGGCGTTCCTTTTACAAGCTGGCCGGATCGTTCAGACGTTCCTCGCTCCGCAGCAAGGCCGTTGCGTTATATGGATCGTTATGTCACGGTCAGTCAAGGTGAAGTCTTCTATATCACGGAAGCTCTTGCTACGTTAGAAGGACTTGAAAAAGGGCCTGCGGGGAATACCTCGTTAGCAGCGGCGTTCTCGCTGGCTAGTGAGCTCGACAAGGATCAAATTATTTTGGTGCAAGAAACGGAATACACGGGGGCTGGTAAGATGAGTCAACCGCAATTGTCGTTTGCTAGAGAGAATGGCATTGCCTTAAAATTCGGAGACCCGCGGACCGAGGTACCAGGGGAAAGCGTGATTTTGCCTGAGAATCCTTCGCTCATCAAGGCGGTGGATTTGGATTTGATGAAGCTAAGACGATCGCTGGTCAAAAACGCGTTGAAGCTTGTTGACACAAACGAAGTGTCTGAGATTGACTTAGCTTATTTAGCTGAAGAAACGAGACTACAGGTTGCAGATGTCAAAAAACTCATTGCCGAAATCAGTGGCTAAGATTAGAAAAGGAGTGGTGAATCGGTGAGTAATAAACGAGAAGATAATTACGAAGAAAGACGCGCACATTTGAAAGATTTATCGGATGCGCAGTTAAAAGATTTATTTTGGGAACTTGGTGAAAAAATGGTTGAACCGCTACTCAAGTTAGGTTATGAGCATACAACCCCATCGATTGAGCGTTCGGTTTTGCTGCGGATGGGTTTTTCATCAACCGAAGCGATGACCATTGTAACGGAAGTGTTAGCACGCGGTTTAATTGGTAAAGGCGCGGGGCATGTGGTTTATAAGTTGTCACAAGAAAAAGGGATGAGCATTCGTGAAGCAGGTGTTGCGCTTTGTGAAGGGCAACATTGGGACGAAGTCGTTCAGTTATTTAAGGAGGCGAAATAGCAATGAAAAAGTTGAATCCAAATGAGAAAATAAACATTCATGATATTTTGTCTGATTTAGAAAGCTATCGTCCGCGTCGAAAAGAATGGGTGTGGCGAAAACCAGTTCCGAACCAACACATTCATGAGTTTGAGTATAAAGACATGGCTGAATCGTTAGAAAATAGCGTGCCTTTGCCATCAGCGAAGTATTTTGATTTGATCGACCCACAAGGAACGTCAAGCATTACCACCGAAATTGCTTCGGGACGTTTTGAGGATGATATCCGCCGAATGAGAATGGCGGCTTGGCACGGGGCGGATCACATCATGGTTATCCGTACGGCTGGGCAATCGCATTTTGAGGGATTGATTGAAGGAACGCCACAAGGAACCGGTGGGATTCCGATTACAAGAAAGCAGCTTCGCGCCCAACGTAAAGCACTAGATTTGATTGAAGATGAAGTGGGACGTCCGATTAATTATCACAGTTATATTTCTGGCGTTGCAGGTCCTGAGATTGCGGTTATGTTCGCTGAAGAAGGCGTTAACGGGGCGCATCAGGACCCGCAGTACAACGTTCTTTATCGTAACATCAACATGGTGCGTTCGTTCGTTGATGCTTGTGAGGCGAAGACCATTATGACGTGGGCAGGTATTGCCCAAATCGACGGTGCCCATAATGCTAACGCAACGGCTCGCCAAGCGTGGAAGGTGATGCCAGAGTTGATGGTGCAACACGCGATCAACTCGATTTTCTCTCATAAAGTCGGGATGAAAAAAGAAAACATTTGTTTATCAACGGTACCACCAACGGCACCACCAGCACCTTCTGTTTATTTAGATTTACCTTACGCGGTGGCGTTAAGAGATTTCTTTAGCGAATACCGCATGCGGGCGCAACAGAATACCAAGTACATGGAAGCCTCGCCACGAGAAGCGACCGTGACACACACGTTAAACTTATTAATCTCGAAGTTGACACGCGCAGATATTCAGTCGACCATCACGCCAGACGAAGGGCGAAATGTCCCGTGGCACATTTACAACGTCGAGGCGGTGGACACAGCGAAGCAAGTGTTCCAAGGCTTAGACGGCTTAATGGACATGGTTGAGTTAAAAGAAGACGGACCACTTCGTGAAAAAGCACGCGAAATCAAAGAACGTGCGGTGTTATTCATGGAAGAAATTTTAGAAGTCGGCGGTTATTTCGAAGCGGTGGAAAAAGGATTCTTTGTTGATTCTGGTGAGTACCCTGAACGAAATGGCGATGGCATTGCGCGTCAAATCGACGGCGGTGTGAGCGTTGATACCGTGTTTAAGCGTGACGAAGATTACTTTGCTCCGGTCACGGCGCATTACGGGTACAACAACGTGGCGCAATACGACGAAGCCGCTGTTAGCGATCCCGCATCGCTCATTAATGGCACTACGTTTGAAGACCCAGACAAGATCATTTACATTGACGAGTTAGATGAATTCGACAACGTGAATGTCCGCATGGAAGAAACAAAAGAGTTTAGAGAAAAAGACTTGATTAAACCAGAAGCGGAATGGCTTGGTGATGGTACTGTCTTATTGACAATGATGATTCCAGAATCGGTGCGTGTCGCTGAATTTGCTGCTTTAGAAATGGCAAAGAAGATGAATTTAGAAGACCCAGTTGTCATTAACAAGGAGGTTCTTCAAGCAGCCGAAGGAACGCGCATTGAGCTGAAAGGCCGCTTGCCGTTTACGATCGATAAAAACACGCTTGTGATTCCACCAGAGCCGATTATTTTATCAGAAGATGAAATCCGTGCTGACATTGAAGCACAGCCCATGCAAATTGTGTGTGGCACCGTTGGCGAGGACGAGCATTCAGTAGGATTACGTGAAATCATCGACATTAAGCACGGTGGGATTGAGAAGTATGGCATTAAAGTTCACTACATGGGAACAAGTGTACCGGTTGAAAAATTGGTAGATGCTGCGATTGAGTTAAACGCAGATGCGATCTTAGCTTCCACCATCATCAGTCACGATGACATTCATTATAAAAACATGAAACGTATTCACGAATTGACGATTGAAAAAGGGGTGCGTGACAAAGTAACACTCATTGCAGGAGGGACGCAAGTGATTCCAGAACTCGCTGCGAAAAACGGCATGGATGCTGGTTTCGGACGCGGGACAAAAGGTGTTCATGTCGCAACGGCACTCGTTGAAAAGCGACGTGAACGTCGTGAAGATTGATGTTTTAGTCGCTGAAATCGGCTCAACAACGACGGTTGTTAACGGTTTTGACAGCGTTCATACGGAAGAGCCCGTCTTTTTAGGACAAGGACAGGCACCCACTTCCGTGTTAGAAGGCGATGTTCGCATTGGCTTAAACGCAGCGATTAACGACTTCAAACAAAAACTCGGTGTTGACACTTTAGCGTACACCGAAATGTTCGCCACATCAAGCGCAGCTGGCGGCCTTCGAATGAGCGTGCACGGCCTTGTCTTTGACATGACCGTTCGTGCCGCCAAAGAAGCTGCGCTTGGGGCTGGCGCCATTGTCCATCAAGTCACAGCCGGGAAATTAAGACGCACCGATTTGAAAGCGCTAGCGGAATTGGATCCTAATATTATTCTGATCGCCGGTGGCGTTGATTACGGTGAGCGCGAAACGGCCATTGATAATGCCGAGAAAATTTCTAATCTTCAGCTTGAAATTCCGGTGATTTATGCGGGAAACATTGAAAACCAAGAAGAAATGCGGTTGATTTTTGAAGATCAACCTTTGCATTTAGTTGAGAATGTCTTTCCCAAAATTGATGAACTCAACGTGGAACCAACGCGTAAAGTCATCCAAGACGTCTTCGAAGCAAACATCATGCACGCGCCTGGTATGAACCACGTCTTTGACATGGTCACTGAAACGATTACCCCTACCCCAGGTGCTGTCATGCAAGCGGCAAAGCTCATTGCTAATCATCTTGGCGATGTGCTTGTCTTTGACGTTGGTGGCGCCACCACGGACATTCACTCTGTGACAAAAGGCTCTGAAGAACTCGGTCAAATCCAAGTGAGCCCTGAGCCAGTTGCCAAGCGTACCGTTGAAGGCGACCTTGGTGTTTATGTCAACTTTAAGAACGTCGTTGAGCTGATTGGCGCTGAAGTGTTGGCGAAAGAAGGGTTTGATTTAGAGGCTTTGAGCGAATCTTACAAGCAAATTCCGAAAAGCGAGGAAGAGAAACGTTTTGTTTCAAGGTTGACCGAAGAAGCCGTGATGCTCGGCATGAAACGGCACGTTGGGAAAATCCGGCACGTGTATGGGCCGACCGGTCGTCAAACCCTGGTACAAGGAAAAGATTTAACTCAAGTTAAATACATCATCGGAACAGGTGGTGCGTTAACAAGGCTAAAAGGTGGTGCGGATATTTTAAACCGCATTGTCACGCAGCACAATCCAGAACAACTACTATTGCCAAGTGCAGGCGCTAGTGTATTGCTCGATCACGATTACATCATGGCTTCGCTTGGTGTGCTATCATACAAATACGAAGCAGCGGCGCTGAGATTACTTAAGCAGTCGTTTGAAAAGGAGGTTGAGATGGGATGAAAATCTACACACGAGGTGGGGACAAAGGCAAAACACAGTTGATCGGTTGCAAAGAAGTTCATAAACATTCGCAACGCATTGAAGCCTATGGCACACTCGATGAGGTGAATAGTTTTATTGGGCTTGCCCTAGCAAACGGGTTGAGTACTGAGGCTATGATGGATGAGCTTCACCGAATCCAGCATCTGCTGTTTGATTGTGGCACGGATTTGGCAACGCCGCCTGAGGCGATGACTGAAGGTCGCGTTCAGCAACAACACGTGGATTGGCTCGAAGAAAGAATTGATCATTACACGTCGGTACTGCCGCCACTTCAAAGTTTTATTTTACCCGGTGGCTCTACCGGCGCTGCGCACTTGCACGTTGCTCGAACCGTCGCAAGACGAGCTGAGCGCGAGGTGATGCGATTATCAGCCACTGAAGCTGTTTATCCAGATACGATGTCCTTTATAAACCGCTTGTCTGATTATTTATTTGTCGCCGCTAGGTTTATTAATCTTGAAGATGGGAAAGAGGAATACGTTTATCAATCGCAGAAATAAAAGATGTTTAGAAAGGCAGGTGTTCGAAGCCGATGAACCCCAAAATAGTGGTTAATCTTAAAAAATTAGAAACAAACCTTCGGTTTCTAACAGACAAAATAAAAGCGCACGATTTATCGATCATGGCGATTACAAAAGTTCATTGCGCTGATCCACAGATGATACAAGTATTTGAACAAGTCACTGACATTGAATATTTCGGTGATTCACGTCTTGAAAATTTAAAATCTTACCAAGACAGCGCTAAGAAGAAAGCACTCATTCGCATTGTCATGCCAAGTGAAGTGACTGACACTGTCCGCTACGCTGATCTGAGCTTCCACTCCGAACTTAAAACGCTGCAACTCATTAACGAAGCAGCCGAAAAGCAAAACAAGATTCACGGTGTGTTGCTGATGTTTGACTTAGGCGACTTGCGGGAAGGTTTCTTCGAAGAGGAATCACTGCTTCAGGCAGCCGATGAAGTTTTGGCGATGTCACATGTCAATTTAGTCGGATTAGGTACTAATTTAATGTGTTACGGTGGTGTCATTCCAAGCGAAGAAAACTTAGCGCGGTTAGTCGCCTTAAAAGAACAAATTGAATCTAAGCATGGTATTGCGCTTGAAATGATTTCAGGTGGCAATTCGAGTTCGTTACACCTGCTCGAAGACGACCAGCAACAAGTACCAGAAGGCATTACCAATTTACGTATTGGTGAAGCCTATCTACTCGGTCGCGAAACGGCGTTTCAAGGTGACATCGTTGGTACTTATCAAGACGTCTTTACGTTAGAAGTCGAAATTGTTGAGCTTAAAGAAAAGCCTTCTTACCCGATTGGTCAATTAGGTCCCGATGCTTTTGGAAATAAGCCAGTGTTCGAAGATAAAGGCATACGCCTGCGCGGTGTCTTAGCCATTGGGCGACAAGATGTAGACATTACCAACATCTACCCACTTGATACAAGTTTGGAAATCGTCGGCGCAAGTTCGGATCACCTGATCGTTGACTTTACCGATGCAGACGGTGACTACAAAGTGGGCGATGTCGTGGCGTTCAACGTTGAATACGGTGCCCTACTCTCTGCGTTCACGAGTAAATACGTGACGAAAGCTTACCGCCGTGAGTAAGATGACAGAGCGTCAGAGTAAATGACGCATTAATACAGTAAAATTGAAATTTTTTAAAATTTACTGTATTTTTCGGCACTCACTGTATGTCGGAAACACAAAGATAGCGCTACCCTTTGGAATTTTAGCGCTTTCGACATCCATCAGGTGTCAAACAGGCGTAAATAATACAGTAAATTTAAGATTTTTTCGATTTTACTGTACTCTCGGATTTCAACCAAGAAAATAGCCCTATTTACACAATGGCTAAAATAAAAACGGCTAACTTCGTTTACAAATTTTTAGAAATCAGATACAATAGAAGATATTGTCGAACATCGTGATCTAAGTTGTTCTAGCGAATCAAGTCAAAAAGATCGCAGGAGGTTTTATGTATGACTTATCACCGAGAAACATGGATTGAAATTGATCTTGATGCCGTTGCCTATAACGTACAACAAGCCATCCGATTAAATCCAAACAAAACATTAATGGCGGTCGTTAAAGCCAATGCTTACGGTCACGGGGATCTCGAAGTCGCAAAGGCTGCTTTAGAAGCAGGCGCAAAGATGCTAGCAGTCAGCTCGTTTGATGAAGCCATGCATTTGCGTCACCACGGCTTCACTTCTCCACTTTTAGTGATGGGAATCACCGATCTAAAAGACGTTGAACTAGCATCGGAAGCAGATATTTCCATTACCGCTCACGACCTAGCGTGGATTCAAGCATTAACCAAACAACCATTAAAAAAAGAACTGCGCGTACACCTCAAATTAGATAGTGGGATGCATCGCTTAGGGGTGATTCATTCAGAAGAGATTTTTGAGTGTTACAACCTCCTGACATCGCATCCAGTGATCAAACTCGCAGGCATCTATACACACATGGCGACGGCCGATGACAACTTAGCTTACTTGCAAGCACAGGTCAAGAAGTTCCAAGATGAGCTGAAGGGATTAGATTTGAGCGGTATTGACTACGTTCACCTAGCAAATTCAGCAACGTTACTTCAGTTTAACCATGATTTTACCAACGCCATCAGGCTCGGCATTAGCATGTACGGCGTTAATCCGAACGAAGCTTTTATCCCCCTCGATTTTAAATTGAAGCCAACCTTGTCGCTTTATTCAAGGTTGAGTCAATGTAAAAAAATCAAAAAAGGCGATAAAGTGGGTTACGGTGCCACTTATGAAGCACAAGCCGATGAATGGATCGGAACGGTGCCGATCGGTTATGCCGATGGCTGGATTAGAGCCAATCAAGGCCGGCATCTCATCGTTGAAGGGCATCAATGTGAAATCGTTGGACGGGTGTGCATGGATCAGTTGATGATTAGGTTGCCAAAAGAAATGCCGTTTGGTTCGCAAGTCACCTTAATCGGAGACGGAATGCCTGTCGAGGTGGTGGCAAAGGAATTAGATACGATTGCGTATGAAATCTTTTGTTTACTGTCCGATCGGATTCCACGCCTTTATAAAAAAAATAAGGAGTTGATAGGAATGCGCCACACGCGCTTCAAAAAATAACCAGTCGTCCGCGCCAATGACGCTAAAAGATGGTGAATTCAAAGACAATCGGACAACCAGGGAAAAAGGTGTGAATCCTTTACAGCCCCCGCTACTGTAATGTGGACGAAATCGCAAACACCACGAGTGAAGCCAACGGTGCAAACTTGGAAGGTGCGAAAGTAGAACGAAGCAAAGTCAGGATATCTGAGTCTTATTGGCAAACTATAAAAACCTACTTTCGGTGGGAGAGGAGAATTTATAATGAAAAGATTTAATAAATACGTTTCTTTGGTGAGTGTTTTTTTACTTGCATTAATGGTAATGGTTGGTTGTGGGAACGATGATGCACCCACAACTGAAGCCTTTGACATTGAAGATCCACTTGGATTAACAGTGACGGTGCCAGTAGAAGTTGAAGCCATCGTTTCTTTAACCCCAGCTATCACAGGAGTCTTGGTCGATTTAGGTTTAACGCCTTACATTGTAGCAGTCGATGGCCATTCGATCTTTTTATTCGATGACCTTAGCGACGATGTGCTCATTGTTGATTCGTTTAACATCGAAATCGAAAGCATCATTGCCCTTGACCCTGATCTCGTGATTGCGCATGATATGATCATGATGGGAGACTTAGAAAATGATCCGCTTCAACCATTACGTGATTTAGATATCGCGGTGGCTTATTTACCAGCGGCTGCAAACATCGAAGACATTTCACGGGATATTCACTTTCTCGGTACGTTGACTAGACGTGAAGAGGCAGCAACAGATTTGGAGGCTGACTTTCAGCAAGAACTTTCAGACATAGCAGAAACGGTTGCGACCAGCGATAGGAGTCCAATCGTCTATTTTGAAATTTCACCAGCACCAGATATGTTTACTTTTGGCCATAGCACCTTCCAACACGAATTGCTCGAAAGAGCTGGCGCTATTAATGTGTTCGCCGATCAAGAAGGTTGGTTACCAATCGGCGCTGAAAACGTGGTAGAAGCAAACCCAGAAGTCATTTTCACAAACGCTAGTTTTATGGACGACCCAGTGGGTGAAATCATGCAGAGGTCTGGTTGGGAAGCCGTTGATGCGATTTCAAATGAACGTGTTTATTACATTGACAATAATGCTAGCTCCATTCCAAATCATCACATTGTCATTGCTTTACGCATGATGGTCGAACACCTTCATGGAGAATAATTCATGAGTAAGAAGTTGAAAATCATCGTGCTGGTCATGAGCGCTCTGTTAGCCATCTTACTGAGCGTTTCAATTGGTGGTGCGGATATTCCAATTAGCGATATCGGGCGTGTTTTTGCTTATCGACTATTTGGTGCCCCACTACCATCTGACATGCCATCAGTAACCGCCGGTTTAATTTGGAACATCAGACTACCACGGGTTTTACTGAGCTTTGTGGTAGGTGCTTCCTTAGCCGTAAGCGGTAGTGTCATGCAATCGGTGCTTAAAAACCCACTGGCGTCTTCTTATACGGTGGGGGTCTCGGCAGGTGCTGGATTAGGTGTCGTGCTTATTATCGTTTTTGGTATTTCATCAACTGTTTTAGGTGCATTTTTAATGCCTTTAACTGCGATTGTTTTTGGGATGGCAACCATTGTGTTTGCTGTGTTAGTTGCATCGAGAATGAGCCATGCTTTAAACGATCAGTCTATCATTTTAGTGGGGATGATTTTGTCCGTCTTTGTCAACGCCATCATGATGACCTTTGCCTCAAGGAGTCCAGAATATGCCCAACAGATTGCGATGTGGCAAATGGGGAGTCTGTCGATGAGAGGTTGGCACGTAGTCGGTATTATTTCTGCTGCCTCGACAGTTCTTATTTTATGGTTATGTCGCTATGCGAAAGAGATGGATATTTTGACCTTTGGCGATGAACAAGCCAGTGCCGTTGGGGTTGATGTGAAGAAGATGAAATGGTTTTTACTCCTTTTATCTTCCATGTTAACAGCAGTCTCGGTAGCATTTGTCGGTGTGATCGGTTTTGTCGATTTAATTGCACCGCATATTATTCGTCGTTTTTTCGGAGCAGCTCATCGGTATGTTTTGCCGTTGTCTGCCCTATTCGGCGGGTTGTTTTTGGTGTTAGCAGACCTTTTATCGCGGACACTGATTGCCCCTTCCGAAATTCCGATCGGTTCGATAACAGCCTTGATCGGAGCCCCTTTCTTCGGTTATTTATTTCTTAAAAATTCCAAAAGAAAGGCAGGTGCCAGTTAATGTTAACGATTGAGCATTTGTCTTGTTGTTACGGTGAACAAACGGTTTTAAAAGACATCAGCTTCACTGCCAAACAACATTCAAAATTACTCATTATTGGTGCCAACGGTTGTGGTAAAACAACGTTACTCAAAGCAATAGCAGGTTTGATTCCGCATCAAGGAATCGTTTCTGTTAATGGCAAAAACACCGCGTTACTGTCGCGGAAAGAGCAAGCAAAAAAGATCGGGTTTCTAAGTCAGATCTCAAGCATTTACTTTCCGTATACGGTGTATGAAACGGTCATGCATGGGCGTTACGTTCATCTGCGTGATGGCCTCTTAAGGAACGTTGATAAAACCAATGAAAAAATCGTGCTAAAATGCCTTGAAATGACAGGCTTATTAGCACTAAAAAATAAAAGCATCACGACTTTATCAGGTGGGCAACTACAGCGTGTGTTTCTGGCACGGGTATTTGCGCAAGAACCGGACATTATTTTACTTGATGAGCCGACCAATCATTTGGATTTGAAACATCAATTAGAATTAATGGCTTATTTAGATGACTGGGTAAAGCAAGGGCCTCGCCTAGTTGTGGGCGTTGTTCATGACATGAACCTGGCTTTGTCTTTTGCAGATGAAATTTTGATGTTAAAAGATGGTGGTATCTTAGCGCATGAAAAAGGTGCCGAACTAGATTTAAAGTTAATGAACGAGCTGTTTGAGATCGATGTCATCAGTCACATGAAGCAATCGCTTCTAAAATGGCAATAAATGAAGTTAGAATCAATTTTAAGTCCTATCGCAATTAGAAAAAAGGAGTTAATGATTATGAGTGAAAAAACAGTGCAACAACCGAGTTCACGTGGAAAGCTTAAATTTATTATTGGTGCCGTTATCGGGGCATTCTTATTCCTAGCCCCGATCCCAACCGGAGACGGTGGCTTTAATATTCCTTTAGGTTTTGGTATTGAGTGGTTAAATGGCATACTAAATATTAGCATGCCTGATGGGCTTTATATTAGTTGGTTAAACCCTGCACTTTTAAACGACTATGGTATGCTCGAAACTTTAGATTTGAGATTATTTTTGGCATATACTTTTATTATCATTTCGTTTATCATGACACTCGCAGCTTATATTTTCAAACCGAAATTTATCATGGAAAATGAAAAAGTAAAAGAAGTCTTAATGACGAGTCCACTTTATGCTATTACGCGTCTAGTTGCATTTTTTGCAATGACGTTTACGATTTTTAATATTACATTCGGTACTGAAGGCACTTGGTTATACACGTTGTCAACAGCGTTCATTGATCGGTGGGATGGCGCAGGGCTAATGGTGTTTGACCTTATTACAGGATTAACGACAATTTTCTTATTACTGGCATTCTGTATTCCGATTCTAACGGATTTCGGTTTAATGGAATTTATCGGAGTTTTGATTAAAAAGTTTGTTAATAAGCTCTTTACGCTTCCTGGGCGTGCTTCGGTTGACCTGGCAGCTTCGTGGTTTGGATCATCAGCCGTGTCGGTTATTTTAACGCGCGATCAGCATGAGAAAGGTTATTATACCGGACGTGAAGCCGTTGCGATCTGTGTGAACTTTGCCTTTGTATCGTTACCGTTCTCACTTGTTATTGCCGGTGCCGTTGGGGTTGAATCTCACTTTGCCTTATGGTATTTAATGATTTCGATCGTTTGTATCATTTTAGGTATTATCACGCCACGCATTTGGCCTCTAAAGCAAATACCGGACACTTATTTAGAAGGGGTTGATAAACAAATTGATGAAGAAGTTGAAGAAGGTGAGTCAAGATTCAAAAAAGCACTTTTCTTAGCTAGTGAGCGTGCAGAAAGAACGACCGCTGGTGATGTGCTTGCCGGTGGGTTAAACGGTTGGTTCTCGGCCTTCTTAGATCTATTCCCGGTTATCGTGGCTTGGGGAACCGTTGCCCTCGTGATCAACAATTTAACGCCGTTAATTGAGTGGATTGCTTGGCCAATGGGTTGGTTGTTAGAACTATTCCGCGTGCCAGGTGGTACTGACTACGCCGTCATCACGGTAATTGGATTTATTGATATGTTCTTACCAGCGATCTTCCTTGGCAATGAAACTTACTTCAATACACGCTTTATTTTAGGAGCTTTATCGATTGTCCAAATCATTTACATGGCAGAAACAGGCGTATTAATCTTAAAATCTAAAATGCCGATCGGACTTGGGAAATTATTTATTGTCTTCCTTATGAGAACGGTGATGGCCTTGCCGCTGATTGTTCTGTTCACTTGGATTTTCTCGGCATTAGGTTTGATTTAAGGGGCAACACAGTTACAACAATTTCGGGTTGAAGAGGTTGGCTATGAAGAAATGGTTAAGCAACATGAAAAAAGAAACGTACGTTAAAGCTGTGATTGTTGCCCTCGGAATACTTATTTTCGGATGGGTACTGCATTATGCAAACACGGATCTTCCCGGTCAGATGCGCCACATGCCGCGGATGGATTTTGAAAGGGCACGGGTACTAGCGATTATTGAAGATCAGACCGTCGTTGATGAAGCGTTTGAAGCGGTTAGGCGTGGCAACATGGTGATTGAACTTGAGCTCCTGACGGGGACTTATGCGGGGCAGATTGGCCAAGTCTCTTACCACGTTAGTCCGCTATTTCAAGTAACTGCCACTGAAGGTGATGTGTTGTCAGTGCGAGTGGGACGGGTAACAAATACTAGCTTTGATGTGCTTGTTCACAATCATGAAAGAACGTTGCTTCTTGTTGGCTTGGTGGTTGTGTTCTTCCTCGCGCTATCCTTGATTGGTGGTAAAAAGGGATTCCAAGCTGTTCTGAGCTTAGCGTTTACACTTGTTAGCATTGTCTTCTTGCTCATCCCGCTACTCGTTAGAGGGTACAATGCGATTACTGTCACCATCGGCATTTTAGCGGTTGTGACAGTGATCAGTTTATTGCTAATCGGCGGGTTTACTAAAAAGTCGGCGGTAGCCATTATTGGCTGTATGAGTGGTGTGGTTTTTGCTGCTATGCTGGCTACCTTTTCAGGTCATGTGGCTGGTATTTCTGGTTTTAACATGGAAGAAGCGGAAGCTTTGCTATCCATTTCCATGGACACTGAACTTCAAATAAGCGGTCTGTTTATTAGTGGGATCCTGATTGCCTCTTTGGGAGCGGTCATGGACATCTCAATGACGATTGCCTCGGCTGCGGAAGAAATTGTAACCGCCAATCGTAAAATAACAAGCAAAGAGCTTTTTAAATCTAGTATGAATGTTGGTCGTGACGCCATGGGAACGATGTCTAACACGTTAATTTTAGCGTTTATCGGAACAGGGCTAAACATGATCATTATGATTTTCGCTTATGGCGTGACGTTCAATCAATTCATTAATACCGATTTAATTGCCATTGAAATCATCCGATCATTATCAGGCAGTTTGGGAATTGTTCTCACCGTTCCCATCGTCGCTTATGTGGCATCTAAAATGATGATGACCGAGTCTGGTACGATTAAGAAAAGAAAAAAATAGTTTTATCATTTTCACCTATTTATGATGTTATCAACAAGAGAGAGAAAGGACGTTTGAAATGGATAAAAAAATGATGAAAAAAATGTTCTCGTGGTTATTATCAATTTTGATGCTTGCAGGAAGTCTTCATCTTGGTGCATTTGCAAACTTAATTGATTCGGATACCCCTCAGAGCGAGTACGCGATTAACTACGAATATGATTTAGCTGAAGAAAGCACTGAAAGCGCAGAGGAACCAACTGACGTTGATGAAGATGACGCTGAAAATGTGACAGAACCTTCTGAGTCTAATGAAGAGCGCGAACCAGGTATTCTTGTTGCCTCTCGCCGAGCACCAGAAGAACGTAGCCCACGAACAGCTACGATTTATGCAGATAGCGATGGCCTTTATTCGCATAGAAACTGGTCGCCGGATGTGATTGCAACGTTTCAAGGTGCCTTTGCCCCCTTCTCGTCAAGCGCGTTTCATCTGTTTGGTGCCACGCGTTCTGCAGGCGAGATCGCAGGCCAGATCAACATTGAATCGGTAAGCGTATTGGTCGCTGGTGAAGAGCAAGCACGCTTCCGTGATCAAGTTGGCCGTTCTCACACGGTTGAACAAGGAGCAAGTGGAAATTGGTACACAACATCAAGAGATGCCACGCTAATGGATGGTCGTGCTTTTGAAATCCACACCCTTATTCCAGCAGCAGCGATTGGTGACGCAGACTACGATGATTTCTTAGATAGCTTAACGTTCACTTACGGTGAGTTGCCATTCGAAGCCTGGTTGGGCGGTCCACAATTTAATTCAAGTGATGTGGCAACCCTAACAACAGGCGGACGCTTCGTTCATTGGATGGCAGATGACTTAGTTTACAACGGTAACGGGACTTACACCATTGAATCCGTGATTGAATTCCGTTCGCCGTACCCTGCTGCAAATCCAGCTGCTGTTAATATTCCTTGGGAAGGTTATCGCGGAACGAATCAAGTCGGATTTGCGACGGCCATGCGTCACGTGGTTGGTACGTTTGACCTTTCAGTATCAAGCGATATTACCGGTGTTGACGTTGAGTTAGCAAGCTTGCCGATCAACTTAAACTTGTACGACGATTTCCATCTCTGGGGTGAGATTGATCAATGGGCAACGGATTTAAGAGCTGAGGCAGGTGCTTCTAGAACGATTAACGGACGTCACGTAGATGTCACGTCACTCGGACAAAGCCATCAAGGTCGTGAATTATGGAACATCGTCATTGCAAGTTCTCAAAATGCCGTTGATGATTACTTCACTTATACACGTCCGCGTATGACGGGAGAACTCGATGATCTACTGGCTTTGCGCAGTGAAATCGAAGCAGGTGTTCATCACCGTATTCCGATTTACTTCCACAACATTCACCCAGATGAGGTAACAGGTGTGGATGCCCAACTCGTCATGGTTGAAGAGCTTTTGCGTCAAGACTACATTTACTTTGAAACGGTGAGAGAATCAGATACATCTGGTATCACAACCGGTCCAATTTGGGGAACCCCTTCGCCACATCCAAACGGTTATGTGAGTGTGGCTAGAGGTGAACTTAACGATCGAAACGACACTGAAACAGTACGCATCAGTGTGGAAGAAGCATTGAATTACTTTATCTTCATTTTCGTTCCAACGAATAACCCAGATGGGCATTACGGGATGTTGCGTGGTAACGCTTACGGGTTTGACTTAAATCGCGATGCTTCTTATCAAACACAAATTGAAAACCGATTAGTCGTTGAAGACGTTTTAAGATGGAACCCACTAGCGATGTTAGAATTCCACGGACACGTTGGACACATGTTAATTGAGCCGACAACCGGTCCTCATAACCCTAACTATGAGTATGATCTGTTGAATCCAGCGATGCTGAGAGCCGCACACATTATGGGACGAGCGTCTATCTCTGGTGCGTACTATCGTTATTTAATACCAGCTGAGCATATGACAGACGGCTGGGACGATGGTGGGCCAATGTACATGCCAGTGTTCCTCATGCATTTTGGAATTCTAGGATTTACACTTGAAATCCCTCATACCAACCAAGATAGTTTAGATGCTAACGTTGCCATGGGTTGGGCATTTGTTGACCATGCGATGGATTATTTTGAAGAACTATTCCTCAATAAATTAGAGCACAACCGTCGTGGTATGACAAACGCGGATTATGCCGAACTAGTCGACCCGTTCTTCACAAATCCATTTACAAGCCCACCAACACAAATTGGACGCCCACGCCAAGAAGGCTTAAGCTTCTTCCCAGATTACTGGGTGATTCCTGTGGATGACTTTAATCAGTGGAATTTACTCGAAGCGTATAACATGTTAGAAAAGCTTGAGCGTCACGGCATTACCATCGAAAGAACGACCGAATTGGTCGAACACGATGGCATGAGATTCCCAACTGGTACTTATGTGATTGACATGCGCCAAGCAAGGCGTGGATACGTTAATACCATGCTAGAAGCTGGTTACGATGCTTCGTTCTTTACCGCAATGTATGCCGAGATCACGATGAATTTCCCAGATTTACGTGGCTTCGATGCGATTGCTGTTTGGGAAGAAGATCTGTTTGACGGTGCTTCGGAAATTGTCTCAAGTGTGTCCTCGCTTGCAACAGTCGTTGCACCTGGCACCAGTAATTATGTGACGATTAGAAACAATAATCAGGATGCGATTAGATTAGTTAATGCGCTGTTTCGTGAAGGTGCAGACGTTTGGATGATGACCTCGTATTTACCAGAAGGTGTTGTAGGAGACTTCATCGTTGAACGTTCTGCGTTAACAGCATCTGTTTTGGATGAGTTGTTTGTTGAAACAACGGCATTAGAGGTTAGGCCACAAAGCGCTGATGAATTAGAACAGCCACGCATCGCCTTTTTAGGCGCACCTCCTGGGCCTACTCAAGGTTTACATACAACAGGGCCGTACATCTTACGTGACTTAGGCTTTGAATACGTTTGGGTAACACAAAACGCTGCTTGTCCCGAGCCACCTGTAAACGTTGTCCCTTCTCACCTACGCCCGTGTTTATCACTTCTTGATTTAACACCAGGCGTGGACTTTAACATTATGGTTAACCACAATGTTAATTGGGATAACCTAGCAGTTATTTCAAACGAATATGGCATTCCGGTTGTTGGCGTTCAATTCCAAGCGTCTGTTAATGAATTATTCCTTGAGCGTGGATTGGCATGGGATTCTATTCCTGCTAGCCGCGAAGGAACGTTTGATGCGAGCTTCTCATTGTCAAGTGCCATCACGGGACATTACGAGCGTGTCGACGGTGCTTACTTAATTGGAACCACGACATTCTCAAGTATTCCAGAAAGCGCAACGCCTTTAATTCGCATTGACAGTGGTGACTTCTCGGATGTGTTCCGTGGCGGATGGTGGGCAGGCGATGCTAACCAAGAAAACGTGCCTGGTCGTGTGACCGCCTTTACAGGCGAAACAAACGCTGGTGTTCCGGCTACCGTCTTCGGTACGAATATTTTCAACCGTTCTCATTCTCAAGTTTATCACAACTTGTTTGGTACGGCCGTGCTGATGCACGTGAGCGACGTTGAGGATCACGCACGTCCATTTGTTATCGCAACGACAACCGATGCAGCAGGTGAATTGCTCGTTGAGCTTGATTTTATCGCTAGCGAAAGAGAAGGCTCAGAAGCAACGATTGAAACACAAATGTTTAAAGTAAGCAACAACCCGACAGCGTCAGCGTTCAATGCTGAAACGGCAGCTGACGATGGTTGGTTAGTTTACACAGAGCCATTTGTTATCGATCCAGCAACTGAATTTGTTCATTGGTTTGCCGTTAACAGCTACGGTGTTTCGGCACAAGGGAACTTCAACTTTGGTGTCTTAACGCCTGACGTACCGGTTGAGGCTGTTACGGTTACCTTTGATCCGACAGGCGGTGTTGTAACGCCTGAGATCATGGAAGTTGGTGAAGATGGGACACTCGCAGAGTTACCAATTCCAACACGCACCGGCTATCGTTTCCTCGGTTGGTTCACGGCTGTGGATAACGGTGAGGAAGTGACAACTTCGACTGTGTTTGTTACTGATACAACCGTCTTTGCAAGGTGGGAAATCGATGGTATTGAATGCCCGGAATACCCAGAATGTCCGACATTACCATCGACACCGCCAGCGCCATCAACGCCGGGACGCCCAAGCTTACCAGAAACGGGTGCCGTTGTCGGTTCAGCTCTTCTTGTTGGACTTGCCATCGCAACCGCAGGTGTTGTTGCAGCAGCAAAAAAGAAAAATGATCAATAAAAAACAATAGGCTTTATTTAAAGGGCATATTCAGGCTCATCCTTGATGATTCCCGAAAATGCCCTTTTCTTTTAGCTTCAATGTTGGGACAGTTTTAATGCGGTGTTAGCCTGAAACTGACTCGAACTCATTACGATATCAATAAACGGAGAAATCAATATGATAAAGCTAGATAAAAAACAACTGGCAGGACGGATTGAAGAAATCACCATCCTGTTAACCAATGAATTAAGCGTCGTTGAAACAGACGGTGAAATCGCAGTGGTTAATAAAGCACACGAAATTTTATCAGAGATGGCTTACTACAAAGAAAACCCAGCTGACTTAAAATTCGTCGCAGTCCCAAACGACAAATTAGGACGAAAAAGCGTCGTGTGCATCTTACGCGGAAAAAAAGGCAACAGCAACAAAACGGTCATTTTAAACGGCCATTTAGACACCGTCGGGATTTCCGATTACGGTGCACTTTCTCACTTAGCCAATCAACCTTATGCGCTCACTGAAAAGTTTAAAGAAATTTCTCATACATTATCAAAAGAAACACAAGCTGACTTAGCAACGGGTGATTATCTATTCGGTCGCGGCATCTTCGATATGAAAACAGGAAACGCCATTAACATTGCCTTGGTTGAAGCCATTGCAAATGACCTTGAAAATTTCGAAGGCAATCTGATCTATGCCGGGGTTTGTGACGAAGAAGCAAATTCCGCAGGCATGCTAAGCGTCGTACCTGAATTAGTGAAAATTCGCGATGAAAATCAGTTCAATTACTTAGGCTTTATTGCCACCGACTACATGACCTCTCAATACGAAGGCGACGAAAACAAATACGTGTACGTCGGATCAGTCGGAAAATTAATGCCCTCGTTTTTCGTCGTTGGAAAAGAAACCCACGTCGGCGAAGCCTTTAACGGACTCGATTCTAACCACATTGCCGCTAACATTACCGAACACATCAACATGAACGTGGATTACTGTGACGTTGTTGACGGCGAAGTAACACTGCCACCGATCACACTCAGAAGTCGTGATTTAAAGCCTGAATATTCGGTTCAAACAGCACAAACAACGAGCCTATTCTTTAACTATGCGACCCACTCAAGCACACCAGATGAAGTCATGCAAAAAATGCTAGACGCCTCTCAGATGGTTTTCGAAAAGACGGTTCGTCACTTAAACGATCAATACCATCGCTACTGCGAACTTTCGGGGCGCGAAACGGTTCCTTTACCGTGGCAAGCCAGAACCATCTCATTTCAAGAATTGTATCAACGCGTGAAATTAGAAATCGGTGAGCAATTAGATGTGATGCTTGCGGAGCTTTCCGAAGCATTATTGAAGGACGAAACGATCGACGCAAGGGATTTCGCTTTAAAACAGGTTGAATTTGTTCATAAACAATGGTCAGATCGTGAGCCGATTGTCATCGTCTACTTCTCGCCGCCTTATTACCCACACATTCACGTTGAAGGTAAAACAGACGTCGAGAAAAACATGATCCAAGCCGTGGAGCAAGCCGTTAGCGAGACTGAAACTGATTACAACATTGTCTACAAAAAATTCTTCCCTTACATCGCCGACATGAGCTACGCAGCAGCGCCAAGAGACCCGGGAATCATTGCCACGTTGAAAGGTAACACACCAGGATTTAACGTCAAATACGACCTACCTTTAACAGAAATGGCAGACCTCAACCTACCCGTTTTAAACATCGGACCATTCGGAAAAGATGCCCACCAATTTACCGAACGGTTAGAAAAAAATTACTCCTTCAAAGTTGCCCCAGAACTCGTATACCGCACCATCAGCAACCTTTTGCAAGGGTAAACGAAAACTCGTAAAAAGCACAACAGACCAAATTCGCGGTTTGTCGTGCTTTTTAGTTGCAGTGTTATCATAGTAATATTTTTTTAGGATTAAGTCTAATCACGTAGAGCATGGAGATTAGTGTCGCAAATAAAACAGTAACCGTACCAATACTGAAAATCATAATAACTGTCGTGCTTTCAAATGTAATTTCAAAATGATCCATCATTTCTTCCACAGTCATTTCACGAGGATCATGGCGTGCTAGATTATTAATCCCCCAAAACTTATTTTCACCACTTTCTACTTGCCTCACAACATCCTGCTCTAGAAGCTGTTGAGACATCTGAGTCGCAACCAGTCTCCCGACAAAAATTGAAAAGCTAAGAGATATTACTGTTAGCAATAACACCTCACTTAGCACTTGTAGCACTATTTCTTTTCGCTTCTCTCCTAGTGCAAGGTAAATACCTATTTCATGTTTGCGGTCATACAAGAAAAGGAGCATAAACAAGATTAAGATAATAACTGATGCTCCGGTCCCGCCCCAAAACACCAGATCTGCTACCCACTGCATTGTTTCCATGGAGGACGTGATTCTACCAAAGTTTCCTGATAAATCTGCCATTCGCCACCAGCCTGATAACAATTCATTTGCTTCGTCAATAAAGCTTGGCATATCAAGAGGATCATATAACACAAACAATGCCTCTACGCCATTGGCCTCTTGCTGACTAACTCTTTCAAACTCAAAAGAAGGAGAAGCCTCAACTACACTAATTGGAGCGTAAATCTGATTTTGCAGACGATGCACTTCTAATGCTTCAAATGATTCGGTGAAGATGAGGCTTCCATCAATGACAATTTCCTCATACGCATTTTCCTCAGTGATCTCAATCATCACTTCAAAAAGTCCAATAACTTCTAACTCAAATGCCTCTGATTCAAGTATTCTTTCTGGATTAAGCCAATCTCTATTATTAACAACATCGTCCAAATCATCATATAGCCTGGATTCTAGTCTAAGAACGGATCCAATAGTCAATCCATTTACCTCTGCAAATTCTTGTGAAACCAAGGCTACTTCCCCAATTCCTACCATATCTTCCTCTGAAAAAGTTCGTCCTTCTACAATTTGAATTATCCCTTGATCTATATCCAACAAATGGAAATGATAAACGCCTTGCACCCTCCGAAAAGCAGGTTCATCTAGAAAATCCAAACTATTTCCAAACCATTCCAATTCGCCGTTCCATAGAAGATGATTAAACGTATAATTGAAATGCTCTACATAAGGTAACGCACCAATTTCTCTGATAACCTCCTGGCTAGTGACACTAGTATCCAATAAATCTTCGTTTCCTATCGCTTCTCTTTGCATCTCTTGCATGGTTTCAAAATCAAGATTAATCGTAGCAATTCTTGGCATATTAGACCAGAGATTATGTTCCGTTTGCAAAATGGCATTACGAACAATCGTTGCTCCTGTTAAAAGAAAACCCAAAACAAAAACAGTCACTAATAAAATCAGTGACTTAGTCCATTGCCTTTTAAGACTAGTTAATGCTCTATTAAAAAAATTCATTAATCAGCCATCTCCTTCTAAGCCTTAAAAAGGCGGTACATTAATTTTCCATAATATATGAGTTTCTCGCTGAATGAAAATCTCAATCAAACGACCCTCCGAATCAATAACAAAAAAAGGTAATAGTTGAGAGGGATGATGATAAGTAGTATCAGCTTCGCCCCCTCCCATCGAAAAACCATACTCAATGATAGCAATCTCTGATGTTTGCAGATGTCGCTCTGCAATTTCTCTAGCTACTTCCAACATTTCAGCAATTTCAGATTCATCAGGCTCTGGAAAGATTTCCAATAGTTCTTCGATTGGCATTGTTTCCATCATTTCACCACTAATGCCCTGCAAATCCTCAAGTTGCCAGTAGCTTAGACCGAACCGTTCCCCTGTTTGTGCATCAATGAGAAAACTTATCATTATCCTACTTCCTGATACCCTTCTATCAGGGTGACTAACAAGCCCAAACCATGTACGATCCGGAATGTGAGGATTATAGTTATATGCTAATTCTATGTGTGCACCATCCAGATTTTCTCCTAAAACCTCAAAGATATAATCAGCACCAATTTGTGCTGCTTCTTCAAGGGACATCACATCCACACCAGTATCTCGGTCATCCGAATAACTTCTGCCCTCAGAGAAAGTGAAATCGCCTAGTCCTTCTATATGTGTGCTGTTATTGTCATTTTCTGGAAGTGACACTGCGGGAATCGATACTTCTGGCTTCGAGACTTCACGAATTTCATTGTCATTTAGTGCATCATTCTCACTTGAACATCCAATCAGTCCGAACAAAACTAAGATCAAAGCAAAAAATCTCTTTTTCATAGTTACTCCTTTCTATATATTTAAATAAATGATTTTTAATTCCTTAAAATAACTACCTTGTTTAGATTCAAACAAGGTAGTTATTTGCTAAGATAGCTCTACTGAGTCTCTCCTGGGGGAATTGTCCCTGATAGATTAGTGTGGTGTGTATACATAGTCCGACCACCCCAACCATTTGCAGCAGTACTATTCATGATAAAACCAGATCTCCTGTTATTCGATAGAAGGCTCGTATTAGCCATTCTAGCACCTCGATGAATCTGACCAGCATTAGCAGCAGCTGCACTCGATGAATGGAAAATTATAGCAGCATTAACAACTACACTTCTCGTTCCACTAGCTTGCACTGAGATTACTAACCCACCAAGTAGTGTCAAAACAGCCAAAGATGCTATCACAAACTTCTTGAAATTTCTTTGCATTAGGAATACACCTCCTTTTCTAGGGAGGCTACTACGAGTACGAGCCGACCCTTTACTGTACGTTAATCATAGCACAGGATGCAACAGAAATCAACAAATTATTAACCTTTTCTGCAAATTAATTTTTAAAATCAATTCTATCGTTGTAAAAAGGATGTTTTCGTATATTCTCATTCCATACTTATTACAGATGTAACTACATAAAACAACTGATGAGAGTACCAGTTATTAGTAAGGGTTATAGTGTTGTTAGATTATTAATTTGGGACTATTGATTGCATATCTTTCTTGCTTCGGATTGCTAATCGCTAAACTTATCCAATCGTGTAATGTCTTCCAGATAATCTTTCTCAACTTGTATTAATGTTTCTAATGAAAAGCCAATCACAATAAGGTGTTCAAAACACATAAAAATCGCTAATAGGTAATTTATATCGGACAATCACCACCTCTGTTGTGTATGCTTGTAAGGCTTCTTCAAAAGTCATAAATGATCCGATGGGAAAATAAGATGTTTCATCATCATTATCATCTTCTTCTATCGGAGACAATGCGTCATTTCCCATCGGTAAGTAGGACTCATCTAATAAATGTAAGGCATAATGGCATATTATTGCCCCTCATTAATTAATCTTTCTCCCCTAATTTTCAAATTATTCTCCGTTATTTTTCTTTTTTCGTTTTTCAAAAAATCCAATGACATGATAAATGATAAAGATTAGTGCGATACTCCCATAAAGAAGAAAGAAGAGGATACCACCGTTCCATTCTAACATCATCCTGACCATCCTCAGCGAACTTAATGTTGACATTAAGATTACTCGATTCATATTTTTCACTCCCTTTATTTATGATATATAACATAATTATAAAGGATTGTGCTGACAGATGAAATGCCATTTGTTTCAACGGACGGTAATCATTGTTTTGAAAAAATTGAAAGGGATTACTTATGCGGTTGTAGCGCTTTCTTTGAATGTCGATTTAAGTGAATTGCTTGTATTTTTTGGCAGTATCTGCTATGATGATAAGAGCGATTTCGTTGAAAGGTGTTGATTAATTGTGTTAAAAAGGAAAAAAGTATTGCTAAAAATTGCAACATTTTTGCTTGCCCTAGCACCAGCGGTAGTTGCAGCTCGCTTCTCTCTTTTTCTTCTCTTGGGAGAGCCTAGATTACCACGAAAATTTAAACAATTATAAAACTGCCATTTGGCAGTTTTATTCTGTCTTATCACCAACCCTCATCCCTACGCTCAAGTAATAGCTGTTGAATTCCTGTCTATATCTACAATTGGCATTAACGTCACCATTATAACTTCTAACATCTTTTAACAGCTTTGATAGACCATAGCCACGATCTCCTTCTTTTGTGGAACTTTTCCTACCGAACATTAAATCAATTTCAGTTGTTGATTTACGATCACTTTCATTTTCAACAATTATCTCAAGATTTGTTGCTTCAACTGTTATGCTAACAAGGATCGGCTTCTTGGTTTTGGTATCAAAAGCATTATCTAGAAATGTTCCCAACATTTGGACAATGATCGGAATCGGGATTTGCTCATTTTCATAATAATAGTTAATATTCGTTATGACTTCTGCTCTTGATTGATGTGCCTGCTTTTGATTTTCGATAAATGTCAATAAATTATCTTCATAGTTTTTCGCCTTAAAAGCTTTCATCTCGGGGATATCAAAGCCAATTCCTTTAAGTGTTTGTGTATAATGGCTTTCCAGCTTTTCAGGATCTTTTTCAGTTTGCAATAAAAAATCTATCCCTGTTAGTAAATTTCTTGTGTCATGTCTTTCTTCTTTTAATTTCATGGTATATACTGCCATTTTATAAAAAGAAACCGCCATAATCAGGCTGATTGCCAAATTTATCCATCTAGCCGTAATTAATTCATGAACAAAGTACAGTAGCAATAAAAGCCCAACAGAAAATGTGAAGGTAACATCAACCAATGTTATGCTCATTTTAATGAATAAAAAGATATCATAAAGAGCAATGCGTTTGCAAATCAAAATGACAGATGCTAATACGATAATTTGAGATATGAGCGCAACATAGATGTTATTCGAGACATTGAATATCAATGTTATGATAATCAACGGAAATTGAATTAATAAGCCTACTATAAAAGCTATTGCATAAGCAAGAATGGCATGTATCATTTTTTCTTTTGTTATCATTTTAATCGCTACAACAAATACAATCATAAAAATGATATTGACAATAAGTTCAACAGATTGGCTATCGCCGATCATATAAAACATGCTTCCTACAACCACACCATATCCGATACCAATTAATAGCAGCTTAAGCGTAATTTTCGGCTTATTAATTTTCTTCTCATCAAACAACAAGCTTGTTCGCGGCTTCATTGTGACACAAATAAGATAATAAAGCGTAAGCCCGTTTAAAGAGTTTAGTAAAATAAATATAAGCCATAATCTAATATCCATTTGACTACCCCCTAATCCCTAAACATCGAATAGATGTGTTTCCGGTACGCGGGGTCGATCGGAATTTTCTTTTCGCATCCCTTCAACAGCAAATAGTGGTCGATTTTTGAAACTTTAATGATTTTATTTGCATTCACAATCGTGACATCGTTGCACCGCAATAACTCTTTTTCTTCTGGCGAAATCATGTACTTAGCAAATTTTTCAAACGACTGATGCTTCGTAATCGAAATCGTTTCTTCATCAGGTATATTTGGAGTTGCACCTAGGGTGAAAAGTTCGATCTTCATCCGATTTTTTATTTTCTGTAGAAACAGAAAATCTTCGCGATAATGACGATAGATACCGTTGCTTGCATCAATAGCGGGTATAAATTGCGGCTTTGGTTTAACAGGCGCTTCTAACTGACGACGTACCGCACTGGAAACCTTCTCCCATTCGATGGGTTTTGTAA
>WRAJ01000017.1 GCA_009780245.1 Turicibacter sp.
CGCCAATTCTGTGGTAATATTATTCATAGGAAGTCCTCTTTTCTGTGAATTTTGTTCTCGACAAACATTATTCTAACAGATTGAGACTTCCTTTTCTATTTACACATACTATTTTACACTACCTGTTAAAAGTCACAGCATTACGAGTTTTCGCAATTCTGTGACTTTTCTACGATGATTTCGGAAGATAAAAGTCACGGTAGCACGAGTTTGCGCAATACTGTGACTTTAGCATTAATTTTCTATAAATCCATATTTGCTCTTACTTGTTTCATCACTTGATTCACTTGCTTCTGGCTCGGCTTGCGACCCATTTGTGACATCATGGCGATGATGACGTCTTCGTTAATTGGTGGGTTTTCTTTTAATTGCTTCTTCATCATGCGCTGTGAAACAAACAACCCAAGCGCTAGTCCTCCTAAGAAAGCTGCCGCGATTAAAATAATTGCTGGTACTAAATTCATAATTACTCAATTCCTTTATATAATTTTACAATGTTTTCGGTTGTAAATCCGTATTCCTTAATCACATCTACTGCTGGTGCCGAAGCGCCAAACGTGTCAATGCCAAATACCACGCCGTCAAATCCGACGTATCTGTGCCAGCCGTAAGTCGTTCCCATCTCCAGAGACAGACGCTTGCGAACGGCTTTTGGTAAGACTTTTTCTTGATACTCAGCTGATTGCTGATCAAATAAATCCATCGAAGGCATACTCACAACTCGGACGTGCGTGCCTTCTTTTGCCAGTGCCGCTTGAACATCCATGGCTAAATTCACTTCTGAACCAGCTGCGATGATGATCCCATCTAACTCACCGGCTGCTTCGCTCATAATATAAGCACCGTGCTTCACGTTATCGTACGATGATTGTGCCATTGTCGTCAAATTCTGACGCGTCAACACTAAAGCGGTTGGTGTGTTTTGCGATTCGACGGCTAACCGCCAAGCTGCTGATGTTTCGTTAGCATCCGCAGGGCGAATCACTGATAGGTTCGGCAGGGACCTTAACATCGCTAGCTGTTCAACCGGTTCGTGGGTTGGGCCATCTTCACCAACTGCGATTGAATCGTGAGTGAGGACGTAAGTAACCGGCAATCCCATCAGACTGGCCATGCGAATCGCTGGCTTCAAATAGTCAGAGAAAACAAAGAACGTTGCACCGAAGACTTTCATTCCCGTATGAAGCGCCATACCGTTTAGCATCGCTGCCATCGCGAACTCGCGGACGCCGAAATTGATGTTGCGATTCGTTGGCATCTCGTGTGTCCAATCCCCTGCGTCTTTGATGTTCGTTTTGTTTGAGCTAGACAAATCGGCAGAACCACCTAAGAAGAACGGAATCGCTTGGGCAATGGCGTTAATTGCCTCGTTGTTCGTGTCGCGCGTGGCTTGCGAGTGACCTTGCTCGTACGTTGGCATGATATCAGCCAGATCCACTGCCAAGTCCCCTGTGATGGCTTGTTGTAGTTCAGCGGCAAGCTCTGGGTGAGTGGTCGCATAAGCTGTTAACAAGGCGTTCCAAGTGTTTTCTGCTTCTGCACCACGTTTTGCAACGGTTGCTTCGTAATGGGCGTACACTTCTGTTGGTACTTCGAACGGTGCGTGTGGCCAGTTGTACGAAGATTTTGCGAAATCGCCGTCTTCATCGCCGAGTGGTGCGCCGTGTGTTGCGTTTGTTCCTTGCTTCATTGATCCATGACCGATGATCGTTTTAATTTCAATGAGCGTTGGCTTGCCCGTTTCAGCTTTTGCTGCTGCGATCGCCGCGCTCATGGCCGCAATATCCGTACCGTCTTCGACAAGCAACGTGTGCCAGCCGTATGATTCGTAACGCGCACGCACATCCTCGGTGAAGCTTTGCTCCGCCCTACCATCTAAGCAAATATCGTTTGAATCGTATAACACGATCAGGCGATCTAGCTTCATGTGGCCTGCTAGCGATGAGGCTTCTGCGGTTGCGCCTTCCATCAGATCCCCATCGCCACATAAGGCGTAGGTGTAATGATCCACAACGTTGAAGCCGTCGCGGTTGTAGCGAGCAGCTAAGAACTTTTCGGCAAATGCCATCCCGACTGCCATTGGAATCCCTTGACCAAGCGGTCCACTTGTCGCATCCACGCCATCTGTGTGTTCAAACTCTGGGTGCCCAGGTGTTTTTGAATTTAGCTGACGAAATTGTTTCAGGTCGTCCATGCTGACATCGTAGCCCGAAAGATGCAGTAGCCCGTAAAGTAACATCGAGCCGTGACCAGCCGCTAACACAAAGCGATCACGGTTAAACCACCTGCTGTTTTTCGGATTAGCCACTAAGTGATCCGCAAATAGCGTGTATGCCATTGGCGCAGCGCCTAAAACGATCCCTGGATGCCCTGAATTGGCTTTGTTAATGGCGTCGATCCCTAGAGCACGAATGGCATTAACTGCTTGTTGCTGTATATTTTCCATGATTTACACCTCGTATTCTGTGCGTATTCTTTTTTGAAGCACAGTTCCTTTAATCATACACGTTTTATTGTTTTTTTTCAACCCTATCGCCTGATTTTTCGCTTTAAAAAATGCAGCCGAGAAGGCCACATTTTAGGGTTGTTCAAAGGTTTCAACCACTTTTTGTAAGTCTTCAATGATCGGCAAATGCTGCGGGCAGACCGCTTCACACGCCCCGCATTCAATGCAATCCGATGCCTTTCCTTTATTCTTTGTACTAATGTTATAGTACATGCCGCTATTCCAATCGTTAAACTGTAATTTCGCGTTGTAAGCAGAGAAAATCTCTGGAATTGGGATGTCCATCGGACAATCGTCCACGCAATAACCGCACGCTGTACAAGCCACCCCGCCAAGCGCTTTCAAGATGTCCTTCACTTTTTCCACCGCATCAAACTCTTCTTGCGTAAACGGCTTAAAATCTTTCATATAGCTCAAATTATCTTCCATATCAGAAAGCGCGCTCATCCCCGAAACAACCTTCACCACACCATCAAAACTCCCCGCAAAACGATTCGCATAACTCGCATAACTACCACCACCGAGCGCATCAAACACCGCCTTCGCATCGTCCGGCAACTTCACCAGCGCCCCACCCTTAGCCGGCTCCATGATCGCCATCGGCTTGTTATGCTTGCGACAAACCTCATACACTTCCTTACTCTGAATACTCGCGTCGTAATAATCCATGTAATTAAACTGAATTTGCACAACCTCAATTTCAGGATGATCGGTTAAGATCCGTTCTAGCATTTCCGCGTTATCGTGAAAAGAAATCCCAACGTGTTTGATCTTGCCTTCCGCTTTGAGCTCTTGGGCAATTTCATACGCGCGCGTTCGTTTAAACTGCTCGTAATTCCCACGATCTTGGGCGTGCATAAAGTAGTAATCGAAGTACTCAACACCGGTCTGCTTGAGCTGCTTTTCAAAAAAAGGCCTAATATCTGCCTCTTCATTAAATAAATAGCCCGATAGTTTATTGACGATGCGGTAGCTTTCTCTTGGATACCTAGCAACAAGGCAGTCGCGAATCGCTGTTTCACTTTTTCCGCTAATGTACCCGTGTGCCGTGTCAAAGTAGTTAAACCCAGCATCCATGTACAAATCGATCATTTGGTTGAATTGCTCGTGATCCACCTCGTCGCCTTTCATTGGCAATCTCATACAGCCGAACCCAAATAAATCTTTTAGTCTGTTATCTGACATTTTCATCACCCTTCCGATGTTATGTTACACGTTGAGATAATTGTACCACATTTTCGTTAAAAACGATAGTGACTTTCTATCGGTTTCTTGCCTAATCCTATCTAATCACCCGTGCGATGTGCCTATGCATCATTTTTTATCGCTTTTTATGAAAACCTTAACTATTGACAATATTTTCCCAAATTGTTATAATTTTAATTAAACAAAAATCAAAGGAGAGATCACTAATATGAAACGGTTATTAACTATCTTTTTAATTGCTTTGGGGTTTACTTCCGTTCTGGTACTAGCAGGTTGCACCGACGATACAGCGGAACCGGATGAGCCAGACACAGAAGAACCAACAGAGATGGCCGAAACTCCGGGAGAAACAGAGGATGCTTACTTTGCTGACATCGTCGTCATTGGTGGTGGGGCTGCTGGTATGACGGCCGCTGCACAAGCCGTTTACGACGGTGCAACGAACGTTATTATTTTGGAACAAGCCCCGTTTACTGGTGGGATTGCCCTGCAAGCGTTCGGTGGGATTAACGCAGCAGAGTCTAGGTATCAAGTAGAAACTGGTGAATATAGCACAGTGGAAGAAATGATTGACTGGATCATGAATCCAGGGGTTACTCACCCTGAGTTAGTTAGAACAATGGTCGAGCACTCAGCGGATACCATCCATTGGTTTAACGACTTTGCAGGCGCAGGGTTCAATGTCTTAATGGGGAATTGGGCACATCGACCAGACGTCGGTGAAATGTCACCTGATAATTCTGATGTGGGTACCGTGCTCGTTGACTCATTAAACCAGACGCTCGTTGACCATAACATTCCGGTTTTATTAAACACAACGGCGACGGAAATTCTTGTGGATGAAACTGGTGCCGTTATTGGTGTTGTGGCGACAAGAGCAGGTGAAGAAATCACCATCAACACACATGCCGTTGTTGTAACGACTGGGGCTGCGGCTATTCCGCAAACAACCATGATTGGCTTTGACGCTGATGCACCAGGATACGGGGTGGCTTTGACACCAGAAGCGGAAAACACTGGGTGGCAGTTAGCTTACAATGCGGGCGCTGAATTAACCATCACGTTAAGAGCGTTAGCTGCAACAGGTGTGCCTAATGTCAACTATTCAATTGATTTGTTTGAACAGGGTGCTACGTTAGTTAATATCGAAGGGGATACGTTTATTGACGTGTTAGATGCAACCGATCAGGAAATTGCATTGGCCGTGCAACAGCAACCTGAAGCAAGATTCTTCGTTGTCTTTAATGAGGAAATTGCAGATGAAGTTGAGAGCTTTGAAATTTATCAAGGTTTCGAGGATTTCTTAATCGCTGCTGATACGATTGAAGAGTTAGCTGAGCTACTTGAAATTGATGCCGATGCTTTGGCAGACTCAATTGATTTTGACGGACCGTTCTATGCTGGACCAGGAACTGGTATGGCAGTCGGTGCAAGTGCTGGTATTCGCATCAACGTCAACGCTGAAGTCGTTGGTCGAAATGGTGGTATCGTGACTGGCTTATACGCGGCAGGTCCATCGGTTGGTGGGATTCAAGGATGGGGACGACACGGTGGAAGTTCATTAATGGAAGTCATGGTCTTCGGTCGTATTGCTGGTGCAAGTGCCGCTCAATTTATCAGTAATAACTTCGAGCATACCGCTTTAACCATGCCACATTCCGATACGTTGATCTTTGCAGAAGAGTTAGCAGCGCAAGATGCTGAAGTACTTATTTTAGGATCACTTGCTGATTTAGAAGACGGTGTGTTTGAAGGATCAGCCGAAGGTTATTTAGGCACCATTTACGTGGAAGTAACCGTTGAAGGTGGTAGCATCACAGCCGTTGAGATCACGAACCATAACGATACGGATTTATACATGATGATGGCTGAGGACGGCGTGATTCCACAAATAATAGCAGGCGCTGAAGAAGTAGACGCCACCGCAGGTGCAACTTATTCGAGCAGCGGAATTGTCGAAGCCGTTCGAGATGCTTTAGGGTTGTAAAAAAGAATTTACATAAAAAAAATCGGTTCACTACATACGTCGTGTTCCGATTTTTTTATGCTTTAAGAGTTTTAGTCTAAGAGGTCATTACAGTCTGCAAGTTCTTCAATGTTATTAAAAAGTAACTCATTTTCTGGGGTGCTTTTGCAATTCCCGACTGTATTCATCATACCCGCAAATCAAATATCCTCTTACCTTCTCCAATTTCAACCCACTCTTGCCGCCTTAATTTATCCTCTCTAAAATCGAATGTCAGCAAATAACCTTCGTCTAAATTCAATTTGTCCATATACCCCTGTAATTGCTCATACGCTTCCTGATGACGCTTTTCACCGCGCCAAATTTTAAGCTCGATAACGAATTGTTGATTCAAATAGTTAACCACAACATCCATACGACGATCATCAGTGAAATGACTTTCGATGTGCGCGAAGCCGTACCCGTTTAAAACAGGATTGATGAAAAATAAGAAAAAGAAGCGCGATTCTCGTTCGACAAAGGCTAGGTCTTTTTCGCTGTAATGTTGGTGGTAGTAAACAGCAAATTTTTCAAGACAGGTTTGCATGTTAAGAACGCCGTTTTGAACAATATCAGAATAGTTTTCTGGCGTCACTGAATCACTTTCCATCAAAGCTTTCATTTTTTCTTTGCTAACAAAGTAATCAATGAGCAGTAACTCAAAAATTTTATTTGAAATTTTCACGCGATTATCAACATTTTTTACTAGCCCATAGCGATGGCAAAGTGCAATAACGGGGTTTCCAAGGGTAAATGACCATCGTTCGTTAGTGAATAAAACACTATACATGAATTTATATATTGCCGGATCGTTTTCTAAATATTTAAACAAGCTATCAAACAAAGGAATGCTATCTTCTAAGGTAATCAAAAATTTCACTGCCCTTTTGACACCCACAAGTGACCAATTTTTCTCAAACTTTTCATCAATAAATTTACAGATGCGTGAGACTAGGACGGGATAGCCGCTAGTATAGTGATATATTTCAGTTGCAATTTCCGAAGCATTCATTCCTGTTTGATAATCTTTTTCATACTCAAGTAGCATACCTGCAATTTCTGAAATAGAAAATGACATGTCAACTTCAAAATCAGAAGCAATGTTCCAAGGTGAGTTATACATGCTCGTTTCCCCAGCACTTGGTTTGTGATGTCCCTCTTGAATCATTGCTAGAATGACACTGTGGAAAGTAAAATCTCTTCCGCCACGTCTTGCCAAGAATTTATCTCTTAATATACTCAGAAATCCTAAAAATACACGATGTCCATCGGCTTTATCTACCGCGTCAATAAGCAAAACAACCTTTCTTCCTTCACACATATCTGTGATGCGACCACTTAAATCATTAAAAGTTTCGATATCTGCTTTCTTCCATGATTCGCGGTACTCTTTGTCAATACCGGAAAAACGCAGTGCTTTATCTACTTGGTTGAAAAATACGCGACCAAAAATGGCTGTATTTGCAAATTCCTCTTCATCTGATGCTTCAAAGCTAAGCGAGATTACGATATAATCATCTGATAAAAAACGTCGTAATCGTGCCAAGGTAGTTGTCTTACCATACTGCTTACCAAGCTTAATAGTAAAATAAGCTTTATCATCCACCATCTTTTTAATCTGCTCAAGCTTACCAGTAATGTCTACCATATAATTTTCTTCTGGAGTACAGACTCCTGTTACGTTGAATTTTCTCATGTTTTCACCTTATTTTTCTATTGTCCTGTAGATTCATTTTAACATATCACCTACTAAATTGATACAGATTTCAACAATTTAGTTGAGAAAATTCTACTAAAATAAAAAGCCACCTCTCGGCGACCTAACTCTTAAAAGAAATTAACTTCCATAAAATCAATCTTCGCCAATAATTCATTAATGCGTGTGTACTCGTCCTTGCTTAGCATAATCTCCGCCGCTCCAGCATTCTCGCGTAGACGTTCTACATTTCGCGTACCCGGAATCGGGATGCACTTTTCATTACGTGCCATCACCCAAACTAAGGAAATCTGTGCCGGTGTTGCCCCCTTTTCCTCAGCTAAGCCCACAACAAACTGCAACAGCTCCTGATTTGCCTCCATCGCCTCGTCCGAGAAGCGCTTCATTATTCCGCGCAAATCACCCTCCGCAAACGTCGCCCCCTTCTCGATCGTGTTCGTCAAGAACCCCTTAGCCAATGGCGAATACGGCACAACCGCAATGTCTAATTCCTCGCATACTTCAAGGACACCGTCTTTCTCCATCGTGCGATAAGCCATTGAATATTCATTCTCAACCGCCGTCACAGGGCAAATCGCATGCGCGCGCCGGATCGTGTCTGCATCACACGCTGAAAGTCCCCAAGCTTTGATCTTCCCCTCGTCGATCAACTTCTGCATGGTGCGAGCGACGTTCTCAACCGGCGTGTTTGGATCTTGACGGTGCTGGTAATACAAGTCAATCGTCTCTACACGTAGCCTTTTCAACGAGCCTTCTAACGATTCGCGAATCCCCGCTTCTGATGAATCCAAGTCCATCTTCCCCGTCTTATTACACATCCCCTTGATCCCAAATTTCGTTGCGATCACGACTCGGTCTTGATAAGGCTCCAACGCCTCACCGACTAGCTCCTCGTTATGCGCCCCGTAAATCTCGGCCGTGTCAAAGAAGTTGTACCCGATCGCGACTGCTTCTTGCAATAGCTTAATCCCGACTTCCTTTTCCGTCTCTGGCCCGAACGCATGCGACAAGCCCATACACCCCAACCCCACTACCGATACTTCTAGTCCTTTTCCGATGTTAATTTTTCTCATTTTTTTCGTCCTCCTCGACTTATGGTTACCACCATTCATTTCATTTTTTATCCTTCTGTTGCTAATTCTGGCGCTGGCACTTCCTTGATGCCGAACACGCGTTTTCGTAACACGAGCACCCCAAGCATTGATACTAACACCACCCCTGCCAAAATCGAGTACGGCGCTGTCAGCGCATCGTTGATAATAGGCGGTGACATAAAAACCAGTGAACTTGCTAGTAGGATGAACTTTATCATTTCGATACCTCCATTTTTGCAGTTTTTAGACTGACTACTCTAAACGATATGCTGTTGGTGGTTATTTTTCACCTACAATGCTCCTGAACTGGAGTGATTACTCTATTATGTTATCACCTAACTGCTAACATTGCAAGTCTTTTTTGAAATTTTTTTTAAAATAGCCAAAAAACAGCACTTGACTGTGCTGAGATTATGTGGTACTTTAGCTGATGTAGAGTAAATACTCGGATAGGAGATTATGCTTTTATGGATAGCAAAGCAAAAATTTTAACTGCCGCTCTGACGCTGTTTCGAACAGAAGGCTTTCACGGCACTTCGACAGCAAAGATAGCCAAAGAAGCCGGTGTCTCTAACGGGACGTTATTTCATCACTTTAAAACAAAGGAAGAGCTAATTAATACGTTGTATTTACAAGAAAAGGAAGCTTATAAGGAGTATGTTTTGAATGAATTGCCGGATTTTTCACCGACAAAAAAATACATGCGAACGATGTGGATGAGGTTCCTTCAGCATGATTTGGAACACCTTGAACGTGTGACGTTTAATTCGATGTACGCGAATTCTCCTTATATCGATTCACTCAGCAGAGAAGAAGCAAGCCGCTATTTCAGCTTTGTGGTTGAGAATATCGAAAGGCTCATTGAAAACGAAGTGGTGATAAACAGTCATCCGCGACTTTTGGTTAGCACCTTTTATGCTTCGGTTTTGGCAGCTTATCGTTTTATCAACGATCACGATATTGATAATGAAGAAGAGCAAAAAGAAATCGCCTTTAGCATGTGGTGGCGATCGGTGGTTAATATATAGACGTTTGAGAGTGTGCGAAACAATAAAGTCCCCTCATTTTCTTCGAAAAACGATAATAGGGGACTTTTTCTGCCTAAGAGCAAACAAAAGCCCATTTTTCGCATCCTCATCGAAAAATGGGCATTCCCCCCTCTCACTTCACATCAATACACAGTAGGCATGTCCCCGAAAACGCGCTTGCGCAACAATATCGTTCCGATCAACGAAGCAAAGACAATACCGGCTAAAATCGGATACGGTGCCGTTAATTCATCGCTGCCAACCAATCTTTGCAACACTTCCATTGCAGGTGTCATCAAAAACACCGAGATATGCGGCGAGGCCATCATCAATGACATCGCAAAGCGTTGCTGCTTCCCGCTTGTTCGTTTCGAAATGGTCATCATAATAAACGGGAAAATCAACGTCGGTGCCACACCGCCTAGCCAAAAGCCAGCCGTCAAAACAATCAGATTGCCGCTTGAAAAAGACACTAGCAAGGCTGCGATCACAATCCAAGACAAACCGATATAAAGCAACTTCCGACCAAGCTTCATATAAAGCTTTCCAAACAGCGAAGCAAAGACCATGCCCAAGATTGGCTTAACCGCAATAATGGCACTGGAGTTGAACTCACCCCCCACGGCTTCGGTTGCCAAGGCCGGATACCGAATATCGATCGCAGCCCCTGCCAATACAATCATCATAATAAACGGCACCGTTAAATAAACGAATAGCGGCATCTTAACAGGTTTACCCTTTTCACCACTGTCAGTTTTAACTGGCTCTTCTTCTTTAACTTCCGGCACCACCACATAAAATAAAATGGCCAACACAAACGCAATGCCATAAGGGAGGAAACTAAAATTCCAACCGAGCATAAACAACGCCCCTGCCGCTAACGTCAATAAACTGCGACCAATTTGCTCCGTCGCGCCACGATACCCCATCAGCGATGCGCGCTCTTTTTCATCAAATAAAACATTAATATAAGTAATGCCCGGCGTACTGATCAAACCAAGCCCGGTTCCGAGAATGAATCGCCCACCGATAATCAGCGTAAAATGCGATGTAAACACGGGAAGCATCCCACCAAAGCCAATCAGAAGCAAGCCAAAAAAGACGGTTTTCTTCAAGCCAATTTTTTCAATGATGATGTTCGAAGCTAGCACTGAGAATAAAATGGCGATGCTGGAAATCGTTAAAAACATTTCACTTTGTGCCTGTGTTAACTCTAATGTGTCACGAATGGCCGGCAATATGCCATTAATGATCGGCGGAGAAATAAAGATGAGTGAGATCGCCAGAACAGCTATTTTTAACATGCTAAAACCTCCGTTTAAACCGCCTATATCGCGCGGTAGCTTTGAAATGATACCACCTCAGCCATCGGAAAGCAAGCTTTATCGTGAAATTATCACCGCACAATTTTCGTTGAAACGCACAAAATCTTATGGTATAATTAAGACATCGTTTTCAAAAAAAGGAGTGAATAGTTATGTCAACAGGTTTACGCAAAGATTTCTTATGGGGTGGCGCAACCGCTGCGAATCAGTGTGAAGGTGGGTTTGATGCAGGTGGGCGCGGATTAGCGAACGTCGATTTAGCACCACACGGTCCTGACCGATTCCCGATTATTTTGGGTCACATGAATAATTTAGAATTCCAAGATCATCATTTCTATCCTGGTAAAGAAGCCATCGATATGTACACGCATTTCAAGGAAGACATCGCTTTGTTTGCCGAAATGGGCTTTAAGACTTACCGTTTCTCTATCGCTTGGTCGCGCATTTTCCCTAAAGGAGATGAGTTAGAGCCAAACGAAGCGGGTCTGAAGTTCTATGAAGAACTGATCGATGAATGTTTGAAGTATAATATCGAACCACTCGTCACGATTACGCATTTTGATTGCCCGGTGCATCTGATCACCGAATACGGCGGCTGGAAAAACCGCAAGCTCGTTGAATTCTATGAAAAGCTAGTGCGCGTCCTTTTCACGCGCTATAAAGGAAAAGTAAAATACTGGCTGACGTTTAATGAGATCAACGTCTTATTACTCATTCCATTTATGGGAGCAGGACTGATTTTTGACGAAGGTGAAGATCGTAAACAAGCCACATGGACAGCGGCTCACCATCAATTGGTCGCATCCGCAACAGCTACTAGAATTGGTCACGAAATCGATCCTGAAAATAAAATCGGTTGTATGTTAGCTGGTGGCGACTTCTACCCGGCTACACCAAAACCAGAAGACGTGTGGGAATCAATTAACGATAGTCGTGAGCACCTTTCATTAATCGATGTGCAAGCACGCGGCTACTACCCGTCTTACTTATTGAAGGAACTCGAGCGCGAAGGCGTTAAAATTCCTTGGGTGGACGGCGATGCTGAGGTATTAAAGAACCACACGGTTGACTTCATTTCCTTCTCATACTACATGAGTAAAGTCTCACAAAACCAAGAAGACCGCGGCGAAACAACGGCGGCAAACTTGATGTCATCGGTTAAAAACCCGCACTTAGAATCAAGCGATTGGGGCTGGCAAATTGACCCATTAGGGTTCCGTATTACGTTGAACACCTTATACGACCGTTATCAAAAGCCGTTATTCGTGGTTGAAAACGGGCTAGGTGCGCACGACACACCAGATGAAAACGGCTATGTGGAAGACGATTATCGCATCAATTACTTGCGTTCGCATTTAGCTGCGATGATCGATGCCGTGGAAATTGATGGTGTCGACTTGTTGGGATACACCGCTTGGGGTTGCATCGACTTGGTAAGTGCCTCAACCGGCGAAATGAGCAAGCGTTACGGCTTTATCTATGTGGACCGTGACGACCAAGGGAATGGCACTCTAAAGCGTACGAAGAAAAAATCGTTCGACTGGTACAAAAAAGTCATCGCTTCAAACGGCGCAGATTTAGATTAATTTTTACAGGGCGCTCTTTTGAGGTGCCCTTTTCTTATGCATGGAGGTGCTACAATGTCAAACATTAAACTGATTGTCACTGACTTAGACGAAACATTACTAACAACGGATAAAAAAATCACTGAGCGAACCATTGAAACCATCGAAAAATGCCGGGCAAAAGGCATTAAATTCGTCCCAGCGACGGCGCGTGCCATTCGCATTCTGGAGAAATTAGCCTTAACAAAAGGCTTATCGTACGATGCCTTGATCACCTTAAACGGCAGCCGCGCTTACCTCGATGGCGAATTGATCTACCACAAAGGCATGACCCCTGCCGAGCGCGACGCTGCGATCCCTCCTATTCGCAAGACGTTCCCAGGCTTCGGATTATCCGTTGACATTCATGGGATAAGCTATGCCGATCATGACTTATCACAATGGGAAGATGATTTTGTTTGGACAACCGATTTTACCGACTTACCTGATGAAATCGCGGATCGTATGATCATGCACTTGCAGGATCAAGCAAACCTGAGCAAGTTGGAAGCCGTTCTTCCTGATTATTTATACGCACATTTAGTCGAGGGTACGCCGCTTACACGCATCTTGCACAAAGGGGTATCCAAAGCCCATGCGATTAAGCACGTCTGCGACATGTGGGGAATTAAGCCAGAAGAGATCGTTGTTTTTGGAGACGACCACAACGATATTCAGATGTTCGAATTTGCTGGTCATGCGGTGGCAGTCGCGAACGCTGTTGATGAGCTAAAAGCCATTGCAACAGACACAACACTTGACAACAATCACGATGGGGTCGCCGTCTGGCTAGAAAAACACGTTTTAGGAGCTGAATAATTTGAAAAAAACATTATATTTAATGCGTCACGGGCAAACCGTGTTTAATGCGCGCGACATGGTGCAAGGGTTTTGCGATTCACCGTTAACCGAGTTAGGACAGCGCCAACCGCTTTATGCTAAGCGTTGGTTTGAAGATCATAACGTTGCGTTCGATCACGCCTACTCATCAACGCAAGAAAGAGCTTCTGACACTTTGGAACTAATTACCGATCTGCCGTACGAGCGGCTAAAGGGCATTAAAGAAATGAACTTCGGGAAGTTCGAAGGTGGCCCTAATCATGAAATGCGCAAAATCGGTTTTGGCGAGGATCGCGATGCTCTGATCCCGTTCGGCGGCGAAAGCTGGTACGCGGTGCAAGACCGTGCCGTCCGTGCCTTAACAGAAGTCATGGAAAAGGACGATCACCAAACGGTATTGGCTGTGAGTCACGGCTGTACCATCTTTGCTTTCACCCATAAATGGTTCCCAGAAGCCACATGGGAAATCCTTAAAATGACCAACTGTGTCATTTTGAAATTCGAATACGAAGACGGTGTCTTCACGTTTAACTACGCCGTCGATCACGACTTTGATCGACCATTAGACTAAGGAGTTGTTTGTGATGAAAAAAACATTATACATTGTACGCCACGGACAAACCGTGTTTAACTTGCGCGAGAAAATCCAAGGCTGGACCGATTCGCCGTTAACAGAGCTCGGCCGTCGCCAACCGCTTTACGCGAAAAAATGGTTCGCAGATAACAGGGTGACGTTTACACACGCCTATTCTTCAACGTCAGAGCGGGCATCGGATACGTTAGAACTTATTACCGACATGCCGTATGAACGATTAAAAGGGATTAAAGAGCGCAATTTTGGAAAGTTTGACGGGGAAGCTGAGGCGCTTCACATCGCTTCGCCGCCGTTTGGTGATGCGTACGAGCCACACGGTGGGGAGTCGGACGATACGTTCATTGGGCGGGTTAACAAAACGTTTACTGACATGATGGAAAAGGACGGTCATGATTCGGTATTGGCCGTTGCGCATGCGGGGGTTTGCGGTTTTTTCACGTATTATTGGAAGCCGGAGATGATCACGCATTTCGGCAAGAATAAATCGGCAAG
Source organism: Turicibacter sp. (assembly GCA_009780245.1). Classification (GTDB taxonomy): domain Bacteria; phylum Bacillota_I; class Bacilli_A; order MOL361; family Turicibacteraceae; genus WRKJ01. The sequence continues at coordinate 14,413 of WRAJ01000017.1, forward strand.
TGCCAAGCATTCGAAAATGCAAAATTGTTGTATTTTGAAGTACGAGTACGAGGATGGGAAGTTTGACTTCATTGAACTCGTCAATCACGATTTCGACCAACCATTATAAGAAAAAGGAGTTGTTTTAACCCGATGAAAAAGACACTTTACATCATGCGTCACGGACAAACGGTATTTAACTTACGTGAGAAAATTCAAGGCTGGACCGACTCACCCTTGACCGAGTTGGGCCGCCGCCAGCCCCTTTATGCTAAGAAATGGTTCGCGGATAACGGGATTTCGTTTTCACACGCTTACTGTTCAACTTCAGAACGCGCATCAGATACGTTGGAGCTTGTCACCGATATGCCTTATGAGCGTTTGAAAGGCATTAAAGAACGGAACTTTGGAAAATTCGACGGCGAAGCTGAGGCGTTACATCTTGGGTCACCACCGTTTGGTAATGTTTATGAACCACACGGTGGCGAATCAGACGATACCCATATTGGGCGGGTTAAAAAAACGTTCCTTGACATGATGGAGCGGGATGACCATGAATCGGTTTTAGCCGTTGCGCATGCGGGGGTTTGCTGGTTTTTTACGTATGACACGCACCCTGAGCTTTATGAGGGGGATGACATGCCGGTGATGCATAATTGTTGTATTTTGGAGTACGTTTATGAAGACGGGAGATTCACGTTGGTGCGTCATATTAATCATGATTTTGATTTACCGTTAGAGTAAGAAAAAAATTGCGTTTCACTCATCCAAAGTGAAACGCAATTTTTTTAGTCGCGCTTCATCCCCTATCCAATACCCGTTTTGTTTGCACATATGAAAGGATAAAATAAATCAGATACACAACGACAACCCATAGAAAGGTGATGGACATCGCACGCACAATGTGATTAAAATCAATGCCCGCAGGACTGTCTCCTATTTCACCGGCAAAAACAGGCAACAATATTTGCAACGCAAAAAAGCTGTGCAGAGATGCGAGGGTTAAAGGAATCAAAAAGTAAGCAATGCCTTGTGCTAGTAATGAACGACTACGCATCTGATCATCAACACCGAGTTGCAAGAGGGTTGCGTATCTTTTCTTACTTTCTACCACGTCAATCATTTGCTGTAAAAATAAAATCGTTAAGCTCACCAGCAAAAATATCCCACCGATATACAAAGTAGCAAACGTCAAGAAGATCGACATCAAATTACTATTCACACGAATCCAGTTGGTGGTTGTGACATTAAACATATTATTATTAGTGGTATGGAAAATGTCATACTCTGTCGGGTTCCAACCGCCTGACGGTATCGTCCTTGCAAACTCCCAGAAAATAGGCTCTGCAACGTGAGCCTCAACGTTAAAATCAAACAAAAAGTGATTTCTTTCGCGTCCTATTATGCCGCCACTTGAATGAACAAACGGCATATCACTTAAATCAAGACTGGGCGGGAATACCAATACCACTTGATCAAAAATCAAAATTTGATCACTCGTTACCAAAAGATTTTCTGACACAACCACCAATACTAGATCAAATGTTTCTTCAACAATATGATCTCTACTAACCCAATTTTCAAAATAAGTCACTGTGATTTGTTCTTTCAAGAGGTAAGTGTCATCCAGATCTAAGCCTGATACTAGTAGTAATATTTCATTACTAGCCGGCGTAGGTAATGGTGTATTGTGAAAATCAAAAATCGCACTCACATCTTCGTATGCAAACCCATTAATCCAATCGATCCAACCTTGCACTTCAATGTCAACGATTGAATCAATGCGCGTACCAGACAGTTCAAATTCACGCAATAAAAAGACTTCATCCACCACTTCTAATGCATCAAAGTTAGGCGTATGACGAACAGAAACCGTTCCATCAAAAGGGCGATCAGTGTACACCATGGCATTCGCTCCCATTAATACCGTACCACGCCCTGCTACAAGCATGAAGATACTAACGGTCATCATCAACGTAATGAAGGATAGCGATAACCAGTTTAAATGTAGTCTGCGTGTTAGTTGTCGTAACGTGAAAACATTTAGTCCGTAAAAAGTAATTTTCTTACACCGCTTAACGATAAACGCCAAAACGCCTGCTAAGCTTAAAAAGAAAGCAAAGACACCTACGACTAATCCGCTGAATGCTAACATGAGAGAGGCGCCACTTAAAGAAGAACTCGCCTCACTCACTGGCAGGCCGTCTTCTGTAAAAGAGACGTCAAAGTTAAGACCAAACAAATCATCTAAGTCCAAAGTGAGCGTTGTAAATACCCAATACCCAAAGCCTACAAGTGCCAAAATAAAAGCTCCCCCACTTAAGATACCAAAAAATTTAGAGAAATTGACCTGCTTACTACTTCCACTAAGCAAATGAAGGATTTTCGACCTAGAGACGGTTGCCACATTCACAATGCTAACACTCAAAAATACGAAACCAAAATAGAGGGTCGTCCTGAATACAACACCCCAACTAAAGACAAAAGTTAAGCCAGGGATGTAAACACCAAGAAAGTGAAAGATCATAACACTCATCAACTGGGATAAAGGCACCCCTAAGCCAATACCGACAACGATGGCTAACACAGCAATCAAAAACGTTTCCCCGAATAAAATTTTAGCGACATCTGTCCGGTCCATGCCGAGCGTTAAATAAACACCTAATTCTTTTTCACGGCGCTTGATGAGGAAGCTATTCCCATAGATGATTAAGAAAATCAATAACACAGAAACGAAGGCTGAGATCGCCGTCATTGCCGCTTCAATATTAGCAGTGAAATGCTCCGGCGCTCGAAACAAAATACTTTCTAAAAAGCTTTGATTAGCTAGTGAATTGAACACGTAAAAAATGGTAACGGAGATAATCAATGTCCCGAAATAAAGGGCATAGTCTCTTAAACTCCGACGCATATTTCGGATAGATAGCTTAGATAACATCATGCTGATCGCCTCCTAAGAGGGTTACAACTTCAATAATACGATCAAAAAACTGTCTTCTTGTTTCGCTTTGTCCTTTGATAAGCTCTTTGAACATTTTGCCGTCTTTGATAAACATAATGCGCTTGGCGTAACTGGCTGAAAAAGTATCGTGGGTCACCATCAAAATGGTTTTGTTTAAATCCTGGTTCAAGAACGTCAAGGTCTCCATGAACGTCCGAGCTGATTTTGAATCAAGTGCCCCCGTTGGCTCATCCGCCAAAATTAAATCGGGTTCCGTCACGATCGCCCTAGCACTTGCTGCCCGTTGCTTTTGTCCACCTGAGATTTGATTCGGAAATTTATCCAACGTTGCTTCAATCCCAAGTGTTTTCGCCACCTTTTCGACTTTTTCATCGATGACTTTCGGGCTAATTTTTAGAATGGTCAAAGCTAACGCAATGTTTTCCCTCACGGTTAAGGTGTCAACAAGGTTAAAATCTTGGAAAATAAAACCTAATTTTTCACGACGAAATTTCGCTAGCTCTCGTTCTTTTAAATCGGTAATGGACCTCTCACGCAACCAAATATTACCGGAAGTTAGGTGGTCAATCGTGGCAATGCAGTTCAGAATCGTTGTTTTTCCAGAACCAGATGCTCCCATGATACCAACGAATTCCCCTTCGTTGATGTCAAAGGTAATATTGTGAACGGCTTTTGTCACGTTTTTGTCGTTGCCGTAATACTTTTGCACGTTTTTTACTTTCAGAATGGGTGTTGTAGTCATGACGTTCAACTCCTGCTTTTTAGGTTTCGAGTATAGTTTTATTGTAACATAGCGGAGCCTGTACTGCCTGCGTTTTAGCTAACAAAAATCTAACACTTTTGTCACATAAAGAAAAACCTAGTGGTCAACTGGGTTCACGATTTCCTAAAATACATATCGCTTATTGGAAAAGTTAATCCAACCAATGTGCCTACACCAACCTCTGACGTTACCTCGATGTGAATGCCCATTTGTTCACACATTTTCTTACACAAATATAAGCCTATTCCCGTTGATTTTTCAAAACGTCGCCCATTCTCACCAGTAAATCCTTTATCAAAAATTCGCGATAAATCGTGAGTTGGAATTCCCACACCATGATCTTGCACATAAAGAGTAATGGAAGCCGCTTTTGATACGGTATAGCAGATTAATTTGGGTTGGTCTACCATGTATTTGACTGCGTTTGAAACGATCTGATTCAGAATAAAAACAAGCCATTTTTGATCACTGAATACCGTTCCTGAAACGTCGTCAATGTCTAAATCAATCTTCTTTTCAGCGAAACTTTTCACGTGTTCTCTGAGCGCTTGCCCGATTACTTGTCTGATATCAAGCTCTTTCAAAACAAAATCTTTCTCTACGCTATTGCTTCTTGCATAGAAAAGTGCTTGCGTTAAGTAATCTTCAACCTTATCTAACTCGTCACCAATGTTTTTTGCTGTTGTGCTGCCATCGTTATCAATCATCAACCTTGCTGAAGCAATCGGTGTCTTAATTTCATGAATCCACAATTCTAAGTAATCACGATACTCTTCCATTAGTCGTGCGTATTCATTCACGTTCGTTGTCATCGATTTCCCCGTTTCCATCAAAATATGACGCAATATTTTCCCCTCAACAAAGTCAGTTTCAGGTATCATTTCAGTAATCAAATATTTCTCATTAAGTTGGTCTAACAAACGATTCATTTTATCGTAAAATCGACGTTGCTTTGCAAAATCAATTCCAATGAAAATCCCAAGACACAACAAGAGCAAAACATAATAACTCAGCAAGATAAAAGCAGGTATTTCGAACGCAAAAAATAGGATCGAAATACAAACATTCGACCCTGCAATCAGCCCTAAATATAAAGCGCGACTTTTTAAATAATCGCTTAATGTCATAAATAATACCCCATTCCACGCTTTGTTTGAATATTTTCGCCTACCCCAATCCCATCCAATTTTTTGCGCAACCTACCGACATTCACAGTTAACGTATTATCATCAATAAACACATTTGAATCCCAAAGGTAAGCCATCAATGCCACACGTGTCACAATGGTATTTTTGTTTTTTAATAAATAGTATAAAATTCTAAACTCATTTTTAGTCAGTTCTGTGCTTGAATCACCACAAATAACAAGCGATTTGTTAACAAGTAAACGCCAATTTCCACAGCTCAAAGTTTCCTCGTTCGCATTTGGGTAGCTTCTTTTTAGCAAATTTTGAATGCGCGCTCTGAGAATGTTCACATTGTATGGTTTCGTAATAAAATCATCTGCTCCAAGGTTCATGCTCATCAACTCATCCATCTCAGTATCACGACTCGTCACCATTATCATCGGGATCTGTGATTGTTTACGAACTTCCTTGGCGATGTAATAGCCATCGTCGTAAGGAAGATTGATATCGAGTAAAACAAGATGAGCACCTGACTTTAAAATAAGGTTAACAACCTCTTCAAAATGAGTGACGACTTCTACCTCATAGCCTTCTTTTTTCAGCAAGCAGCTTAATTCCATACTCAATTGCACATTGTCTTCAACGATTAAAATTTTATACATCACTATCACCTTCGATAAATTAGTTATTATTTTACCAGAAATCGATGGCTATTACAAACGTGTAAATCATTTCTCGCTCTTTTTTGTTGGTATGAAAATGGTATAATGATTGAAAATAAACTCAAAGAAGCGAGCAGAAAAAACATCCATCAACTCTTACGAGGGTTAGATATTATTAATCCACCTGCATTAGCACTTAGAAGCTACGGCTTAAGCCTCTTTGATCAATATTGAATAAAGCTAAGTCATACAACTTTTACACGGGAATCGTCCTTGGTTGTTAGTGCTGCAACATCGTCGGTGGAGTGAGAAAAAATTGCACATCGCTTTAGAACGATATGCAATTTTTTAATTTCATAACTTTATCCAGCGATCTCCCTAACCATGAAGTTTCCCTGAGAAGGATTCATGGTCTCCAAAGCAGAGTCTTGAAAGTCCCCATTAGGGACTTTCACCCTTCGGATGAGGATTAGACCTAAGCGGAACACATGGTTAAGTGAAAATATTTCTGCAAGGCAAGTCTGAGAAAACGCCCTGCCTAATATGTTGAGCTCTGCTATGTTTAGGTGTTACTATATATGGAAAATTAAATAAAACAGCAACGCATTTTTTACTAAAACGCCGCTTCCTTTTAATTTTGACTTAACCCTGAATTATTCATGAGTTTGCACAAAAGAATGAAATTCATTGGTAGTATCCATTCTTTAAGTTAAAACAGCTTATTTTCAAACCACAGCTCAGATTAAAAACTTATACATTTGCTCGACAATCATTTCAAAAAAAGAGTGATACTTTTTAAATATATAATAACCTAAAGCAACACCTAATGTATTAAGCAACAAGTCATCAACACACACAAAACGATTCGGCCAGCCGGTCGATAAATTAATAATCAATTGGATAATTTCAATAGAAAATGAAGTCAAAAATCCTATCAGAACAGCCTTCTTAAAAGAAAATTCTTTTTTCATCAGCAACCCCAAGAAAATTGGCAGTGGTAATAACATGATAAAATTCCCTCCCACATTACGTAGTGTCACTCTCCAAAAACTTAGTGGGGCAGATAGATTTTGGATAAATGAACGAAGTGGAACTAAATTAATGTGGGCAATATCCCACCTCGTCCATGTTTCTTGTTGCAGGAATCCACTGATAAAATCATCTCTATAATCCATATTAAACCAAATATCTATTGGGGTGAAGACCAAACGTAAGACTGCAATTATATAAAAGGTTAAGAATGCATTAATAATTAGATTTCTATCTAACCATTTATTTCTTTTTTTTATTGTTGCTAAATAATAAAAAATTAAAGATAAAATGTATAGTATTAGAAAAAAACTCCAATGTGGTTCAAAAGTAAAAAGTGCCATCCAAACCTTCTCCTTTTATCGACGCGATGAGACAGATATAGAACCTGAATTTGTTCCAGTGGCATTTTGAGTCCACAAACGCAAACGATAAGTTCCTGAGTTTCCAGCAGTAAGGGTGCGTGTAGGATTACTAGCACTGAAACTCGCACTTGACCCGACACTTCCAAACCCTAATAACCCACGATCCCTCTGTAGTATAATGTAAAGATTTCCTGCAGTGTGTCTAACATTGCTTATTGTAATATCTACACTCATGCTATTATGACTTAGATTAAAGCGGCTAGCACCGTACAAAACACCTGGTCTTCCTCCAGTTCCGGTAATGGAATAAGTAGAAGTGAACCCACCTGATGCGAAAGCAACGGTTGTCAGTGAAAATAAAATCCCCAAGCATACTAAAACCTTTAATATTTTTTTTTTAAGCATTAAAATTCATCTCCTATTCTTTTTGTCCTAGTTTTTGCTAGCACTAATTTATACTTATAGTATAGTAACACCTAAACAAAGTAGAGCTCAACACAATAAATCAAGCAATTGCCTAATTTTTCTTCTCTATTTAGATTTGGAAAATAACTTGCATCTTAATTAAAGCCATGCTATCCACCACCAAGATCTTTGATGAATCATGATGTCCCTTCTTCTCATTGAATTACAACTTATACTCGTGTTGCTACCTACAGTTTATATCATGAAAGATCTTTGATAACAATCATTTTCTAATAAGTGGTCGATTATTTCTGACAAGTGGTCAAAATTTTACATTGTTCGAGGTATGTTTCAAAAAACGACCTGTGAAATGATGATTCAAAATACAAAAAATCAGGCCAGTCTTTTAGACTAAATCCCGATTCCTCTACTACTCACTAACAAATTTAATTTCCGTCTTAAACACCCCATCAGAATGGGTCACATGGCTGCTTCCCTTATATTTCCTAATCACATCATCGATGATGATCAATCCAAATCCATGATTCACATCGTCTTCTTTTGATGTCCTAATCTTTTCATTTTCCATTGATAAAATCCCATCGTAACTATTCTTCACCATCAAATCAAACCCAACAACTTGCTGAGTTATCTTAACCTCAACAAACTTATCCGCCGTACATTTGCTAGCTGCCTCAAAAGCATTCTTTAGTAGGTTTATAAATAATAAGGCCATGTCTTTACCTGACACCTGAGATCCTCGCGGAACAAGTCCCCTCCACTCAACTGCTATCTCATCGTCCTTATATTGAGATTGTAAGCTGAACAAAACAGCGTTGATTGCATTTGATCCAGTTTCAATTCCGGCATAATTCTGGATATCACTCATCGTGCTAGTTAATTCTGATACATACTCTTCTAATTCCTTAAACTCTTCAGTTCTGATCAGCTCAGAAATAATCAATAATTGCTGTACAAAATCATGTCTGAACTTTCGTGTTTCTTTTTCACGTTCAATAAAGGCTTTGTGATGATGTTGTTGTTGCTCTACTAATTTTTCCTGAATCATTCGCAAGTTTTCTATCTTCTTTAACTGCGCATTTTTCAATATATAAGCAATGATAATCCCAATGACGATGACCCCACCAATCGTACCTGCAACGTTTGCAAATTCTGCCCATGCACTTTGACTGTAATTCCTAAATTGCTGCATAGCACCGAGATAAAATCCAAAAGTACTTAGGCTAATGATGACCAAAAATATTTCTTTTTTACTAAAAATAGAAATATCGATCGTCACATTAGCCTTTTTCATAATATGATTCAAAATCAAGAATATTAAAATAAGCGGCATTCTTGCAATTGCCCCATAGAGTGGATTTGTAACGATAGCAGTTACACTGGTCGAGAAGATAGCTGCGCCGATGCCCGCGACTAGCGTACTTATAAAACTATTAACAATATGCACAGCAAGCAACAAGAAAAGATACTTAAATCCTCTTAATGCATAAATCATTACAGCAAAAGCTAGTCCAGTCATAACTACCATATCAAAAAAATACTGAACTAACTCACCATCAAGGTAGATGAAACGATAGATATCGATCGTAGCCAATAAAATGACGATCAGTATATTGCCCAACCACACTTTCCTTTTTTTCTCAACATTAAAGATGAAGCAGACAGCGGTATACAATTGAGCAAATTCAATGAGATAATGTGCGAACATTATTCCACCCCTCCTTGACGGTTGTACCATTTTTTCCTAGTATCTATCACATTTTTCTTCATTCGGCGAGACATATCAATCTTATCTTCATTTTTAAAAATCACAAAATTTGATTCTACTTCTTTAATATTGTCAACATTTGCTAAAAATGAATTGTGTGTTTGAACAAACATACCAACAGGCATCGCTTCTTTCCAATGTTTCAAAGAATGGGCATTTGGAAATAGTTGATTAGTCTTTGAAAACACCACCCCTTCCACACGTAGCTGAGTGCCACCAGCAAATGCCTCAATATAAACAATGTTTTTGGCATCAACTATTATTTTGTTACCATTCTCTTTTTTCAAGACTACAGTATGAGCCATATGAGCAATCTTCAATTCATCAATGGCACTTGAAATGGCTTCAAGAAACTTCTCATCAACAAGTGGTTTCGTTAAAAATCGATGGGCATTTACGTGATACCCCTGTGACATTAGATGACTTTCACTCGTTAAGATAATCATTTTTTGCTTTGCTCGTAAGTGCATCATTTCTTTCGCCACTGTCATCCCATCAATTCCCGGCATTTTAAGATCGAGTAACACGACGTCATAATCTTCTTTTTTTTCTAATAAGTCTAATCCATTATTAAAAATATCTACTTTATAATCAGTAATTTCAAGGATTTTCAGTGTTTCTTCAAGTTTCTCTTTAATCATTCTTGTTATGATTCTTTCATCATCTAGAATGGCAAAATGAAATTTCTTCATTAGCAAACTCCTTTTATAACACAATTTTGTCTATTATATCAATTTTTCTTTTTTTCCGCAACCTGTATGAAATACAAAATAAAAAGGGAAACGCATTCAATGATGGAATTTTCGCATTTTATTCAAAAAAAATTTTCAAGCTTTATGGCATCCACATTGGAATAAAAAAATAGCGCCTCACTTCAACGAGTGAAACGCAATTTTTTCTCTACTAAATCACTGTCAATTTCGATTCATCGACTTCATGCGGTGATATATCTTTCACAGCATGCCCAACGAGTAATCCCATGCCAAACTCGTATCCTTCTGGCCATTTGAATTGGGCTTTTAGTTCTGCTGCTTTTTCACTTTGCGCAAACGGGATGCCTGCCATGCCGACGATCACGTTGCCAAGGCCTAGACTTGTTGCGGCGAGTGCCATGTTTTGCTGTACAATGCCACAATCGTTTGTCGTGTAGCTACCGCCGTCGGTTTTCTTTAAGATTAAGAACATCGCTGGGGCGTTGTAGAAGACTTTGCCGCCACGTTCTTGGATGCGTTCGAACATCGCCTTATCTTCTAGCTTTTTCAAACATGCCAACGCTTCCTCGTTTAGCTCGTCCACTAAGGCTTTATCGGTCACGGCAACGATGTGCCACGGTTGTTTGTTCATCGCTGATGGTGCTTGAAGACCCGCTTTTGCGATGGCTTCGATGTGCGCTTTCGCAACCGGCTCACCCGTGTAGGCGCGACAAGAATACCTGGCTGCGATGGTTTTTAATGTTTCGTTCATTTTTAAACACTCCCTTATCTAAAATTAGGTAATGCACTCTGCCACTAAGGGCGTGATTTTCGAAGGAAAGTGGCATAAATCTCACTGATCCTTACTGCTTGAGCTTGTCCAATGCCACTAAGGGCGTGATTTTCGAAGGAAAGTGGCATAAATCTCACTGATCCTTACTGTTTGAGCTTGTCCAATGCCACTAAGGGCGTGATTTTCGAAGGAAAGTGGCATAAATCTCACTGATCCTCACTGTTTGAGCTTGTCCAATGCCACTAAGGGCGTGATTTTCAGAGGAAAGTGGCATAAATCTCACTGATCCTTACTGTTTGAGCTTGTCCAATGCCACTAAGGCGCGATTTTTGAAAGAAAGTGGCAGAAGGGCACTCAGAAGTTATGAAATTCAGTGAAATAGTATCTCAAAACACAAGTTATTCTATGAAATGGGATATTTTATTGAAAATCCTGGGCTGAAAGTATCCCATTATACATGATTTTAATTGAAACAGGATACTATTTGTGATCTTTCACAATTGGCAACTATCTAAAAAATGGGTTCATTCTTTTCTCGTCCCCAATGGTTGTTGCTTCTCCGTGCCCGGAGTAAACAATGGTATCGTCTGGTAGGGTGAATAGTTTTGTTTTAATGCTTGTGATCAACTGATCAAAATTCCCGTGAATGAGATCGGTGCGTCCGATTGAGCCTTTGAATAAGGCGTCACCAGAAATCACGATGCCAGCTGCTTTAAAATAGAACGCCGCACTGCCTAAGCTATGTCCTGGGACGTGGCGAACGGCGATTTCTTGCCCTAGTAGTTCGATGTCCTGATCTTCTTGGATAAACGTAAACTTGGATAAATCGCGGATTTCGATCGGTGGTCGTCCCGCTTTCCAAGACAAGTTATAACCCGCATTTGTGAAATATTCTTCCTCGTCTTTGTGCGCATAAACCGGAATTTCGTATTTGGCTTGCACTTCTTTTAGGGCACCGATGTGATCAAAATGCCCGTGTGTCATTAAAATCGCAACCGGTTCTAACTGCTTTGTTGCTAAATATTGTATGATTTTTGCAGCCTCATCGCCCGGATCCACAATCAACGCTTTTTCATCGACTGAAACAATGTAGCAATTCGCTTGCACATCACCGACGGGCATTGGGTAAATTTTTACTGACATGATAAGTCTCCTTTTTACTTGTTAGTTTGTTAGGCAATTGCGAAAGTGTCGCTAAATTCAAGTTTCGAACGACAAAGCGACAGTTTTTAGACTCGTATTGCCGATTAGTGTCGTTTAACATGGATTTCTTGAGATAAAGCGACACTTTTAGCAACGCAAATCTTGAATTTCGCCTATAAAGTGTCGCTTCGCATGAATTTTTCTTATAAAAGTGACACTTTGGATAGAATTCTATTCAAAAAGTGTCGTTAAACTTAAAATTTTAGTGATAAAACGACACTTTGTGATTGTTTCGCAATTGACTATCCTAGTTCGTCGCCAAATAAGCGCCGCCGATAATCCCTGCGTCGTTTCCTAAGGTCGCCACGACAAACGGTGTGTTATGAACACTCGCAAACGCGTATTTCACAAAATGCTTGCGCACTGTGTCGAGCAAAATATCGCCCGCATAGGCAACGCCACCACCGAAAATCACTTGCTCCGGATCGGTAACAGCTGTCAGATTAGCCACGTTTAACCCTAAATAATAACCCACACGATCCACGATTTCGAGCGCCAATTCATCCCCTGCTTTTGCGGCATCAAACACGTCTTTCGCTTTCACATCCGCGATTTCACGTAAACTCGAAGGCGCCTGCGATTCAGCTAATTTCTCTTTGGTCATGCGCACAATCCCTGTCGCTGACGTCACCGTTTCCAAACAGCCCGTTTTTCCACAGCCACACTGCGCGCCACCGTCCGGAATCGCAACGGTATGTCCAATCTCACCGCCTGCCCCATTCGTACCGTTAATAACCTTTCCGTCGACAATAATACCACCACCCACACCGGTTCCCAACGTGTACATGATCGCATTACGCGCCCCTTTAGCAGCGCCTAGCCACATTTCACCTAAAGCGGCAATGTTCGCATCGTTCGTGACGTTTACTGGAAGGCCTAATAAATCAGACAAGACCTTTTTAACCGCGACTGGCTTTGGCCAATTAATGTTTACCCCGATTAAAACAACACCGTCATCATCAACGGGCCCTGGGACACCAACGCCCACACCGGCAACGTCCGCGATGGTTAGTGATTTTTCTGCTAGCTTATCTAAAATTGCCTTTGCCGTACTCGGTAATAATTTCGTACCCTCGTCACTTATGTCGGTATCGATCACAAATTTCTCAACCAATTCCCCTGCTTCTGTGAATAACCCAAATTTGATGGTCGTTCCACCAATGTCTACTCCAAATACGTATTTGCTCATCTTTGATAAAACCTCTCTTTCTTATTTTTGCACGCCAAAAAACAGAATAATCCGCGTGTTGACTGCGTTTATTCTGCTGTTTCTTTTCTATTATGAATCACTTCTTGAATGTACATAATGCCTGCGATAAGACCTAGTACTCCCGAGATCAACTCTAGGATTTGTCTTATTTTTCTTCTGTTCTGACACATTCCGACCACTTCCCGTCCTAGTTTCGTGAAAATGCTAACAGGATTATTATATCGGAAAGCGGGCGTGAAATCAAGGGGATTTACGAGCCAATTTCAATTTCTAACTGTGATGGCTCAGCGGCCTCGTTGTGGCGCAACCCGTTCATGACGATCGGCATAGATACCGCCGTCACCAGCGAGGTGAAAATCGTTAAGACTAAGACCACGGCGAGTTGCGTCACATACAATTTTAGTTGTTTTTTGATGATCTTCATCTTTTTCTTGTAGATGCTCTTCGCCACAAGGTAAGCAAATCGCACGCTGAAATACGCGCTTAAAATGGTTGTAAATAACATTAAAAAAGCTTGTAACGACCACAACATCAAGATGGCGAGGTTAGAGGTGCCGTTACTAATATCAATAATAAAGGCGAGGTTAAATCCCGTGCTGGCGCCACGTGCAAAAAGAAGGAAGCCGTTGGCCACGTTTCCGATGATCGTTAAGCCAAGCCCCCAAATGGTCAGCTGATAGATCGCTTGTTGCCAAAACGTTTCAAAGAAGGTTAAGCGATGTTCGGTACCGCTGTAAAAGTATTGCACCAACGCCTGTCTCGTTTCTGGTGTTTGCCTGACATACATTAACACACCGATCAGATCGCCCACTAACACAATGGCCAGTAAGGTCAGGACAATGCGGGTGATGTGCGATACGTTGCTTTTTTTACGTGTTTTTTTTCGTCGATTGCGGATGTATTTTTTGATCAATTGCTTCATATAATGCGCCCCCTAATGCGATGCTTATTCAATATTATGCGCACGAGAAAAAAAAGAGAACCTACAGCTGCAGATTCATAAAACGGTTGATCAGCATCAGAAAAGCACATCTGCTGGTATGGTTTAGATGTGCTTTTCTGTGAAAAATCATGATGTGAGTTTCAATACGTCTATGATATATGAATCATGTAAACTCATCGTTAAGTGAAGATGAACTCACTGTTAAGTTTTAATTTATCAGCGGTTATGCTTTTGTAGGAGACTCTGCTTCTGGTTCATGCTCAACGACTACTTTTTTTATAAAGAACGATAGCGATAGCGCCACCAGTGAAATCCCGACGCTGACGAGGAAAATAAAATTAATCGCGTCCAAATTTACTTGTCGGGAAGCTACTTCAAATGCTTCGGTTGTGTAAGTTGTAGCATCCGGTAAATTCGCAGCGATCGACCCGGTTTTTAGGGTTATAAATAAAGCAATCCCGATGGCTCCTGCGACTTGTTGCACCGTACTATTCACAGCCGCCCCTGCCGCATTTAGCCGAGCTGGCAATTGGTTTAGGCCGTTTGTTTGTAGCGGCATAATCACTAAAGCAAAGCCGACGCTTCTGGTCATCAGGCTTAAGACGACGTAAATGGTTGTGGTGTCCATCGTCAGTCGTGATAAGGCAAAGTTACCGAACGTCACTAAGATAAACCCGATAACAGCCATGCTTCTAGCACCAATTTTATCGTATAAGGCCCCAGTCACCGGCATAGCAAACGCCAGAAGAATCGTTCCCGGCATTGGAATCAAGCCTGACATTAAAGGCGTGTAACCCCGGATGTTTTGTAAATAAAACGGCATGATAATCATCGGTGCGTAAATCAGCAAGGCATTGACGACCGCGATCGCTGAAGCCAACGCAAACATCGAATAGCGATACACGTTTAAATCGAGTAGCGGCGTTTCAACTTTAAACTGACGAATAGCGAAAATCGCCAACGAAGCGGCACCAATGGCAATCAGCCCACCCGTTTGAAAGCTTATCCAGCCGTGTACTTCGACGTTACCCAGTCCTAATAGTAGCGCCGTGAAGCCAATGCTAGAGAAAACCAGCGACACATACTCCATGCTCGTTTCTCTTTGTGGAAGAATATTTTCTAGCTTAAAAAACGAGATTACTAATGGGATCGCCGCAAGTATCGTAATCAGCAAGAACACGCCGCGCCAGTCAAAGTGATTCATAATCGAACCAGCAATAAGCGGGCTAAGTGCAGGTGCTAGCATGTAGATCATCCCAAACATTCCCATGGCTTTCCCGCGCTCTTCTTTACTGAAACTTGCCAGTTGAACGTTCATGAGTAGTGGCATTAAAATTGCCGTTGCAGCTGCTTGTAAAATGCGCGCGATTAATAGCAAGGCGAAGTTTGGTGCAATAAAAGCGAACAGACTTCCGACCGTAAACAAACTCATGGCTGCCATGTAAATGTGGTGACTTTTAAACTTCGTAATAAAGAAAGCCGTTGTTGGAATCAAAACACCTGAAATCAACATGTTGATGGTGGTTAGCCACTGAATCGTTGAATAATGTTCGATGTTTAAATCCACCATGATCAACGGCAACGCAATGTTTAACGATGACGAGTTCAAAAAGGTCACAAGTGTCCCAGCCATCATAATCCCGATTAAAAAATAATTGGGTTTTTTAACTTCGTTTTCCATGTTATCACTCCAGAATATGTGCCTCTTTATGTGAGCGTGCACAATTAATCCCATTATACTACGTTTGACAATTTGCAACAATAAAAACAGGTTTTATTGTTAAAAACAGGTTTTTAATTTAGCTAAGGCATACGGAAACAATGACTGCTGGCAGCTTCGCCGTTGAGGTAAAGGTGACGCTCATCTGGGTTAGTGCGGAACAAAACAAGGCATATAATGAGCTGCTAAACCGAAAATACCCTAAAATTTAATTTTTCGCAATAATCGGGGACTTTTTGACATCTAGTTGATGTCTTGAGGTGATGAATAGGTTTTATTTGTAGTTTATAAGTGTTATATGTATTTTTCGAAGTTTTTCGCTTCTGTTGAGAGACAAAAATACCCGATATTTCGAAAAATAAAAAAAAGAGGGGACTTTCCATTTCTAGCTCCACAAAAGGGACACTCATCCCCATCGAATATGAGTGTGCTTTCGCTTTTGTCGTCAAAAATGACAAAAAGCATATCCAAGTCTTAAGCGAATGTGGATATGCCCATCACCTCTTTAATCCAAGTCAGCGCCGTTGCTCGCGATGACTTTTTTATACCAGTCAAACGATTTTTTCTTCGTCCGTTTCAACGTGCCATTCCCCTCATCGTCGCGGTCGACGTAAACGAAGCCGTATCGTTTGCTCATTTCGCCGGTTGAGGCGCTGACTAAATCAATCGGTGCCCATGAGGTGTAGCCGAGTAAATCCACGCCGTCTTCTTCGACGGTTTCTAGCATGACTTTGATGTGCTCGCGCATGTAAGCAATGCGGTAGTCGTCTTTAACGTAGCCGTTTGCATCCGGTGTGTCGTGCGCGCCCAGTCCGTTTTCCACGATGAACAGCGGTTTTTTATAACGGTCGTATAGCGTGTTTAGATTGATTCTTAGCCCTAACGGATCGATTTGCCAACCCCAGTCGCTTGCTTTTAAATGAGGGTTTCTTAATGTGTACGCTGCGTTGGATGAGGTGATGTCTACGATATTAGGGTCGGCACTAATCACTCTTGTGGAATAGTAGGAGAACGAGATAAAGTCGACGGTATGGTTTTTCAATAACTCGGCATCTCCGTCAAGCCATGGAATCGTCAAGCCTTCGCGTTCTAGTTGTTTCAAATGATAAGCAGGATATTCCCCTCTAGCATGGACATCGCCGAAAGTAAATGTCGACCGATCGTGCAACATGGCTTTCCACACGTCGTTTGGGTGGCTCGTATAAGGGTAGGTCACGCCGCCTGCTAACATGCAACCCACTTTAAATGCTGGGTTGATCTCGTGAGCAATTTTCGTCACCAAGGCACTTGCGATCAATTCGTGATGAATCGCATTGTGCTGGATTTGCTTGCGTCGTTTTGACTCTTCTGGGCCAAGTGGGGTTCTGGCTAATGCTTGCAGCGAGCTCACGTCAATCCCCTTCTCGCTTTCATCAAAGCAAATCCCAGCAGCAGTGAACGGTAAATGCAGAATCATGTTGATTTCATTAAAGGTCAGCCAATATTTTACTTTATCCTTGTAGCGCCTGAAAATCGTTTCTGCGTAGCGCGCAAAGTGATCGATCATTCCACGGCTGCGCCAACTGCCGATCGTCTTCACCAAATGCATCGGGCAATCGAAATGGCAAATACTGACTAACGGCTCAATGCCGTATTTCTTACACTCATCAAACACATCGTCGTAGTGTTGCAGACCCGCTTCGTTTGGCTCAGCATCATCGCCATTCGGAAAAATGCGCGTCCAAGCGATTGATAAACGATAAACTTTAAAGCCCATCTCCGCCATCAATGCAATGTCTTCTTTGTAGCGGTGATAATGATCAATCGCACCTTGTCCCGGATAAAAATATCCCTCTTCAAAGTCGTACATCTTCCGCCAACCAAGCGCCACCGGCCAGCGCATATCGCCTTCTGGGTGTAGATCAACCGTTGATAACCCTCTGCCATCGACGTTATACGCCCCTTCACATTGATTAGCCGCGGTTGCGCCACCCCATAAAAAATCGTTTCTTAATGCCATCGTGCCTCACTCCTTGTTACTGTTTGATGCGCTTATTGTACCTTTATTCGCCGCTTCTTTCTATCAACCGCTTGTGTTTTTTATCAAAAATCCGACTAAAAGTAAAAAGATCACTGCCCGTCAGAATCATTTCTTAGGCAATAATCTTATTTCACTACTTTGATCCCACATCAATCACACGGTGCTTTTTCCGATATTGCATCGGCGTCAATCCGTATTCCTTCTTAAACTGCTCACCGAAATGACTTTGCGACGAAAACCACAGCATGTCCGCAATCTCAGCAATGCCCCTTTTCCCCTGCTTCACATGGTGCTCCGCCGCCCCTAACCGCGCTTTAATGATAAACTGACTCAAAGTCAGACCCAACTCCTTGGAAAATTGGCGTGACAAATAATCCGCATTAATCCCAATCATTTCGGCAATGTCCGCGACTTTTAGTTGTGAATAAACATTCTCTATCACATAAGCACGGCAAAGTTCAACGTAGTTTTGCTTCCTTTTCTTATTTCTTACTTTGTTAACCCTAAAAATAAAATCCCGAATCATGACCCAGTTTAGTTTATCCATTTCCGCTTTGGTTGTGCAATTTTCGAGTTTTTGTAGATACAATTCGGATAGTTCATAGGCTTCCGCTGGGTTGAGTCCGCCTCTAATGGCCGCGCGACAAACGAGTGTGATTGACATGACCGTCCGATATTCGATGTTTTTTAGTTCCTTTTGTGCCAGCTTCCCAATGTGCGATTCGGTCGGGAGGCGCTTTAAAAAATCAACCGCACCGTATTCCACCGCTAGCATAAAATTCTGTTCAAAATCGTACATTAAGCGTGAGCGTTGTTCTTCTGATTTTTCATAGCGGTAATCGTTGATTTCTTGGTCGGTGATTTGGGATTGTTTTTTATTATTTGTACTCATACATAAACACCTCACAATTTTGCAGCGTGGTTATGGCTAAACAGGTTACTTTCCTTTGAACAGGCTAAAAGCACTTTTCTTTCGATTACCCATCGGCTTTGGTTGCTTGCTCACAACTTCCTTTCCTTCAATGATCAAACGCGCATTCTCCTTAAAGTACTGCGTGTAACGCTCACCGCAGCTTTTCTCGATTTCCTCATAAGCCTTTTTCAGACTATACGAACGAATTGAATTATTATGAGCATCGGTGGCAATCGTATGAACCAAATGGTGCGCAATCAGTTCTTGGCTAAGACCTTGAAGCTTTTGCCCGGAAAATCCTGCGATGCTTGAAGCCGTTAATTGTGTCAACGCTCCCTTAGCAACAAAGTCATAAAGCCGACCCGGGTTGGCCGCAATTTCCTTGTTCCGCTCAGGGTGGGCAATGATGGGAGTCATACCAGCTACTTTCAAGTCAGCTAGCAACTTTTCCGCATAAGATGGAATATTACCAAACGGAAACTCAACCAACAGATACTTCCCTGCATCCGCAACGGTCAACACTTTCCCAGCGGCAACGTCAGCCAGAAGCTCGGCATAAACACGCACTTCTTGCCCAGGCAAAACACGAACAGCAAGTTCACGTTCATCAACTAAGCTTTGTAATCGCTGCACCCGCTCCAAAACCTCAGGTCGTTGTATCGTGTAATTGCGGTTATAATGTGGCGTTGCTACAACGGTATGAATCCCCTCAGTTGCTGCAGCTTCTAGCATCATTAAGCTTCCCATTTCACTTTTCGCACCGTCGTCAACACCGGGTAAAACGTGTGAATGGATATCAATCATTCTTCCACCTCATTTCCTAGTGAACTTCCCTTTTAACTTCAACTTACAACTCTTCATACCTAAAATAATCAAAATCAGCAGGCAACCTTGCCCCACTCGTATCCTGACAATGTATACCAACAAACGCACCCGTGAAGAAGCCGCCACCCGCAACAAAGTCATCAGACAACTTATAACTATCTAATTTAATCGCCACTTCGTTCCATTCCTCGCCATCAAACGAATAGAAATAAGTATACGTTTCAACCTCAACCTTCACCTTCAAATAGACATTGTAGACACCTTCAGGAACAACGATTTCTTTCCCTACTATCGGCTGATCAAAGCGCCCATTCTCAGCCGTCATTAAATCAACGACCCGGCCTTTTTCCTCGTGCCAAGTAACGTGCAAACTGGTCCAATTCATCGTGTTATAATAACAAGTAAGGCCAGCCATTTGTTGAAACGTTTCAGGAGCAAACGCAACCTTCGTTTCAGCCTCAAAATTCAAACTCTGCCACCTTCTAGCAACAAGCGCCTGTGTAAAATGAGAAATTAATGATTCACGACCATATAACCTGAGATACCCCGGGCGTTCCGCCAACGTAAGAACATCACTTTCTAACGGGATTCTTAACGTTTGGAAATGGATGTTCAATCCCTCTTGGTCAAAGTCATCCTTCGTCAAGTAGTTTTGCTCCCAAGGCACTTCAGTCATTTTCAGCCCATCAACCAATAAAGAAGGGGCATTCCCACCAACCACATACGGCCAACCATCGCGCCATTCCAATTTCTGGATGGATGACTCACGACCGAGCGGGCAATAACCACGATTCATCAACTCCCGCTCCGTTTCAGTAATCGCAGTGTTTCTTCCTTCAGCGTTTGCAGAATTCCCATCGCCTTTAATCGGGCGCCCCATCAAGTGCGTCAAATACCACTCATCGGTGTGTGTATGAACCATCGAAGCATGCCCAGCTTTTTGAAGCGGATTATCTGCTTCGTGCTTTGTCGTGATCAATGGGTTTTCAGGATGAACCTCATAAGGACCCGCTAATTGTTTTGAACGTGCAATCGTGGCAACGTGTGCATAAGTCGTTCCGCCTTCAGCGGTTAAAAGATAATAGTAATCCCCAACTTTATAAATATGTGGCGCTTCTGTTAACTTCGCTTCTGTGCCTCTAAAAATAATCTGAGGCTTACCAATTAACTTCTGCTCATCAACGGCATATTCTTGAAGCACGATGCCATGGAAACTATGCTGATGAACACGTTGATCCCATACCATGTTTAACAGGTATTTTTTGCCGCCTTCGTCGTGGTATAGGGACGGATCAAAGCCAGAGCTATTTAGAAAAACAGGGTCACTCCATTCACCGTCAACCGTGTCGCAAGTAACTAGGTAATTGTGACCGTCTTTCCAAGCACCGCTAACAACTTTCATATCGCTATAAATAAGCCAGAACTTACCATCGGCATAACTTAAAGCAGGCGCCCAAACACCACCAGAATTTGGGTTGCCGTGCATGTTCAGTTGACTAATGCGATTAAGAGGTCGACTGACGAGTCGCCAATTCTTTAAATCTTTTGAATGATGAATTTGCACACCAGGAAACCATTCGAAAGTTGACGTGGCAATGTAATAATCCTCTCCCACACGACAAATACAAGGATCAGGGTTGAAGCCTTTTAAAATTGGGTTTTGAATGTTCATTGTTTACTCCTCCTCTTCAAGTGTTGGTATTTAGCGATCCCCTCCATTAAATGAGCATCGCATTTCAACACCGTTTGACAAATATTATACTACTTTTAACAGCCCTTAACAATCTTAAACGTAAACAAATCAAAAATAGACGTGTTAAACAACAGAAAAAAAGCACATCCACGACAGAGAAAGGATGTGCTTTTAAGATCCAATATATTAGGAGCTATATATTAGGAGATATGAAGCCTTTAAGAGGTGAGCTTCAATACATGTGTATGATACCATTGCTAAATCAGTTTTTGATGAGTTTCTAGCAAGTTTTTGGCGAGTTTTATTATTCGCGATTGCCATAACCGTTCATGTACCGTCAACTTCTCACTAGCAACCTTCATCTCATCTGATTCACCCATCAATCGTTCAACCTCCTCTTTCGTCCTTGCCCTAAACAACGCGCCCCATTTGTGACTAGCTCTGTTAATTCCAAAGGGAGCTTAGTTAAATCAATTACAAACAATTGTTGCGCCCTTGTAAAGATTTTTCTATTCTCTCGACGAAATAAAATATGCTCTATACCTTAAATCACAAAAAAGCATATCCAACCGACCAGCTGGATATGCTTTTTGCTATGTCAAAGTATTCAGAGGTGAGTCCTTCAACACTTGTTTTTGAGTTTTCGTTTCACAGAAAGTGAAAGCTGGGATTCAAACCGTTTATTCATAGTATGATCATTAAACGATCGCTTTAAACATGTCGATTGTTTCTTCTTTTGTTGGGGCAAACGGGTTGCCACCTGCGCAGACATCCACTAAAGCAGCGTCTGCTAAGCGATCCAAATCTGGGTTTTCAATGCCGAGTTCTTTGAGTGATTTCGGAATCCCAACTTCTTCGCATAATGCGATAATCTTATCAATTACAAAATCCGCGCATTCTACTGGTGTCGCAGCGCCACAATCAAATCCTAATGCCTCTGCGATCAAGCAGAAACGCTCCGGTACATGCTTCGCATTTTCGCGTTGCACGACTGGTAATAACATCGCGTTACATACCCCGTGTGGTAAATCGTAGATGCCGCCTAACTGATGCGCCATCGCATGCACATAGCCGAGCCCGGCGTTACTAAATGCCATGCCGACGATGAAGTTGGCATATGATAGTTGTTCACGTGCCTCTAAATCATTACCATCTTTTACGGCGCGTGGTAGGAATTCAAAGACTGTTTTTACGGCTTGCAGTGCCAATGGGTCAGAAACGGTGTACGCGCCCAGTGTTACCAAGCACTCGATCGCATGTGTCAACAGGTCAACCCCAACGGCTGCCGTTAAGGCAGGCGGCTTGCCGATCATCAACTCCGGATCGCTCACCGACATTTTCGCAATGCTATTCTTATCGACCATCACCATCTTCACGCCGCGATCTTCATCTGTGATCACGTAATTAATCGTCACTTCAGCTGACGTTCCTGCCGTCGTGTTAATCGCCACAACCGGTAAGCACGGCTTTTTCGACATGTGAATCCCCTCGTAATCACGAATATCTCCGCCGTTTGTCGCCAGTACCGCAATCGCACTAGCACAGTCTTGCGGTGAACCGCCACCAATTGAAACAACGAAATCACACCCTTCTGCTTTTAAAATCGCTAATCCCGCATCAACCTGCGCACAAGTCGGATTCTCAGTCGTCTCTGTAAACAAAGTGAACGGGATGCCATTCGCCGCCAACTGGTCCGTCACTTTCGCAACGATCCCAATCTCCGCTAAAAACGGGTCACTCACAACGAGCGCCTTCTGATAGCCCAGCCCGACTACCTCCGGCCCGAAATCATTCAAACACCCCGCACCTAATAAATTAATCTGTGGTACAAAGAAATAACGTGTTGCCATTTTTACATTCCTCCAGTATTTTTATTTTCATTCTCACCTATTTTTCACCCAATGCCGCCTCATCCAACGTCACTTCAAACGCCTCCGCCAAATCGCAGAAATTCTCACGTGTGATCGTCTGACGCTTCCCGCCCATTGCTAATACTTTAACCAAAATTTCAGATGCTTTTTCAACCGTGTGCATCAGACCGAACGCCCGATCAAAATGCTCCCCTGACACGAACAACCCGTGATGTGCCCACACGGCGATATTATAAGTTTTCATCAGTTCACTCGTCGCCACCGCGATATCACGGCCACCCGGAATCATCCACGGAACAACCCCGATTCCCTCCGGGAACACAACCGGACATTCTGTCATCACTTCCCAAATTTCACGGGTAAATACGGCATCCTCAAGTGGTAAAACGAACGTCAAGGCGATTAGATTCGCCGGATGGGCGTGGTAAATCACCCGATGGGCACCGTTTGTGGCGATCATCTTCACTTCGTGATTCATCAGGTGCGACGGCAACTCGCTTGTCGGTCGCCCGCCACCCACTAACCCCCAGACGATGCGGTAGTTCGTCCCAGCCGCATCAATTTCGATGATGGCTAGATTTTCTTTGGGTGCACGTGCCACGTTGCCAAAGAACTTCCCGCTACCGGTGGTTACAAAAAAGGCAGTTGCTAATTTTGGGACGGATGCGCCGATTTCTATCCATTCCCCAGTAAAGTCCAACGCTTCACGAACCTCATCGACCTCTTCGGCCGTCATGCGGTAGCTCAAATTCCCCCCGTTTAGTTCGTGCCAATTTTTCGCGTATCCGTCGGCCGCTAATCGAATAAATCCTTGCATAAAATTTGTTTCACATACTTTCATTCTCATTCTCCTTTAACGCTTTAATAGTACATCTTGCTCGTATTTTTTCACCACAGCCAACCAATCTTCCTTCGCCGGCACCCCGTTTTGCTCGCAGAAATAGTGCCATACATCACCGACAGGGTAAAGCTTAAACTCCTCCTGCAAAGCAAGCAATTCCGTAAATTCACGCGCATCCTGTAATGCCGCCAGTCGATCATGGGGGGTAAGCAAAGCTGTAAGTAGCGCTTTTTGCATGTTTCTTACTCCGATAACCCAAGCGGCAACGCGGTTCACACTCGCATCAAAGAAATCCAAACCTAATAAAATATTTTCAGCTCCGTGACGGATGATCTCCTTCGCCATTTCACGGGTCTCATCGTCAAACGAAACAATATGGTCGCTATCCCAACGCACCGGGCGTGTCACGTGCAACGCCACTTTTGGCGCAAATAACAGCATCGAAGAAAGCTTATCGGCTGTTGATTCCGTCGGGTGGTAATGCCCGTTATCAAGCAAGCACAACAGGTCGTTCTTAGCTGCATAGTTCATATAAAATTCGTGCGAACCAACCGTGTAGCTCTCCATGCCAATACCGAAAACTTTCGACTCTACCGCAATATCGACTTTCGTTTTATCGTAGTCGATTGCAATGATCTGGTCCAACGAATCCTTCAAACGCGCACGTGGCGCCGTGCGATCAGCCGGAATGTCTTTGAACCCATCTGGAATCCAAATGTTTAGCAAAGACGGTGTCCCAAGCTCAGTCGCAAAATATTCTGCAATCTTAATGCACCTTTTTCCGTGTTCAATCCAAAAGGTACGAATCGCTTCGTCGTTGCTCGATAACGTCGCAACCTCCGACTTCGGGTGTGAAAAATAAGTTGGATTAAAATCAAGGCCTAACCCGCGCTCCTTCGCAAACGCCACCCACTTCTCAAAGTGCTTCGGCTCAAGCGCATCACGGTCCACCTGCTCACCGTCAAAAATCGCATAACTCGCGTGTAAATTCAAACGATGCTTCCCTGGAATTAAGCTTAGCGCCTGATCAATATCCGCCATTAACTCCTCAGGCGTTCTCGCTTTCCCCGGGTAATTGCCCGTCACCTGAATCCCACCTGATAATTCACCGTCACCCTCAAAACCAGAAACATCATCCCCTTGCCAACAGTGAATTGAAATCGGAATCCCTGCTAATGCGCGCATGACCTCATCCGTATTGATCCCAATGCCATCGTATATCTCTTTTGCTTGTTCGTATCTTGCTTTTACCATCTGCCTCTACTCTCCTTTATAATGTCTAATCTCAAATGACTCGTAAATACATTTTCTTGCTTCTTGTAGATTCGCAAACACACCCGTCACCAACATCTGCACCGTTAGATTCCCAATCGCCGTCGCCTCTGTCGGCCCAGCATAAACGTCTTTCTTCGTGCGGACTGCTGTAATTTCGTTCAAATAATCCGCATTCGCTCCCCCGCCGATAATATGAATCGCCTCATACGTCTTACCCGTCATCGTCTCGAGTTCATCGACCGTCTTCGCATAGCATGCCGCCAAACTGTTATAAATCACCGCCGCTAACTCACCTGGGCTTTCCGGTGTAGGCATCCCGTTCTCTGCACAATAGCCTTGCACCTCTGCAATCATCGACTTTGGCGCAAGAAAGCGCTGATCCTGACAATCCACAAGCGATGAAATCTCCGACTCCGCCGCCAATTCACACAACTCAGCAAACGAATACGCATCACCGAGCTCTCGTTTTAATTCCTGAATCATCCACAACCCCATAATGTTCTTCAAATAACGATACCGATCATCATAGCCACCCTCGTGCGAAAAATTATAAGCCATACTCGCCGCTGACGTGTCCGGGTCCATTCGCTCCACCCCCATCAACGACCACGTCCCCGAACTTAAATAAAGCGTATCCTCCGCATTACTCGGCACCGCCACCACCGCCGAAGCCGTATCGTGCGTCGCCGGCAACAGCACCTCACACGCAAAACCAACCTCATTCGCAATCTGCTCTGTAAACATCCCAACAAAAGTCCCCGGCTTCGAAATTGCCTGAAAAATCTCCCGTGGATAACCAAGCAGTCGGATCAGCTCATCGTCCCAATCCTTCGATCCCACATTCACCAACTGCGTCGACGTCGCATTCGTATACTCCGCCTTTTTCACACCCGTCAGCAAAAAATTAAAGTATTCGGGAATCATCAATAAACTTTTCGCGTCCGCTAACGTTGTAGGTGCTTGTGTTTTAACCGCCATTAATTGATACACGGTATTAAACGGTAACTTCTGAATCCCCGTCCTTTCGTACAATTCAAGAAGCGGAATCTGCTCGTACACATATTTCCCCATTCCCTCGGTCCGATGATCGCGATACCCAACCGTATCGCCAAGCATCTGATCGTCTTGATCAAGTAACACAAAATCAACCGCCCACGTATCAATCCCCATATATGTCGGTACCTTCCCAATCTTCGCACATGCTTTTAAGCCATTCAGAATTTCCTGAAATAAACGCTCGGTATCCCAACAAAGCTGCCCGTTTTTCTTGATCATCCCGTTAGAAAATCGGTAGACTTCTTCCAACTCTAACTTCCCGTTATGGATACACCCCAACATATGCCGACCACTAGAAGCCCCAATATCAACCGCTAAATAATACACCAACTTCCTCACCGCCCTTTTCTAATTAATACTATCATAACAAAAACCTCGCTTACAAGTAAGGCTGTGATTTAATTAAAAAACAACCATTTTTGCGAAAGCCAAGTAAAAGAAAAACTGACTTCCGATTGTGCTTAATATACAGGTAGAAACCGGAAATTCGCTAAGTTAAGCATCTCCTTTTTTATTGCTCTTTATTTAATCGGAGCAGTTTAGCATTTTCGTATGAATAAAAGTGTGATATAATTGCTTGATAGATGTGGTAAGCAAACAAGGTGTGAAAAGAATGGCAAATGAGAAAATTACGATTAAAATGGTGTCGGAAAAAGCGCAAGTTTCAAAAACGACTGTTTCCAGGTTTTTAAACGGCAAATATGAATTTATGTCAGAGAGCACAAAGAAGCGGATCGAAGCGGTAATTAAGGAACTTGATTATC
This sequence comes from Turicibacter sp., assembly GCA_009780245.1. Classification (GTDB taxonomy): domain Bacteria; phylum Bacillota_I; class Bacilli_A; order MOL361; family Turicibacteraceae; genus WRKJ01. The sequence continues at coordinate 41,313 of WRAJ01000017.1, forward strand.
GACCGAATGCAATGGCACAGAGTTTAAAAAGTAACAAGACAGGCTTAATCGGTTTGGTCATCGCAGACATGACCCATCCTTTAACCTCCCTATTAATCAAAGGCATCAATGACGCTTGTGAAAAGCAGTCTTTTCAATTGATCATCACCGACGCAGACAACGATCCGGCAAAAGAACGCGAAAAAATCCAGTCTCTGATTGACCGTCAAGTTGAAGGCATTATCATCAACGCCACAGGCGGCAATGAAGATTTCATCCACACCTTGCAACAACAAGGAAACAAAATTGTCTTAGCGGACTGCACATTTGCCGATCATTCCATCGACAGTGTCACCATTGATTACGAAAAAGCAACGTCTGAATTATTAAAAAAAGTATACGCAGAAGGCTTTGAAAAGGTGGCTTTTTTCTCACAACCTCTTCAGGATAGGCTAGCGAAAAAAAAGCACGGTGATTTTATTGAAGTCACCGAAAGATTTGTTAAGCACACGTCTCGTCTGACGTATATCATTGATGAAAACAACGACATGTTAGAAGAATGCCAAGATTTGATCCATTCTTTTTTGCAAGCACACAAAGACGAGTACCTAGCCATCTTTGCTGAAAGCAGTGTCGTCACAGCAAATTTACTGGTTGCCATCTACCAAATGGGATTAAAAATTCCCGAAGATATTGGGATCTGTGGTTACGACGAACTCGGTTGGATAAAAGGCCTAACCGGTAACGTTTCCACGATTTCAAAGCCGGCACATCAAATCGGCAGTGAAGCTGCTGAATTGCTTTTTAAAAGAATTAATAAGCAAAAAGAGCAGTACAAACCCAAGCACATCGAAATCCCCGCTAGGATCACTTTGACTGATTCTACACAATTAACAGATAACAATTTTGATAAGATCGTCATTAAGCTCAATCAAGCGAACAAACCGTTTATTAAATAAACTTATTAGTCGAAACTTCACAAAGATTGTTGACATTTGAAATCAAGTCCATTATAATGATCGTACAAACAAAGTAAGAAAACGCTAATCAAAAATAATGACTCGTTGCACATCTGACCTCATTATTTTTATTTTTAACGCTTTGTTTACCGATTAACTAAACCGATACATATTCCTATTTTGCCCAATAAGGAGGACATTGAGTAAAGGGTTTGGAATGGTGAGCGACGGTGTTAGTCAGTTGATGGGGCAGAAAAAGATTCAAGAAAAATGAAAGTGAGGGAATTTTATGGTTGAAGTTATCATTGGTATCTTAATGATCATTTCTTTTTTGGGAATGGTTTGGTATTGCATTAAAGGGTTTAATTTAATGATTGGGTTCTTCGTTATGGCGACATTGTGGATGTCACTAGCATTCATTGGAAACGGGTTAAGCCCAGATTTGGAATCACTGGCGTTTGTCGATACGATTACAAACGTCTTTCAAGCAGGGCCCGCAGGTTTTGCTAGTGCCATCTTGGTTAACGTCTTCTTCGGTTCATTCTTTGGACGTGTCTTAATGGACACAGGTATTGCTGCTACGTTGATTCGTAAGGTTGTCGAACTCGGTGGTGATAAGCCGAGAATTACCATGACATTACTTTGCCTTGTGACAGCATTAAGCTTTACCTCAATGACAGGCATCGGGCCGGTTATCTCGATCGCTGTGATTGTCATGCCAATTTTACAGGCATTAGGTATTCCGACTGCGATTGCACTCTTTGCTTTTATGGGATCCATCATGGCAGGTATTTTTGCTAATATCACTAACTTTGCACATACCAAGGGATCTTATACAGTTTACAACCGGATGGTATGCCCTCAATGA
>WRAJ01000018.1 GCA_009780245.1 Turicibacter sp.
ACCAAAGGCCGGACTTGAACCGGCACGGGGTTGCCCCCGGTGGATTTTGAATCCACTGCGTCTACCATTCCGCCACTCTGGCATAGCTGGAAAATCCAACTTGTAGATTGTATCATTTTTTGATGTTAAATGCAAGTGGCTTGTGGTATAATTGATGAGAAAAAATGCAGCGAAGAAAATTTAACGGATAAAGGGTGAGTGTCAAATGAAAAAGCAATTTTTAGCCATTGACTTAGGCGGTACTTTTATGAAATTTGGGATCATAGATTCAGAAGGCATGATTTTAGAGACTGGGAAAGTGCCAACACCGAGGGATTGGGAATCGGCAGTGATAGAAATTGAAGCACTAATTGAAAAACATCGCACGGCTATTTCTGGGGTTGGTATTAGTGCACCTGGAAAAGTAGACATCAAAACAGGCACGATTTACAACGGTGGGAACCTAACGTTCTTGCACAAAAGGTCGTTTAAAGAAGTGATCGAAGCAAAATACGACTTGCCTTGCTTTGTCGTTAACGATGGGAAATCGGCGGTGCTCGCTGAGAAGTGGCTCGGAAATTTCCAAGGCGTTACGAACGGAGCGACGATTATTTTAGGAACGGGCATTGGCGGTGGCTTATTGCTTAACGGCGAACTCTTTGACGGCGTGAGATACCAAGCAGCGGAATTCAGCTTTATTTTCGCCACGCACGCACCGGAAAGTGACGATGACATATTCGCCCGTGAAAACTCAGCAGTTGGATTTGTAACCGAAGGTGCTGAGATTCTCGGTTTGGCTGAGGCGGATGGCGTCCAAGTGTTCGCTGCGATTAAAGATGGCTCAAATGCCGCGCTTACCCAACATTTCGAAAGTTATTGCCGACGCATTGCAACCTTTATTATCAACGTGCAAACCATGCTGGATATTGAAGTGGCCCTAATCGGCGGGGGAATTAGCGCCCAAGCAGTTCTGGTTGATGAAATTAATCATCAATATCGAAAAATCCGTAAGGACATTGAACTGATGGGCACGCTCTTTGAAGAGATCGACATCAAAGCGTGTAAGTTCAGCAACGATTCAAATTTACTCGGCGCGGTGTCGACGTTGGCGGCTGAGTAAGTAGTAACAAAAAATCGATAATGATGACCGATTTGGTAAAGAAGTGATCGTCGTAAAAGAATTATAATTTCGAAAATCTAATAGAATTTTAACCCAAAATCGAAATGCCGTTTACGCATTTTAATTTTGGGTCTTTTTATATGTATAAACAGAAAAAGAAAACGTTTAAGCCGTTGTAAAACATGCAAAAATCAAGTATAATATTACCAATTGAAAATTGTTTCATAAATAGCTCTAAAAGCAGGTGGTCAGATGACGGAGAAAGTAATGTTGGCCGATTTTTTGAATTACTTACTCATTGATCGGACGTTAAGCGCGAATACTATTAAGAGCTATGAATTTGACATGCAGTCGTTTCTGAGCTTCCTGACCGAAAGGAAGCAGGACGTGATGACCGTGAGCCGAGCCGAGTTGCAGCATTATTTAGCTCACCTGTATGATTTAGGATTTGCTACGACAACCGTGAGCCGCCACCTTTCGACCATACGTGCTTTTTACGACTATTTAGTCAGGGAAGGGGACGTTTTGTCAAGTCCGTGCGAGCTCATCGAAAGTCCGAAATTGCCCAAAAATTTACCGACGGTCCTTAGTTTAGCGGAAGTGACGAAGCTGATGGATAGCTTCACCGGGGAAACGCCCAACGATGTTCGCAATAAAGCGATGATCGAATTGCTCTATGCTTCAGGGATGCGGGTTTCGGAATTACTCGATTTGGATGTGGCGGACTTGTACCTTGAGATGGGGTTTGTTCGGTGTATGGGAAAGGGTTCGAAAGAGCGGATTGTTCCGATTGGAGATCTGGCTGTTGCGGCACTGGAAAGTTATTTATTAGGGTCACGACAAAAGCTTTTAAAGCCGGATAAGAAAACGGAGGCTTTGTTTTTGAACCGGTTGGGTGGGCGGATGTCGCGGCAGGGGTTTTGGAAGATTTTGAAGCAGCAGACGCGTCTTGCTGGGATTACGAAAGAGATATCGCCGCATAAGTTGCGCCATTCGTTTGCGACGCACTTGATTGAAAACGGCGCGGATTTGCGGATTGTGCAGGAGTTGCTCGGGCACGCGGATATTTCGACGACGCAGATTTACACGCACATTAGCCGGTCGCATTTGCAGAAGGTGATTGATGATGCGCACCCGCGGGCGAAACAAAAATAGGGGAAGTTAGGAGAATACGAATGCTGAAATATTTTACATACGATGAATACGTGGACAATATTTTTGAGATTGATTTGGAGAAGTTACAGGCAGCGGGGAAAAGGTTGATTTTTACGGATCTTGATAATACGTTGGTTGGGAGCGATGTGCCGGTGCCAACGCCGGAAGTTTTAGCTTGGCTGGCACAGGCGAAAGCGTTAGGCTTTGTTGTGAAAATTGCTTCGAATAACAACGACGAGCGGGTGCGGATTTTTGCTGAGGACTTAGACATTGAGGCGCACGGGCTGGTGTATAAACCTTTGATTTATAAGATGAAGCGTTATATGAAAGGTTATCAGAAAGGCGAAGTGGTTTTCGTTGGTGATCAGCTATTAACGGATGTGGCGGTTGCAAGGCGTCTTGGGTTATACACGATTTTGGTGCGACCGGTTAAGTTAAAAGCGGATGAAAACATTACGAAGTTCAACCGTAAAATTGAACGCCGGATTGTCAAGGGGTTGAAAAAACGTGGTCTGCCAGTGCCGCCACACATTGAGGTCAGTTAGGCAACGACGAACAGTTTAAAGTTAGAGGTGTAAGAATGGAAGAACTAAATTGCATTGGTTGTGGGGTGCTTATCCAGACAACGGATAAGGAAAAGGTCGGCTATACACCGGCTTCAAGTTTAAACAAGTCAGAAGAAGGCATCGTTTATTGTCAACGTTGCTTCCGATTGAAACATTACAACGACATCATCGACACGGAACTAACGAGCGATGATTTCTTAAAAATCCTGCAAGGGATTGCGGATCAAGATGCGCTTGTCGTCAACGTCATTGATGTGTTCGACGTGACCGGGACGATCGTCAAAGGGCTTATCCGTCATATCGGTGGTAACGACTTGATCGTGGCAGCGAATAAAATGGACCTCCTACCGCGCTCGGTAAACCCGGCAAAAATTAAGCACTGGCTGAATAAAGAAGTCCGCGACATGGGCATCAAGCCGTTGGATATCGAAGTTATTTCATCGGAAAAAGGGCATGGCATCGACGCGCTAATGAAAATGATCAATAAGTACCGCAAAGGACGCGACGTCTACATCGTCGGCTGTACCAACGTCGGCAAATCAACGTTTATCAACCGCCTGATTAGGCAGTACGCCGGTGAAGCACAGACGCTGATCACCACTTCGCACTTCCCGGGAACAACCCTTGATATCATCGAAATTCCCCTAGACAGAAGTTCGTCGATCATTGACACACCGGGAATCATTAACGAGCATCAGCTTGTTCATTACATCGATAAAAAAGATTTCAAAATCATCACACCGAAAAAGGAAATCAAGCCGGGCGTGTATCAACTTAATCCGGAACAAACGTTGTACATCGGTGGCCTTGTCCGCTTCGACTTTATCAAAGGCGCACGTACCGGGTTTATCACGCATTTTTCTAACGATTTAAAGATTCATCGAACGAAGCGCGACAATGCCGGTGCGTTATGGGAAAACCATGCAGGTGATATGCTAGCGCCGGTGATTAAAGATGACGGCGAGTTGCGGAAGCTGAAGCGCCATGTGTTTAATGTTAAAGAAGAAAAAGTTGATGTGGTTATTTCTGGGCTTGGTTTTATTACGGTTCCAGGAAAGAAGCAGGAGGTTCATGTGTATGTGCCAGAGGGTGTTGGGGTGAGTGTGCGGCCTTCGATTTTTTAGAGGAAGTGTTTTGGTTTGGTGGGCTTTTTAGTTTTGTTTTGGGTAGGCGCCCTTTCGGTGATCATAATATGAACGACTCTTTATGGTTTTTAGGTCATTGCGTGTGTTTAATGCTCTAAAACTTGCGCGCGCCCGTGAAACTTGCGAATGAAATTCGCATTAGTTGAACCAGTGCCAAAGCTTGGAAAGTTGAAAACTTTCCGCTTGTGGTGTCTTTTGGCTTACTGGGGTAGTGATGAGGTGCTCATTGATTTTTAAAAGGGGGATTCAGGGGAGGACAAATGATTTGGAGTGAAGTGTTATGATCGGGTTTTGGGTATTAGTTGTTATTTTAGGATTAGTTTTAGCGTTTGTAGCGGGGGCGATTGGTTATACGGTGTTTGCAAAGTCAACGAAGAAGGATGCGATTGCCGGTATTTTAGGGCTTGTGTTTTTTGGGCTGACGATGCTAGGTGGTACTTGGTGGTTAAATAACACGGCCAGCGGGTTAAGAACGCGTATTACGTGGCAGGCGGAGATTAACGTTGGTTTAAATCGCACGATCCAAGTGTTTACAGCGACGGGTGAGCTCGTTTATGAATACGAAGGCCGTTTTGATGTGACGCAAAATGAGTATCGCATTATTATCGATGTGATTAACGAAGAGAACCAAGCGCGCCGTGTTTATGTTTCGGCACCGGCAGGCGTGGTGATTATTAGTGAAATTTTAGATTGATTTTAGCTAATTGTATAAAAAGAAAAGAGAGAGGAATGAGTGAGCATGCCAATGTGGAGTTTGGAAGAAATAACAGGATTTACACGTGCGCGGATAACGGCTACGCGGTTTAGGCACGTGGAAGGGGTGATGGAAACGGCGAAGGCGTTGGCGAAGCGTCACGGGGTTGATCCGGAGGCGGCAAACCTGGCTGCGCTCGTGCACGATGTGGCGAAGGAGCAAAACATTCAGCAGGTGAAACGCATTCTGATGTTGCAGTACGAAGAGGCATACCTTGAACACAGCAGCAAAATTTGGCACGCGCCAATGGGGGCGATCGTCGGCCGGGAAACGTTTGGCATCGAAGATCAAGATGTGTTAAATGCGATTAAATTTCATACAACCGGTCGTCCCGGGATGTCGGATCTAGAAAAGGTCATTTTTGTCGCGGATTACACGGAGCCGAACCGAACGTATGAAGGGTGCGAGGCCGTCCGTGAGTTGTGGGGTAATCTGGACGAGGCTGTCTGTGAGATCTTGCGACAAAAGATCGAAAAAGTGGCTTCTACTAACCCAGAAGCTTCACACCCAGACACCACAGCGGCTTACGCGTATTACAAAGAATTAACAGGTGCCTAAGCGGATGAGAATGAAGCTAGAACACATCAAAGATTACGTGCAAGACCGGATGTCGAAAGCCCGTTATCGTCACACAGTGGGCGTGATGGAAACGGCGAAAAGACTGGCTGTGGTTCACGGTGTTGACCCTGAGGCCGCCCAAGTTGCTGCTTTGATTCACGACGTGGCCAAAGAGCAAAGCTCGCATCAGATCAAGGCGATGTTAAAGCTGAAATACGAAACCGATATTTTGCAATACGATGAACGGCTTTGGCACGGTGTCATGGGTGCCATTGTGGCAGCCGATGTGCTAGGCATTCTAAACAAAGACGTTGTAAGCGCAGTAAGGTTTCACACAACCGGTCGTCCCGGGATGTCAGAATTAGAAAAAGTGTTGTTTGTGTCAGATTACATCGAACCAAACCGTGCATCACCCGGTTGTGTCAAAGTGCGAGAACTTTATCAGGAAACGGGTGACTTAGACCGTGCGGTTTATGAAATTTTAACGCATCATAGCATTGCGCACCCGGACATTGAGGCTGCGCGGTCGTATTATAAAGAAAAAGTTGGTCTGTGAATACCAAGCTTTGATGGGAGTGAGCGTTGATGTCAACGGTTAAAGATGTCACAATTGAATCAATCTGTACGTGCGGCGGTTTCAATAGCTTTCGGAATTATTGTCGACAGGAGAATCTAGTGATGCTATCCGAGGTGACCGATGCGCATTTTGAGGCTTACAGCAACCTACGGGGCGTGGGCAACATGAAGATTGAGATCGTAAAAGAGCAACTGGATCGCTATCGTGCGGGTGAGTAAGAAATTGAAATTTAAACTGAGCTGAGTGCTCGGTTTTTTACTGAGAAAAGAAGAAGCTCAATCGTTGTGCTTTTGATTTGAAAAACATTGAAAATTTGACCTTTAGACACTTATCTGTGAAATTTTAACTTTTTTACGCGGTTTCCCTCTTACAATTATCACTTTCTATTCATAACATTGAAAACCCACGTTTATCACTCTTTTTAAACGTTTTTAACTAATTTTTAATCAATACAAAAAAGTACAGTCTATCGTAATAAAAATCTGGCAATTATGACAAAATGTGCTAAAATGAATGTATCAAACTTTTTTAGGAGGCGAGTATGTATGCAAAGGATCTTGTTTGTAGAAGATGAAAAAGACATTAATAACAGGATCACCACTGAATTGACAGCTGAGTTAGGGGACGGTGTTACCGTGTTATCCACATACACCGCTGAGGAGGCCCGTCAAGCATTAAAGATTCTCGAAATTGCTTTAATGATCATCGATATTAAACTTCCAGATGGTAATGGCATTGATTTAGCTCGGGAGGTAAGGATGCAAAATAAATTCATCCCCATTATGATTGCGTCTTCACACGTCAACCATGCTTTACACAGTAAGCTCAACAATGAGTTGGATGTGTTTTTAGTGTTGGAAAAACCGTATACAACGGCAGATCTTTTGTCACGTGTCAAAGGTAATTTAGAGAAAATGCAGCGAATGAGAAAGCCATTTTTGAACATTAAAAATGGAAGAAAGCAATGGAAATTTCCAATGGACGAGATCATTAAGGTTGAAACCATCAAAGGCACAAAGCAGATTGAGCTCACACATTATAAGTACGAAACTCATCGTACAGATTTGCACGTTTTTTCGATGCAGTTGTCAGATTTTATGGAGACGATATCAGAAACGAACAATTTAGTGCGCATCAGCCAAAGCACAGTCGTTAACCCGAATTTTATCTTGCACTACGACGGTGCCGTCAATGAGTTGTACTTACGACACATTCCGCAAGTCTTATCGATTGGAAAAACGTACCGTCATACAGTGGGCGTTTTATTTAGTCGGATCAGGTAGGTGATGAAAGATGATCATTGAAAATTACATGTGGCTGGGGATTTTGGTGTTTACTTGTACCGTTGATTTTGTCATTATGTATGTGTTGGCGCATAATATTGGCGGGCATAAGTTGGAAATAAAATGGTGGCATTGGGTCATGATGGTGCTTTTTGGTGCGGTTGTTGCAGCGTTTATGTATTTCGGTGAAGGTTTTTCATTATTTCGACTAGTTGGGCGATTATTGATGTTTGTCGTTTTGAAAACAACAACAAAGAGAAAAATATTTGATATTTTGCTCATCTACGTTGTGATGCTCCCCATTATTTTTATTGCACAAACAGTCTTCATAGCAGTAAGTATCATGCTGAATTTGGATGTGGAATTCCAGTTTTTAGTTGGTCAATCCTTAACAGCTATCAGCATTTTCGCATTGCTATGGCAACTGAGACTTAACAAAATCTTTTTAATGATTAAACAAAAATTTATCTTAACGTTTGGAGCTATTACGTTATTTGCGTTAATTTATAGTTTCGGGATTATTTTTCAATTCAATATACATAGTGCTTTTGAAAACTTATTCTGGTTTTCTTTACTAGGGGTGATCGTGCTAGGTAGTTTTTTCACGGCCATTACCATGGTTCAAAGGAAGATTGAATACACCTCAGCAAAGTATCACGATTTGGTAAACAAATTCAACGGTCTTTTCCTAGCGATTGAAAGTAGTAACGATCCCGAAGAAATTAGAGCTTTATCTCGTGACATGCAAAAATACATCACAGGTCGAGAAAGAACAGAAGCTTTGTCAACTGATTATAACGAAAGCTTTAAAATACTACTTCGGGAAAAGTTGGCAGAGAGTAAAAAGGAAAACGAATTAGTCTTAGAAATTGGTTACCACGAACATCACGCAACGGTTAGTTTTGGTGACGTTACTTATATGCTAGGAACCTTATTTGATAACGCCTTAGATCACGGCTTAGATGGCCCCATTCTCGTTTATTTAAACGTGTGCGCCAATATTTTGGAGCTATCTGTGAAAAACCCGTGTTTAGAAATGCCTCCTAAAAAGCTTTCACAGATTTTCAGAAAAGGCGTCAGCAGCAAAGAAGGAATTGGTCACGGTCAAGGGCTCTATCAGTTAAAAAAGGCCGTAGAAGGCTACCACCGTCAGCCCTTTACCGCTAAAATTGAAGCTAGTTGTTATCACGACCTGAGCTATCAACAAGACTTCTTAGAAATCACGATTGATATTTCAACTTGGTAAAAAAAGAATGCCGTCAATGTTTCCTCGGCATTCTTTTTAATTATTTTTTGTATTTAATAGGAACTTCAGGTTCTCCTATCCAAAAAGCGAAAGACCTGCTATTCTCAATGGCAAGGGGAGCAAGCGCTAGTAAGAACATCGCTAGCTTTAGAAATGAATATTTTCTTTTCGACATGATGTATACCTCCTCTATGACCCCGAATACTAAAACTATACCACGTTTTCACTCACTTCACAAGCGCATCGGATCAAAAATCTTATCATTCTCAGGAAATTCGCCTATCTTTTTAGGGGATTCGAAAAAGATACGTCGTATTCTACTCCCTCTTTCTCCAAAACAGCTGATCGTACGCCCCATGTTCGTTGGTTATGATTACTGCAGATTTTCAACCCATCGATTATCCATTGGAACCTTGCAATAAAATATCTTTTGGCTCCAGTTTCATCACATAGATCATAGGGATGATCACCCACGTCATCACTAGCCTTTATGAAAGGCGCAGCAACAAAAGGGAAGGAACATTTACCATTGGCACTGATCAAAGATTTGATGGCGCATGATAATTTACAGAAAAACATCAAACGTGTGGAAATAGGCAATCCCTATAACATCAAGGAGTGGGAAGAGATGTTATTAATATTGAATTTGAGCAAGGAGGAACGTCGCATGTATGAGATCTATGATAGAAACGTACAAGATCAAATTGCCCGTGAGGCATATGCAAGGGATGAAGGTGAGAAAGATGGTGAGAAGCGTGGAGAAAAGCGTGGGATAGAACTAGGGAAACTTGAAATAGCGAAAAATCTTATCAAAAAAGGCATGTCACTTGAAAGTATTTCTGAAGTATCCCAGCTTTCGATGGATCAATTAGCGACGATCATTTAAGCGAGACTAATTTATTCCGACTTTCACCTAGAAAAAGCATTGTTAGAAAGCTGATAATTTGCTATAATAATAAAGTTAGTCAATTTATTAGCGATGAAAACAGTTGTGAGATGAACGAGAAAGTTGGGAATGAAACATGGATAAAATTAAAAAATTAGTTGTGGCATTGGATGAGAAGCATTTGGAAGAGATTGTGGCGCTTGATATGAGAAATCACTCGCCGCTTTATGATTTTATGGTGTTAACGACGGCGAAAAACGAGCGTATTATTTCAGCCGTGTTGCGTGAGCTGAAAGATTTAGGCGCAGCACCTGAATTTGATTTGAAATACATCGAAGGTCATAACGGCGGTGAATGGGTGTTAGCGGACTTTGGCGACATCGTTGTGCACGTCTTTAACGAAGAAATGCGCACGAAGTATAACCTTGAAAAGCTTTGGGGCGATGCCAACCGCGTAGACGTTTCGGAGCTGTTAAATGACTAGTTACAACAGTTTTGCTTATTATTACGATCAAATGATGGCCGATGTTGACTACAATTACTGGTTGCATCAGGTTAAAGAAAATGTACAAATAGGGAGTCGTGTTCTAGACGTTGGATGTGGGACAGGGACTCTCTCTTTGGCGTTGACGGATGCGGGTTATGCGGTGACGGGCTTGGATTTATCGGCGGATATGCTCGTGGTGGCCAGCGAGAAGGCGAAAGACGCTGGTGTGGCGATTGATTTGATTCAGCGCGATATGCGTGAACTTGAGGGCTTATCTGGTTACGATGGCATCTTGATTGCGGTGGATTCGCTTAATTATTTGGAGACGGAAGCGGATGTGATCAGGACGTTTGCTGGTTGTTACGAGGCTTTGAAGGCGGGTGGTGTGTTAATTTTTGATGTGCACACGCCGTTTAAGATGCGAGAGACGTTTAAGGATTATTTGTATGTGGAGAACGACGATGCGTTGACTTACATTTGGCACGTTGAGGAAGGGGAGCAACCTTTGTCAGTGGTGCATGAGTTGACGATTTTTGCCCGTGCTGAGGACGGGAGTTATGTACGTACCGTTGAGTATCATGAGCAACGGACATTTGAGATGCACGAATACAAAGCATGGCTAGATGAGTGTGGATTTAGGGTTGTTAACCTCACTGGTGATGAAGATCGGCAGTTGTTTGTGGTGCGAAAGGTTGGAAGAGACGATGAGTAAAAGAGAAATGGTGCATGAGCCGCATCAGATTGAAATTGACGGTGATGTGGGGAAATTGACGGCGTATACTAAAAAAGGAAAGCCCGTTGTGGCGCTAATTGATGCCGTTGATGTGGAGAAGCTTGAGGCGTTTGAACATTGGCGAGCGGTTTGGAACACGGAATTTGACTGTCAGATGATTGAGAGTAAGACGTTTAAAGACGGTTATGCCATGCGTTTGCCGGTTGCAGCAGCGATTTTAGATTGTTCACCGAATGCACCGATTCGTCATTTGAACGGTGAACTTCTTGATAATCGTCGGGCTAATTTGGAGATTTTTGATGTAAAGGCACAGCCGAATGAGATTGAAGTAGTGGGCGATAACGTGCAAATCAAGCTACGTGATCGCTATGGGCGTGACGTTGGTGTGGCGTTGATTGATGCGGATGATCTTGATTTTGTAGTGAATGAGCAGCACGTTTGGTTGAAAAAACAGCGTTCGAGTGGGCAACCGTATGTGGTGAATCAACAGGGTTTGTTATTGGCTCATCATGTGCTGAGAGTAACGGAAGGGTTTGCCCATTATATCAATAAAAACCCCTTGGATAATCGTCGAAAAAACCTTGAAATTAAATAGTGAAATTTTCAAATATCGACAATAATAATGTTTTTTTTGGCTACAATAAATGGTATGTTATTTACGTTTGTCACAAACAGGGGTAGTATAAAAATCTGTTAAAAAAGGAGGTGTCCGTGTCATGTCAGAAAGGTTTATGAAAGGTGCGATGGTGTTATCGCTAAGTATGTTCTTGACAAGGCTATTAGGACTCCTTTATGTGATCCCGTTTCAACGGATGGTCGGCATTGGCGGTATGGCTTTATACAGCTATGCTTATATCCCTTATAGTTTGCTTGTGACGTTATCCACACTTGGTATTCCGCTTGGTATTGCAAAATTTATTTCTAAATACAACGCGGACGGCGAATACGACACGTCGCGCAAGATTTTTCGCGTGGGCATGTTGATTATGATTGTCGTCGGTTTGGTTGGCTTTTTAATTATGTGGATTGGGGCGCCCTTGCTTGCTGATATTGCCATGGCGGGTGAGGAGGAGCTTTATAATAGTCGCTACGATGCGATTCGCGCCATTCGAATGGTTAGTTTTGCCGTTGTTGTTGTGCCTCCGATGTCGATTTTCAGAGGCTTTTTCCAAGGGAATCAAGACATGACACCAACCGCGATGTCGCAGTTTGTGGAGCAATTAGTGCGCGTTGTTTTGATTATCACAGGTTCGTTTTTAGTGACCCGTGTGTTTGGCGGTTCGACACAGACGGCGGTTCAAGTCTCTGTCTTTTCTGCTTTTGTTGCCGGTGTTAGTTCGATGTTTGTGTTGTATCGCTATTGGCAAAAGAAAAAGCACGGCTTTGACGCCCTGCTTGCGTTAACGCGCCCGCATCCAAAGCGCCCGACTAAAACGTTGTTTAAAGAGCTGCTCTCGTATGCGTTACCGTTTGCGGTTTTAAGTTTAAGTGTGACGTGGTTTCAAATGATTGACATCGCCACCTTTAATGCGGGGATGTTACGAGCCGGTGTGCCGCAAGACATAGCAGAAGGTCTTTTTGGAATTTTTACCGCGGGGCTTTTAAAAATCATCATGATTCCTGTTTCGTTTTCCATTGCATTTGGCCAACCGCTCATTCCGGAAATCACAGAGAAGATCAGAAACCATGATTTTAAAGGGGTACATAAAACGTTGACGAGTGCGATTATGCTCACGTCTTTTATTACGGTGCCAGCGGTTATCGGCATGTCTTTGCTATCCAATCCGATTTTTGTCTTACTCTTTGATTCTGGTGATCTCGAAATGAACGTCCTTGGCGGCGCGATGTTTGGAACCGGGGCCTTTATCGCGTTGTTCATGGCGCTAAACGGCATTCTTTCAGCCATCATTCAAGGCATTGATCGCCAATTTAAAGCGCTCTGGTTTTTACTGTTTGCCGGGATCATAAAGCTAATTGGAAACCTTGTCCTTATCCCCCTCTTCGAATTTCAAGGTGCTGTTTTTGCGACCATTTTAGCCTATGCGTTCTCTTTGTTCATGAATTATTTAGAGATCAGAAAAACGACGGGTATCGGGACCCGTGCTCTGCTACGACGACACCTTTCGATTTTTACTTTTGCCGGTATGATGGCGTTGGTCGTTTGGTTGACGACAAGGGTACTCGATTTATTCATTGATTATACGGTTTCAAGTGGCGCAGCTGCTCTTTATGTTTTGCTTGCTGGTACGGTTGGTGCGGTTGTTTATGGCGGGTTGACGAGTTACTTTGACCTTGATAAAATGGTATTCGGGAAAAAATTAACGCTGGCTGGTATCATGGCCAGGTTCAGAAGAAAAGCCTAAATACTGCTCAATCTGAGCGATGCGTTGTTCTAAGTGATTTAAATAAGCGAATTCTACCGGTGGAAAGCGGGAATGATGCAAACCTGCTTCCGGTGGGAGCGTTGGGCCGCTAGTCGGGTGGCTACCGCGTGTTTGGAAATATTGGTTCATGTAAAATTGCTCCATATCCGAGATTGGATTTTGTGGTTGATTGCGACTTGGACGTGGTGGGCGCGGTTGTCTTGGCTTGAACATGATTGATCAACTCCTTATGAGGAAATTGTTACAGTATATGCAGGTTACGACATGAATAGACACGAGTGGATCAAAGATGTTCTGACCGCAGTCCGTCGCTGCCACTAATGGTGTAAAAAATAGGGTTGAAGTGGCATAATTGTCGTTGCTAGCTAGTGAACCGCGCTCGAATATGCCACTAGCGGTGTAAAAAATAGGGTTGAAGTGGCATAATTGCCGTTGCCAGCTAGTGAACCGCGCTCGAATATGCCACTAGCGGTGTAAAAAATAGGGTTGAAGTGGCATAATTGCCGTTGCTAGCTAGTGAACCGCGCTCGAATATGCCACTAGCGGTGTAAAAAATAGGGTTGAAGTGGCATAATTGCCGTTGTCAACTAGAAAACCGCGCTCAAATATGCCACTAAGGGTATGAAAATCGAGGTTCAAGTGGCAGAACTGTGTTGAGAGTAATGCAATTTTATCGTAAAAGGAAGAAGAAGATGAGATTAGATAAATTTTTGGCTCACGTCACTGGGAATTCTCGGTCGGATGTGAAGAAGTTTCTCAAGCAAAAGAAAGTGCGGGTGGATGGCGCGATCATCACTTCCCCCGGTTTTCAGGTGGACGTGGACAGAAGCGTTGTCACAGCATTTGACGAGGAATTATTCTATCAGCAATTTGTTTACGTCATGATGAACAAACCGAAGGGGTATTTGAGTGCGACGAAGGACGGGGCGGATGCGACGGTGATGGAATTGTTGGATGCGTATTACGATCGTTTTGATCTTTCGATTGCTGGGCGTTTGGATAAGGACACGGAGGGGCTGCTGCTGTTGACGAACGACGGCCAGTTTTTGCACGAGGTGATTACGCCGAAGAAGCGGGTTTATAAGAAATATCTGGCGCAGATTGAGGGCGAGTTAACCGTTGCAGATATTACGGCCTTGGAGAACGGTGTTGTCATTAAAGATGGAAAAGATGCTGAATTTACAACCGCTCCGGCACGAGTGAACGTTGTGGCTTCTGGGGAAGTGGAGATTGAGATTTGCGAGGGTAAATTTCATCAGGTGCGGCGCATGTTTGCTAGTGTTGGCTGTCGGGTAGTGTATCTGAAACGTCTGTCAATCGGCGGGTTGGCACTGGATGAGTATTTAGAGCTAGGGGAATATCGTGAGTTGAGTGAGGAAGAGTTAGATGAGATTACGAAGAATACCTAGGGCGGGCGAGTACATTGCCGCGCATCCGGAGTTAGCGGTTGTCGGTGGCGAGGAATTAAAGGGGAATTGGCAATCGTTGTTTGCGGCGGCGCAACCGATTCACATTGAGATTGGGATGGGCAAAGGCGGCTTTATCAATGAGATGGCGCGCCAAAATCCAGCGATTAATTTTATTGGCATTGAAGTGTATGATTCAGTGTTGTTGCGGGCTTTGGAAAAATTAGTGGCACAGCCGCTGCCTAATTTGCGGTTGTTGCATGCCGATGCGGCGAATTTACAGGAAGTTTTTGAACAGGGCGAAATCTCGAAAATTTATTTGAATTTCTCTGACCCTTGGCCGAAGAAGCGTCATGCCAAGCGTCGTTTAACGCATAAGCATTTTTTAAGTGTGTATCAAGGCATTTTGATTGATGGTGGGAAACTGCAACTGAAGACAGATAACCGATCGTTGTTTGAGTATTCGCTGTGGAGTTTTAATCATTACGGCATGGCGTTTTCGGACGTGTCGGTGGAT
The DNA here is from genome assembly GCA_009780245.1 of Turicibacter sp. Taxonomy (GTDB): domain Bacteria; phylum Bacillota_I; class Bacilli_A; order MOL361; family Turicibacteraceae; genus WRKJ01. Next base: position 14,797 of record WRAJ01000018.1, read on the forward strand.
GTGCACGCAGACCCGGAGGCGTATCCGGATAATGTGATGACGGAGTACGAACGGAAGTTTCACGGCTTGGGGCAGCCGATTTATTTGCTTGAGGCGGATTTTAAAAACCGATGAAACTAGGCACAATGTCTAGTTTTTTATTGTGGTTTAGGTTTTAAAAAGTTTTTAGAAATGTTATAATTAATTATAAAACGTTAACAAGTGAAAGGGTGTTGAAGATGAAAGTGTTGTTATTAAACGGGAGTCCTCGTTCGAAGGGGTGTACTTATACGGGTTTGACTGAGATTGCCAGCGAGTTGCAAGCGGCTGGGATTGAAACGGAGATTGTACACATTGGGAATAAGCCGATTATCGGTTGTACGGCTTGTGGCGGGTGCCGCAAGACGAAGCGCTGTGTGTTTAAAGACGATGGCGTGAACGATTTCTTAGATCGGGTGGAAGGTGCTGATGGGTTTGTCTTTGGTGCGCCGGTTCATTTTGCCGGCATGTCGGGCGCGATGAAGTCGTTTATGGATCGCACGTTTTATGCTCATTCGGCAGCATTCCGAGGCAAGCCCGCGGCGATCATGGCTAGCGTTCGCCGTGGTGGATCGAGTAGTACATTGGACGGGTTAATCAAATATCCTACTTATGGGGAAATGTTACTAGTGTCAGGTCGTTACTGGAACATGATTCACGGGAATACGCCGGAAGAGGTGCAGCAGGATTTAGAGGGGATGCAGAATTTACGTTTCGTGGGGCGCAACCTAGCTTGGGTGCTGCGTTTGATTGAGGCGGGTGCGGCTGCGGGGATCGAAATGCCTGCGTATGAGGCGAAGACGTGGACGAATTTTATTCGGTAATTTTAGGAGGTTAGTGACATGCAGTACAGAATTGATAAAGTGACTGGGAATCAGCTTTCGGCATTGGGGCTTGGGTGTATGAGATTCCCGCGAGATAAGGCCGAAACTGAACGAATGATTTTGGCTGCCATCGAAGGCGGAGTTAATTTTTTCGACACGGCTTACATCTACCCGAATAGTGAGAAGACACTTGGTGACATTTTGGCGAAGCACGATAAGCGAAAAGACATTTTCCTTGCGACAAAACTTCCCTTTGGCAAGTGCCGTAGTTATGCTGATTTTGATCGGTTGTTTAACGTTCAACTTGAGCGGCTGCAAACGGATTATATTGACTATTACTTTTTGCACAACGTTTCAGGTTTTGCGCAGTGGGAGCAGTACAAAGCGTTGGGGATTGAAAAGTGGATTTTAGAGAAAAAAGCGCAAGGACAGATCAAGCAGATTGGTTTTTCGTACCACGGGTCGGCGGCTGATTTTATTCGGATCATCGACGATTATGCGTGGGAGTTTTGCATGATCCAGTACAATTATTCGGATGAGAATTATCAGGCTGGCAAGACTGGGTTGAAGGCTGCTGCGGCAAAGGGAATTTCGGTGATGATCATGGAGCCGTTGCTTGGCGGACGCTTGGCCACTGGCTTGCCGAAGCAGGCGGTTTCGCTATTTGCTAAGTATGATGCGAAGCGGGAGCCGGCTGAATGGGCGTTTCGCTGGCTGTGGCATCAGGAAGAAGTGACCGTTGTGTTAAGCGGAATGAAAAGTGAACAAATTATGCGGAGTAATTTAGCCGCTGTGGATCGCTTTACCACGCCTTTGGTTGCTGAAGAATTGGCCGTTTACGACGAAGTGATTGAAGAGCTTAAGAAAACCTATAAAATAAATTGTACCGGTTGCAACTATTGTTTGCCGTGTCCGAAGGGGATTAATATTCCGTCGTGCTTTGCCGCTTATAACAGCAGTTTTAGCCAAGATTACTTTACTGGGTTGAAGTTATATGTGTTGAGCACAGCGGCGGTGAGTGCCGATCCGTATTTTCCGAGTTCGTGTACCGAGTGCGGGCTGTGCGAACGCCATTGCCCACAGGATATCCCGATTCGCGAAGACTTGAAGGTCGTGACCAAGCGGTTTGAGAAGCTGCCGATCAAAGCGGGATTGAGCGCAGCACGGAAGATCATGTCAAAGTAAAAACAGCAACGCCGTGGGTGGCGATGCTGTTTTTTGTCGTGGTAAAGCGGGTTATTTTATCCTAAACCGCGCTATACGGTGGGGAATGGGTGCTTTTTTATCCCTGACACCCTTGTATAAGACGGGAATGGGCGTTTTTTTATCCCGAACCCCCTGAAATTGCGGGCAAAGGGAGAATTCGCCTGGCTTGTTTTAGGGTTGACCCAACGCTTCTAACGGTTTTAAGTCGTTGTAATCGTTTGTCGAATGCGGTATAATCATCACATTGATTAACTGGCTTCTTCGTGCTTTTCTCTGATTGAGGTGCCGAGGAAGCTGGCAAGTAATAGCAAGCCGAAAGCGATGAGCGCGATGATGAAGAAGTTGATCGTTGTGATGGGAACAAAGACGAGAATTTGGGAAGCTAATCTAATGAGGGGCAGGTAAAAGAGTTGCGTCCAAGTGCCAATGCCAGCCCAAAAGCCGCCGCTAAGTTCTTGCGCTAAAATCAAAAATAACACGATAACCGCAGGTAGGTTTAAGTATAACAGAACGTCGCTTTTTGACAGGAGCAAACGCGCCAAATAACCAAATACCATCCACAAAACGAACACGGCCACGCTGATGAGGAAAAACGGCGGCAGCACATCGGGTGATGCGGTGACCCAGTGCTCCAGCGCAAAACCTAAGAGCGTCAAGGGCACGAACCCCAGCAATAACAAACACAATATTTTTACAATCGGACTACTTTCTTTCATAAAAAATGCCTCCTTCTAATCGTGGCTATTATACCTTTCAGGCAAACTAAAATCAAGACAAAAATCGTAGGTTGATAACATGGCAACAACATTTAATGACGAACAATTACAAGCAATCGCATCAAAAAGCAAAGAAATCCTTGTTTCAGCTGGGGCTGGCTCGGGGAAATCGACGGTGCTAGTGGAGCGATTGATGAGGAAAATGATCGACGAAAGCATTCACGTTGATCAATTTTTAATAGTGACTTTTACTAATTTGGCAGCGCGCGAAATGGCGGAGAAGTTGCGTCGTAGTTTAAGCGCATCGCTGGCTGACAATCCGACTTCTACGCACTTGCAAGCGCAGCTATACAAACTGCCGTATGCGAACATTTCCACGTTTCATGGCTTTTGTAATCGCGTTTTACAGCGCTATCATTATTTGGTCGACCTTGACGTTAACGCGCAACTGATGGACGATATGGAAGCTGTGCTGATGCGAGCAGAGGTTTTAGATGGTTTTATGACCGACCAGTACGCGGATGACGATTTTCGCAAATTGGTGGACGTGTTCGGATCTGACCGTAGTGATGCGGCATTGGGTGAGTTGATTATTAAGATTTACGATCTAGCACGGGCAAATCCGGAGATGGAAACCTGGTTAGCTAGGCTTGATGGGTTGTATCACAAACGTGCGGAAACGATTGACAGCTGGGCGTTTTATTCGGATGTGAAAAAACTGGTTGTTCCGTTGTTAATGGCGGCCGAGCAGCACGTTTTGACGGCTCGTGAATTAGCGAAAAAGGCTGAACTGGCAGACGCGGCACACGGTTACGTGGAGATGGCGGCGGCGGATTTAGCTGTGATTAGCGCGGTGCGTGAGGCGTTGGATACGGGGGCCTACGATGAGGTGCGACATTTGTTGCAACACACGAGCTACGCGCGATTTCCGGCGCTGACGAAAAAGATGAAGGAGTACTGGGACGAGACATTGCATAAAGAGGCTAGTGATGCGCGCAAAGCGTTTATGGCGATTTTGGATACTTTGAGCAAGGATTTTTTTGCTTATAGCAACGAGAGTCATGGGATTCATTTTGAACGAGGGGCTGAAATTGTTCGTTCACTTGGTCGCATGGTGCTGTTGTTTGATGAGCGTTTTTCGGCGGAGAAGTTAAAGGCTTCTAAATTGGATTTCTCGGATTTGGAGCGGTTGACATTGAAGGTGTTAACGGAGCATCCTGATGTTTTAGCTGAGATTGCGAGCGACTTCAAGGAGATTATGATCGACGAATATCAAGACACCAACGACATGCAGGAGCGCATTGTAAAGCTGATCTCGGATGCGGGGGGCGTGCCGATGTTTATGGTGGGCGATGTGAAGCAGTCGATTTACCGTTTCCGTTTAGCCGAACCGACGATTTTTCAGGATAAGTACGCATCGTATCAAGCGTCATCGCATTTAGGCGAGAAAATTGATTTAATGAAGAATTATCGTTCGAATCACTATGTGATTGATGCGGTGAATTATATTTTTGCACACATCATGGACAAGGCGGTCGGTGAGATTGCGTACGACGAAGCGGCGGAATTGAAGTTGGGGATTGAAGCGGAAGTCGCTGATTTTTATCAGCCCGAGCTGCATATTATTGACAAAGCGGTAATGGGGGAATCGGGGGAGGACATGGATGATTTACACGATGCGCAGTTAGAAGCGCATCACATTGCCCGGGAAATAATGACAATGGTCGCCGAGCAAGCGGTCGCGTATCGCGACATCGTGATTCTTTTGCGCTCGATGACCAACGTTACGACCATCTATGACACACTAACCCAGCACGGCATTCCTGTTTCTACCGAACAACCGGGGGATCTCCTTGCCGAAACGGAAGTCGTCACCATCTTGTCATTACTGCGTGTCATCGATAACCCGTATCAGGACATTCCGCTAGCGGCGACGTTGCGAAGCCCGCTCTTCTTTTTCACCGAGCCTGAGCTGGCAACGATTCGGACGGCTAACTCGGCTTCTTCGTTTTACGAGGCGTTAAAAGCTTTTGCGACAACCCGTACGACTTCGCCTCTTCGTGAAAAAGCCCAGGATTTCTTAGCTAAGCTGCAGCAGTGGCGATACGCTTCTCGTTTCACCGCGGTGGCGGATACGATGCGTCAGATCTATGAAGCAACGGGCTACTACGATTTTGTGCACGGCCTTGCAAACGGGGAAGGACGCCGTGCGAACCTGGACTTGCTTGAAGAAATCGCAGCCGGCTATGAGGCTCGCACGGCGTCCGGATGGTCAGGATTTTTACACTACCTGGATCACGTGGCACGCCTTGGCAAAACGATCCCGAAAGCCAAACCGGCCGCCACAACCACGGAAAGTGTAAAGATCATGACCATCCACAAGTCCAAGGGACTTGAGTTCCCCGTCGTGTTTATCGCAGGACTTCAGAAAAAATTTAATACCCAGGATGAGATCGGGAACTACGTGTTGCACAAAAAGTATGGCATTGGCGTTCAGTACATCAATCCCGATTTACGCTTGAAGCAGAAAACGATCGCCACGACTTTGCTCGCCAAGACGCTACGCAATGAGATGATCGCGGAAGAAATGCGGTTACTCTACGTGGCTTTGACTCGCGCGAAATCAAAGCTCATCCTGACAGGGGTACAAAAAGACGCAGCGACCATTACTAAGCTATCGGGAACAGACGTGGCACCAATGCACGTTCGCTTAGCAGCAAATCGTTATCTCGATTGGGTCTTACCCGTTGTCGCTCAGAAGGACGCTGCTAATCCGTGGCAGTTTCGGGTCATTACCGAAATAAAGGCAGAGGCAACTGGCCAGCATCGGGTGGGGGTTGCAGCAAAAGAAGCACCAGCTATTGATTTGAAGGCAACATTTGACCGTTCCTATGCGTTGGCGGAATTAACGACCATCGTGGCCAAGCAGTCGGTGAGTCAGCGGAAAATTGAGGAGACGGTGCCGTTGTACAAAGGGATTCTAGAACCGCAACGCGCGCTGGCGTACGACCGACCAACGTTTATGACGAATACGGTGCAAGCCACGGAAGTCGGGACGGCGTTTCACCAGTTTATGCAACATTTGCCGGTGAAAGCTGGGCACACGTTAGACGCGCTTATCGAGCTGAAAGCGGATTTGATTACGCGTGGTATTCTTAAAACAGAGCTGGCTAATCGGATCAATTTAGAAGACGTTTACCGTTTTACGCAGTCTGACGTTTATCGCCAAGTACTCAGCGCCCATCACGTGCAAAAAGAGCTCCCATTTACGATGTTGATTCAAGCGGGTGTGTCGGAGCAAGCCAACGCGATGCTACAAGGGGTGATTGATCTTCTTGCTGAGTTTGACGACGAAGTGTGGATCGTCGATTATAAGACCGACCGCGTGAAAGATTTCCAGTTGGAAGAAGCCAAGCTGCGCATCCGTTATGCTGTCCAGATGAAATATTATCTCCAAGCGATGCGCGACATTTACCCAAACAAAAAAATCGTGGCGCATGTGTATTTCGTGCGTGCTAACAATGCGATTGTATATGATTAATCCAAATCATCATCTTTCCAGCGAAAACGGGGTTTAGATGGTAAAAATCTATCTCCAACCCTAAGATGACTATCCCAAATGCCACTATCGCCCTCAAAACTCCCACCTCAGTGGCATAAATCGGTCTCAATTCACGAAGTCAGCCATCAAAACTGCCACTATCGCTCTCAAAAAGCCCCCCTCAGTGGCATAAATCGGTCTCAATTCACGAAGTCAGCCATCAAAACTGCCACTATCGCCCTCAAAACCCCCCCTCAGTGGCATAAATCGGTCTCAATTCACGAAGTCAGCCATCAAAACTGCCACTATCGCCCTCAAAAAGCCCCCCTCAGTGGCATAAAACAAACATACCGTGACACAGCAACCCAAAATAGAGCTCACAACAAAGACAGGAGAATCAAATCATGAAATTAGTATTCCGCCTCATCAAGGCTTCCAAAAAATACTGGTGGTACTTAATCGCCACCATCATTGCGATCGGCGGAATCACCGCTGCACAATTATATGCACCACTCGTCGTTAGGCAGATGACGCAAATGGCCACCAACCGCGACCCGCAACTTGCCGAAGTAGCGTTGCGAATGGGGTTAACCCTAGCCGGCGTCTACCTGCTACAAGCGTTCTGCGCCTACGTCCGCTCTTATTATTCGCACATCGCTGCATGGCATTTTCTCGCCGACCTCAAAACGGAGATGTACGAAAAATTACAGAATCTCTCGTTAAAATTTTACCACGACAAGCAGACCGGGCAAATTATGTCGCGCGTCATTAACGACACGAGGCAGATTGAGCTGTTAATCGCCCACGCCGCACCGGATATCCTCGCCAACCTAGTCATCATCATCGGTGTTACCATTATGCTTTTCGTCATCAATACACGCCTCGCGATCCTTAGCCTCCTTGCCGTCCCCGTCCTGCTCATCCTATCGCTAGTCTTCGCCCGTTGGGTCCTCCCGATTTTTCGCCATGCCCAATCCACCCTCGGTGACCTCTCAGCGCACCTCCAAGACAACATCTCAGGCATGAAAGAAATCCAAGTCTTCAACCAGCACGAACGCGAAACCAAAAAAATCTCAGCAAGTGCCACTGATTACTCCGTTTCCATCCTCAAAGCCCTCCGCCTCAGCGCCGCCTACGGAAGCTCCGTGCAATTCCTATCAAGCATCGGCACCGTCATCGTCATCGCATACGGCGGGCACATGGCGCTCTACGGCTACGTCGACGTCGCGGACATCATCGCCTTCATCATGTACCTCGCCATCTTCTACCAACCGATCACCGCCCTCGCGCGCCTCAACGAAGACCTCCAAAACGCAATTGCCGGCGCCGAACGCGTCTTTGAAATCCTCGATGCAGAAGAAGACATAAAAGAAAAAGAAAATGCTTTGAGTATCAACCAGGTTGCCGGGCACATCGTTTTCAAAAACGTCAACTTCCATTACAACAAAGAAAACCCGGTCTTAAAAAACATCAATGTCGACATCCACCCGGGGGAAGTGGTCGCCATCGTTGGTCCGACGGGCGTCGGAAAAACAACGTTCATTAATTTGCTGAACCGCTTCTACGACCCGGTAGACGGTGAAATCCTCTTAGACGGCCACGACCTCCGCGACCTCACACTAAAAAGCCTCCGCCACTCGATGAGTAACGTGATGCAAGACGTCTTCTTATTTAACGACACGTTAGCGGAGAATATTGGCTATGGTAAACCGGAAGCGAGCAGGGAGGAAGTCATCGCCGCCTCACGCCTAGCCCGAGCCGATGATTTCATCACGGAGCTAGATGAAGGGTATAACACAGTAGTTGGCGAGCGCGGGATGCGACTGTCAGGCGGGCAAAAACAACGCGTCTCCATCGCCCGTGCGGTCCTACGTGATCGTCCAATCCTTATTTTAGACGAAGCAACCGCGGCCGTAGACGTCGAAACAGAAAAACAAATCCGTGAAGCCTTAGACGAAGTGATGAAAGACCGCACCACGGTCATCATCGCGCACCGCCTGTCGACAATTAAGAAGGCGCATAAAATCATTGTACTCAAAGACGGCCAAATCGAAGACATCGGCACCCACGATGAACTAGTCGCCCGCGACGGGTTATACGCGCACATGACCGAGATTAACATGCATGCTTAAATAATTATAAAAGGCTCAAACATTGAGTGATCACAAAAAAACATTCTGATTTAGAGTGTTTTTTAATTTTAGGGTATCTTTTATAACTTAATATGATATAATATACTAAAAAACCGAGGTGATTTTAATGTTTTTAAACGTGCATGTAAAAAACTTTAGATCTTTAGTTGATTTTCATTTTGATTTAGCTGAAAAGAAAAACACTGCTAAAAAGCTTGCTTTGATTTATGGCGAAAACGGTTCGGGAAAAACGAATGTTGCTGATATCTTTTTTGTACTAAAAGAAACTTTTCATACAATGGGATTTGTAAAAGCTTTAGAAGATTTTTTTGAAAATGAAAACATGAAGGAAGTATCGCGAGATAAGTTTAGGACGTTTCGTTCAAAAGTGTTCGATTTAGAAGCCGTTATTAAAGAAGCGAAGACAATCGGAACTGAGGAAAATTTATACTTAAAATTTGAGTTTCAGATTTATCATCATATAGGTGTTTATACGATTGAATTTAATGAGGAAAGAGTAATTTATGAAAAACTTGAATACTTGATTGAGAAAAATAGAGGTACTTATTTTGAGATTGGAGAAGATTCAAAATATTTCAATCCAAAAATATTTGTCGGAAAAAAATATTTAGAAGAACTGTCTGAAATGACAGAAAAATTTTGGGGAAAGCATACCTTTTTATCACTCATATTTTTTGAACAGATACAAAAAAATGAAGCGTACTTTTCTAAGAATATACATGACAACTTTCACAAAATTACATCTTTTTTTCTGACCTTCTTGTGCAGCGTTAAAGCCGGGAGTGGTAAAAAGCGAGCATTCATAGGCACTACTTTGCCATTAAACGGTGATTTCTTAAAAGGGCAAGTTGCTCTCAATAAAATCAATGAATTAGATATGGCAGAAGAGGTTTTAGAACATATTTTTACTAACTTATACCCAGATATAAAAAGCCTTTATTATGTTAGAAAAGAAACCGATGAGCAGGCAATTGAGTATCAGCTTTACGCTAAAAAATTGATTGGTTCAAAAATACGCAGGATTCCATTTCAAAGAGAATCTACTGGTACACGAAACATCTTAAACTTATTGTCACCGCTTTTGATGGCTATGCAAGGAACTACTGTGATTTTAGATGAGTTTGATACAGGTATTCACGATGTTTTGATCAAGAATATTTTTGAAGAACTTGAAGTAGCGATCAAAGGACAGATCATTATGACCACGCACAATACGCTACTATTGGAATCAGATGTTGAGAATAAATATTTATACATACTAACAACAGATGCAGAGGGAAATAAAGAACTACATTCTTTGGATAAATACGATCTCCGCGCACATAAAAACAATAATCGACGTGCTCAGTATTTAAAAGGAATGTATGAAGGTGTGCCATCTGTGGGTCAAATAGACTTCAATTTAATTGTGGATCAATTAAACGACAAGGATTAGGTGGGTGGCTTAGATGAGAAAGAGAGAGTTAAGTTACACGAAAGCGATTGTCATTGTTCACGGTAAGTGCGAGCTCATGATGTGTCATTACATCACAAACAATTTACGTTTGACTATGGAAATTTTATCAGACAAAAAAGGAACTTCAAGTGTTCAAATTAATAGTTTGCATCGATTCATTGAGAAAAAAGGGCTTGGAAATTTTGAAGCGTTCATTCGAAGATACGATGATGCTGGGCAAATAGAAAAAGAAGAACATTCATCTAAAAAATTGAAAAATTTCAAAATCTTTACCATTATGGACACAGATGATTGCATGGAGAGTCAAGCAACAGCATATAAAGATAAAAGTATGTTTAAAAAATATTGGTTTTACGATTATATTGTGCCGATTTACGATAGTCCAGATTTAGAAAGTGTTCTTAAAAAATGTGGCTTGTTGCCAAACGTTAAAATTAAGGATCAAGATAAAGTAAGGCTTTACGCAAAAATGTTTCCTATTGATAGGAGCTATAAGAAATCCGATGCGATTCAATTAGCTGATTTAGCAGAGCGATTGAAAAAGGATAAACATACGAATCTAGAAAAATTCATCACTTACTGTTTAACTTGTAAAGGCAACAGGTAAGAGAATGTACGACTAGAAAGGTCAAGTGAAATCGGTCAAGAAAAGAATAATTCCCCCTTCTTATCATATATTTTTAATATGAGCAAGGGGGTTTTTTTATGGGCGTTATGGATAAAATCGAAGATCTAGTCTTCCAATCAAGATCGTTATCGAGTGTAGAAATTTTAAAGGATAAATGTGTGGTTGTGAAAATGCGTTGTGTGATTGAGAAATTGACGGATACGGAGTGTTGTTTATTATCGGCGTCGGGGGTGCGGTATCGGATTTTTGGTGATCGCTTGAAAATTAAAGAGTATGGTGATACATACGTCAAAGTGAGTACCTTGATGTTAAGGAATTTTGCGATTGAAGGTGATCAAGATGAATAACGGCTGGTTAAAATTTCTTGTGCCGCGCGTTCGGGTGAAAGTCGAGACGCTTGCGGATGTTTCCCGTTTGCGTGCTGAGCGGGTGAAGATTTATGGTGTAGAGCGCATAGAGGGCGGGTACCTTGTCACGGTACGCCACGATAGCACACACGGTTTGCCTGTGGTGGGTCAACAATCCATTTACGGTTTTTTGTTGCGCTTTGCCGCGCCGACGGCTTTGATTTGGGCAAGCTTGCTGATTGCTTTGCCATTTATTACAGTTGATTATGAAGTGCGTGGGAACTTACCACCTGAGGAAGTGGTGATGGTCACGGAGCACATCGCGCCTTATTTTTTTCACATTGGCCCGTTTTCCTTTTTTCGTAGCAATGCCGAATCGTTAACGCAATCCCTGCAAACGGTGTTTCATGATTACATTTGGATTGATATCGAAAGTCACGGAAGTCGGTTGGTCATTGATATTTTTGACACACAGGTGGTGGAGCGTGCAGCGGAAGCGGAACAAATCGAGACGATTTATGCGCGGTCAAGCGGTGAAATTGTGCACATCGATGTCACGGGTTGTTTAGTGTTGGTGGAGCTGGAGCAGATCGTTCGCCAGGGAGAGCCGCTGATTTCTTGTTATACGCCGACGGGGTTCGGGACGGATGTGGCCCCGATTGATGGGGTAGCAGCTGGGGCGGTTTATGCCCATGTCTGGTACGAGATTGAAATCGAATTTCCACGAGAATATGCGTTTTCGATGGTGACGAGCAATAGTCGTAGCGCTTGGTTTTTAAACGTTGGTGAAACACGCCTCAATGTTTGGGGTGAAGAGGCGCCGTTTGATGAGTTTGAGGTCCGTCAGCGTGTGTTCAATCCGTTGGGAGCGTTTAATTTTTCACCAATTAGCTTAGAACGGGTGCATTATTATGAGAAAAGTGATATAATACTAAATAATGAAATTGAGCAGATCCGCGCGGCGAGTGATGTGTTGGTGCAAGGGGAGTTTGCGCGTTTGATTGAAGGCGAGTTTGAAGTGGTCGATTTGGTGTTTTTGGAGCTGGATGAATCGGAGGATACGGTACGTCTGGTGTATCATGCCACGATTTTAGAAGACATTGCTCGCGTGGAATGAGTGGGTAGAAAGGTGAGAATTAAATTTGACAAAACTTAAAATAGATGAGACATCAGTCGGGGAATTAAACGAAATTTTTGGTGTGAACGAAGAGCATTTGCAGCTGCTTGAGAAGCATTTTGGCGTGGAGATGGTGCTGCGCGGCGATGAGCTACACATTTTTGGCGACGAAGCGTTGCGCGAACAGGTGGGAATTGTGGTAACCGCTTTGCGTACGCTACACAAAAAAGGACAAAGCATTGCGAGCAACGACGTCTTATATCTCTTGCGTGCGAGTGAAGCAGAAGCGCCCGAGGTGCAACTTACACAAGTCATCGATGCGCGTGCTGAAATTGGAAAAACGCAAAAAGGCAAATCGATTTACGCCAAGACCATCAACCAACGCGAATATTTTACAAAAATTCAGAAAGAAGACTTGATATTTGGCATCGGACCAGCCGGTTGTGGGAAGACTTATTTGGCCGTGGTCATCGGTGTGATGATGATGAAGCGCGGCGAGGTTGAGCGCATTGTCATTACGCGCCCGGTGGTTGAAGCGGGAGAAAGTCTTGGGTTTTTACCGGGCGACTTGAAAGAAAAGGTCGACCCGTACCTGCGCCCCTTATACGATGCGTTTCACGATGTTTTAGGTGTTGAGGTGACAGAAAAGATGACGGCACGCGGCCAGATCGAGATTGCACCGCTCGCTTACATGCGGGGTCGAACGTTAGAAAACGCCTATGTCGTGTTAGACGAAGCGCAAAACACAACGAAGGAACAAATGAAGATGTTTTTGACACGACTGGGTGAGAACTCAAAAATGGTCGTGACGGGGGACGTCACGCAAATTGACCTACCAAAACGAATAACGAGCGGTCTAGTCCACGCCTCTGAGGTGTTAAAAGGGGTAGAAGGCATCGGGTTCGTCGAGTTTGACACGGTAGATGTCGTTAGACACCCGCTTGTTCAGAAAATTATTGAGCGTTACGTGAGTAGCGATAAAAACGATCATGACTATCAAGGAAACACGGGGAGATTGAATAGGTAATAAAAGACTATAATAGGTGGTAACATGGCAATAGAAATTATATTTTATAATGAAACCGATGAAGACGTTGAAGTCTACGAATCGGTCATCAGAGACATTGTTAGGGAAGCGGCAAGATTTGAAGGACTTGACGAAAGTGTGTCATGTAACTTCATTTTTGTTGATAACAACCGAATTAGAGCTATCAATGAGCAGTACCGTGGCAAAAACGATGTGACGGATGTGATTACATTTGAAGCAGAAGTGGATGAGATTTTAGGTGTGAGCGGAAGTTTGGGGGATGTGTTTATTTCAATTGATCGGATGATTGAGCAATCGTACGAATACGGCCACGGTGAAGTGCGTGAGATGTCGTTTTTAGCCGTTCATGGTTTTTTACATTTATTAGGCTATGACCATCTAGATGAAAAACAAGAGAAAATAATGTTTGCACGACAGGAGGCTATTTTAAATGCAAAAGATATCCGACGCTAAAGAAAAGCATACGTTTAAGGCTTTGCGAAAGTCTTTTAAGTATGCGTTAAACGGTGTTTTTACGGCGCTTAAAATTTGCCGCAATTTAAAGATTCACTATTTGCTAGCGGTTGTCGCCATTTTAGCAGGCTTTTATTTTGATATCACTTTTTTAGAATTTGCGGTGGTTTTACTAACCATTACGTTCGTTGTCACCCTTGAAATGATGAACACTGCCATTGAAAAAGTAGTCGATTTATTGACAGAAAAATACCATATTTTAGCTTTGATTGCCAAGGATGTTGCGGCTGGGGCTGTTTTGATCGCTTCCATTGTGGCACTCATTGTCGGTGCGCTAATCTTTGGACCTCACATTTTAAGATTGTTTGGTTAGAAATTTGACGTTAACTAAGTGTCAAGGTGCGATCTTCGTTGAAGGTTGCACTTTTTAAACTGGTTTTTCTACTTAGAAATAAGTAAAACATCAAAGAATGATATTGACATTTGTAGAAAAATGCCGTATTATCTAAAGGGAGTAAGTAAAAAGCACAGTTAAATAGGCCTTTAACTGTACTTCAAACATAAAAGAAAGTAAAACATAAGAGTAGCACAACAAAAACGAATCTTATATTCTACGTTCCGATTATACCGCATTAAAAACGGGATGTCAATGCTTCGTAGAAAAAAAGATGAATTCAAAAGGAGAATGATACCCGTGGAAGAACAGATGACAGAACGTAAAATAGAATCTGATTTAGTGGTGAGAATCAGGGAGCTGTGCAAAGAAAATGGCATTTCAATGCGCAGATTAGAAAGAGAAAACAAGTTTGGTAATGGCTTAGTATCGAAGTGGTCTAATTCATCGCCAAGTGTTTTGTACTTGCAAAGAGTTGCGGATTATTTTGGTGTGAGCATTAACTACCTATTAGGTGAAAAAGAATTTGAGCCAAATGGCAGTAAGTATGTGTTTCCACAAAATATCATTGCCGAAGCGCGAGCAGAGTATAGCGTGGAAGAAGAAAAGCAACGCATGAAAGCAGCTCATCAGAAAATTGACATTCAACACATGTTGAAATATTTAGTCAAAGTTTCTGGTGGCGGGTCGAAAAGTGTGTTGTACAAAGGTCGCGAATTACAGAAAAAAGAGTTAAAAGAATTAAAAGCGATCCTAAAAACGGCATTAGAAGAAGCCAAGACTTTTGAGAAAAAATAACGAACGACGACTAGACGCCACATCGGTGTCTAGTTTTTCTGTGTAAAAAATACCGAAGCCATTAGACTTCGATATTTCTCATATCGCTGTTCACTTATTACGGTTGAGCAACGACGGCTTCAAAGCTACCAGCAAATGTTAACGCACCTGCTTGGGCAGCAACTAGAAGATGATCCCCTTTTTTAACTGGCTTACCCTCAATCGAACCTTGTCCTTCGACAACACTGATTAACGCATAAGTGTCCGGTTTGGCAAACCCATGAATCACCGTGCCGCTAATCGTGTATTTAGCAACAGCAAAGAAATCGTTATTGACGAGCTCAACAATTTTTAGTTCATCTGTTTCTGTCACGATCACCGGCACCGGATTTACCGGCGTATGCGGCACCGTACTCACTGCAATGGACTTCGCGATGTGTAAGTCACGCAGATTACCGTCTTCGTCTTGGCGATCGTAATCGTATAGCCGATACGTTGTGTCCGAAGATTGCTGAACTTCAAGTACAATCGTGCCCTTGCATAAAGCGTGGATTGTGCCTGATGGTACATAAAAGAAATCGCCTTTTGCTACCGGTTGGCGGCGCAAAAATTGTTCCCACTGACCAGCCTCAATCATCTGTTGCATCTCTTCTTTTGTCGCTGCGTTGTGACCAAAAATGATATCGGCATCGTCTGCGCAATCCACGATGTACCAACACTCGGTTTTTCCTAATTCGCCGTTCTCATGGGCGCGCGCATAGGCATCGTCTGGGTGGACTTGCACGGATAAATCCGCGTCAGCATCTAATACTTTAACAAGTAATGGGAAGACCTCTTCGACTTGTTTGCCGAATAGCTCAGGGGTACATCCCCACAAGTCACTCAGCTTTTTCCCAGCATAAATCCCGTTTCTGATGGTGCTTTCCCCGTTGGGATGAGCTGAAATTCCCCAACACTCCCCGATGTTACCTTCAGGAATGTTGTAACCAAATTTTTCTTCAAGGGCACGGCCGCCCCAAATCCTTTCTTGAAAGACGGGATCTAAAAAAAATAATTGTTCTGTCATATTACGTTCACACCTTTAACTATGATTATTGTTTCTACATTATAACAGATAGCGTCTTGTTTGCAAAAGGAAATAGCGATGAAATAACAGATGGCGCCATAAAAAACACACTACCAGAAAACCATTATTTCTTCAAATCGATAAATATACTGAAATTTTGATTTCCCTGTTTACAATTTAAAGTTGATACGGTATAATGTTTTTTATCTGTGAACAAAAAGGAGGGTTAAATATGGCTAAAACGACTGTTAGAAACAACGAATCATTAGATGATGCACTTCGTCGTTTCAAGCGCGAAGTATCTAAAGTTGGTACCCTTGCTGAAGTTCGTAAAAGAGAGCATTATGTTAAACCTAGTGTCAAACGTAAACTGAAATCAGAGGCAGCGCGTAAAAATGGGAAAAGAAGATAGTAAATGAAATCACTGTGTATGCAGTGGTTTTTTTGTAAAAGAAAAAGCAACTCGCAAGAATTACTTTTTTGTTTTAAGTTGTTTCGTCCAGTTTTTAATACCACCGTCTAGGGCACAGATGTTTGAGAACCCTTTTGAGCTTAGCAAAACGGCTGCTCGCTTAGCTGCTTTTCCTTCGCTGCACACTAAGTAAATCGTTTGATCGGTTCGCAATTTACTAAACGATTTGTTTAGTGCACCGATTGGGATATTGCGTGAACCGTTGATGTGACCCTCATTGAAATCATCTTTTTTGCGGATATCAATGAGTTGCCCTTTGCGCATCGCATTACCAAATTCTTTTTCGCTTAAAAACGTCACACTCTTTTTCATCGTGCTACGAACATAGAAAAAGATGGCGATGCTAGCACCAGCAAGTACAGAAAAAAATATTAAAGTCCAATTCATGGTTATAACCTCTTTCTTTAGCTTTTCATTTATTCATCCAAGGGTAACTCTGTTAACGTCCTCAAGCCATCTTTCGCCAGAAATCCGCTATCCTGCGTCAACTCCTCCTAACGTACGTACCCGTACGCGTCGTCGTGAGTTCTAATTGCTCCTTCGTCGCAAAGAACTTGTGACTGTCGGTTTCGACCAGCGGTTCAGCGTTCCGCTTCACCTTGGTCAGACGCGCGTCGTCGTTTCCTTGTCTAGTGAATTTCTGATCGAAACCTGGCAATGAGGAGTTAACAGAGTTACCCTTATCCATTATACAAAAAATCACAGAAAAAATAAAGTCTTTTGATAAAATCCTAGACAAACAAAAGGAAAGTGGGTTATAATAATGAGTGGTGTGATGCGTTTGAGAATAAAGCGAGCGCGAATCAAAGGAGTGTATGAAAATGGTATCAACAAACGAATTCAAAACTGGCATGACAATTAGTTACGATGGGAATTTATATCAGATCATTGAATTTCTTCATGTAAAGCCAGGAAAAGGGCCTGCTTTTGTTAGAACTAAGTTACGCAATTTAAGAAGTGGGGCCGTGATTGACAACACCTTTAATGCAGGTG
Organism: Turicibacter sp.; assembly: GCA_009780245.1. GTDB lineage: Bacteria > Bacillota_I > Bacilli_A > MOL361 > Turicibacteraceae > WRKJ01. Next base: position 32,006 of record WRAJ01000018.1, read on the forward strand.
TTAAAGTTGAGCGTGCACACATCGAGCGTTCATCGATGCAGTATCTGTATGCGATGGGTGATGCTTATGTCTTCATGAACAACGAAACTTACGAACAATTAGAAATTCCAGTTGCCAACCTTGCAAATGAGAAAAACTTTCTCTTAGATGGCATGGAAGTCAAAATTATGATGTTTGAATCAGAAGTGTTAGGCGTGGAATTACCGGAAAAAGTAACGCTAGAAGTAACAGAAGCAGAACCAGGTGTGAAAGGGAACACAGCGTCAAATGTGACAAAGAACATTGTCGTTGAAACGGGGTATGGCTTGCAAGCTCCAATGTTCATCGAAGCCGGCGAGAAAATCATTATTAACACTTCCACAGGTGAATACGTCTCACGTGCGTAAGTCATCAAGATAAAATAATCATGCTGCCATTGTAAAACGCAATTGTGGCATTTTTTTTTGCAATCAAAAAGGACGAACACCCATTAAGTGAGGGGGAAACGGATAGTGTGGGTGGTCGAAACGTGATATAATTTGTAAGAAGTTGATCGAACTTCACATCCCCTTAGTAAAAAAGAAAGAAAGGAATGAGTAGAATGAGAAATCTTAATAAAAAAGAAAGATTCAAAATATCTGCGAAGGTATTTGTTTTAGTTGCGGCGATCGGTATAGCGCTTAACGTCTTACCAGGTACGTTTGCACAAGGAACTGGGACGATTGACGACCCAATCCTAATTCCAGGGAACCCAGAGTACGATGATCTGTGGAATTACATTGCAATTAAATGCCCACCAGGTGCAGGACCGAATTTCGCGGTTCCAGGACATGATGGTCTGTGGTATTTATGTAGACGTGGCCCAGTAACAACGCAACCGCCAACAGCCGCCCCGACAGTTGCCCCAACGGCAGTACCGACTGAAACACCAACAGCGGCCCCAACTGTTCCATGTCCAGACGTGGAAGAATGCCCAACGACACCAGCCCCAACAGTGGCTCCTACTGCAGCACCTACTAGGCCAGTAACACGCCCGGCATTACCAGACGCCGGCGCAGTAGCAGGCCCAGTCGTGCTCGCAGGCATCGCTTCTGTAACAGCAGGCTTAGCATTGAGCCTTGCAACTAAGAAAAACGAAGAATAATATTTCCTTGTTTCTAAAGAAAAGGGCTGTCTTATAGACAGCCCTTTTTGCGCATATAAACCTGATATTTCACAACTCCCGCAGCGAGGAATAGCAACCCGATGATCACGATGCCTTTGATCATAAATAATTCAGCTGGCAAAGCCAAAATGATCGGATCGTAGCGATGGTTGAAAATCCAGTAGTCATTGTTAAAAAACACACGGTGAAACCAGTAAAAGGCAAAATTAAAATCAATCATCATCACAACAAAAATGGCGCTGAATGTCACGAAGATTAAATTGGCTGCGGCATTAAAGTAAGCCAGCAGTTGCCATTTCTTTTTAATCGAAACCACCACCCAGCCTAAAAATAATACCGAGATGACCTGCAAGACTTGGAAAATTACCATCACTTCCCAAAAATGAAACTCACCTGTATCACTCATTGGGAAATCGGGCATGTAAAGCGTCGTGATCCATGGCCAATTGATATAATGAATGATGCGACGATAATTGTAAAGCAGTGTGGCATGATCGACACCGATGATCACATCCAACTCGTAATAGCGGGTAATAAACGGATAAGTGAATGTTAGGTTTAGCGTGATAATGGCTGCGATTGCTACCACACTAATAAAGACGAGTGTGCCAATCAAATATCGGAATAAAGGACGTTTAACAATGGTTATTCTTTCAGGTGTCATCTTGTTGCTCCTTTTCTTGGTAATCGGTTTCAGGCAGTGTTTGAAAAGTCAATTAGCCATCTGAATCAAGCACTTTTTAAACACTGCCTAGTTTATTATAACTAAAATTAGTAAAAAAAACAAATCAAGTGGTCCATCTAACTGGGTTGTTTTGATTAATTTCTAAATTCACGCTAAAATCGCGCGCAAAGTGCCTGTACTTTTTTGTAGAAATATGTTATGATATTCTAATACAGAAGAATGAGGAAAAATGATTGTAAACGATAGGAAGTGTATGAAATGAAAACAGTAAAAAAGATGATTTTCTTAGGAATAGCCTTGATGATGTTGATCGAAGTGCCGATGAATGCAGTGGCATTTGAGCAAATGAGCAATGAGGTTGAAGAAGAATACCATCTTTTAAATCGCGACGATGCAAGAGCAGACGATGGCCTTCATGACGATTACATTCCCGATGGGTGGTACGACCCAGAATTCGGTGACTTAGATACGGAGCCAACCGAACCAACGTTGCCAGAAGAGGGTGGCAACGATTTAAGCGATGGCGAACAAGCAGAGCCTGCTGCCATTGAAATAGCACCTACCAATGCGCAGCAGACAACCGTGATGCATCGCACAGCGGTGACCGTTGTGAATGCCAATTTCCGTCGCGGACCAGACACGAGTTATGCATTAATCAGCTCAGTGCCTGCAAACACAAACGTCAGAATCACAGGACGTCGTGGCAATTTTTATCGCATCGTTCATAGTGGAACGACTGGGTGGATGCACCGTAATTCACTTCAAACAACAAGGGTAACAGCGATTGTCGTCGTCATTAACGCGACGGTTCGTACTGGCCCAGGCGCAAGTTATGGTTCCTTCGCAACCTTACCAAGTGGGACACAAGTGTTAGTCGGAGACAGACGAGCGAATTGGGCGGAAGTGACCGTTAACGGTCGGACCGGTTGGATCCATACAAATAGCTTAGCTTTCGGAAATGGGCGACGCCCAGGACGAGCACGCGCATCCGTAGCGGTTCACACAAGACCGAATGAAGAAACAAACGTCTTGCGAAGATTACCGCAAGGCCAAGAATTCATGGTGCTTCAACGCACGACCAACGGGGACGGTGTTCATCAAGGTTGGACGCAGATTAGAGTGCAACATAATGGTGGCACACTCACCGGTTGGGTTCGCAGTGAGTTGGTCGAGTTCGCTGGACAAAACCGCCGAACGACTGGCGGCGGAACGCACCCGGTTAGAACGGGACCAAGTTCTGATTTCAGACTGATTCAAAGAATACCAAATAACACGCAAGTGAGGGTACTAGCTGAAGCCGGCAACTGGTCACGCATCAGGTATACGCTCAACGGAGTGACGCGTTACGGTTGGATTGCAAACGGCAGGTTGACCAACACGGAACTTCGACCTCAAGCTCCAGCAGGGAGTAGAGGACCTGGTGCCTATGGGACAAGCTGGGGGATCATCTACGGCACAGCAGAACTGCGAGCGGGCACAGGCACGAATCACACTATGCTGCGTACGATTCCTAACCGAACGGTTATTCTGATTGATCGCCGTTCTGGTGCTTGGCTGAATGTGACGTATCGCGGTCAAACCGGTTGGATTCATGAAGATTCGATTCGAATTGAAACAACCAACACGTCAACACCAACGCGTGGTGGAACAATTAACGCGAATGTTGCGCTAAGGCGCGGCGCAGGCACTAATTACGGTAGCATTCGAACGCTCAATAGCGGTGCAAATGTCACTATTTTAAGGCAGTCAGGAGACTGGTTACAAATCCGAGTGGGCAACGACGAAGGTTATGTGAGAGAGCATTACGTCGATTCAACGAAGGCAGGCGTGACGAACATTCGAACAAACTTAAGGCGTGGTCCTGGAAACAATCAAAGTGTGATCAGAGAAGTGCCAAGTGGTGTGAACGTGACGATCATTCGTCAACAAGGGATTTGGTATTACGTTCGCGTTGAGGGACAAACCGGTTGGCTAGATAGTTTTTATGTGAACCTTAGAGGACTTGCAGGGCTTCCAAATGCCAGAAACAGAGTTGGAACAAACACGCGAACGGTCAATGTCTCTGGTGAAGCAGGACTTCGCATTGTGGTGCCTGAAAGGCGAACCATTGCAGCGGGTCACGCCTTTGATTTCTTAGAAGGAATCCGCGTGGAACACGTGAATGCCAGTGGCGCTGTGACGAGCATCCCGATTACTTGGCATCAAGATAGTTGGTCATATCGCTTTACGCATAACGGCACAACTTTTACGGTTAATTTCGAAGGCATGTTGGACAATTTAACGCCTGGTACCTACGATCGTGAAGTCGTTGTGCGCCGAGGAACTACCATCGTAGCACGCGCGAATCAAAGAAATGTTGTCAGATAGTTAAATTTCGGATATAATAAAAGCAGACGATAAACCTAGGTCTGCTTTTATTCATGAAAGAGGTAGTAAAATGCGCGTAATAGCTGGTGATTTTAAAGGAAGACGCCTTCAGGCGATGAAGGGCGACAACACACGCCCGACAACGGATAAAGTAAAAGAGAACGTCTTTAATATAATGGGTCAATTTTTTACGGGTGGCCGTGTTTTGGATTTGTTTGCAGGCAGCGGGAACCTCGGGATCGAGGCGCTGTCACGTGGCATGGACGAGGCTGTGTTTATTGATATGAACCCCAACGCCATTCGCGTGATCAAAGAAAACCTAACGCAATTGAAGATCCAAGACCGAACAGAGGTGTATCGCAATGACGCGTTCAAAGCACTCAATGTCCTGGCGAAAAAGGGTGCCAAGTTCGATCTGATTTTTCTTGACCCACCGTACGGTAAGGTGGCCATCACCGAGTTGCTCAAAGTGGTGGTTGAAAAAAATTTACTAAACGATGAAGGAATGATTATGTGTGAATATAACGCGGGGCAGAGCGTTTTGTTTGACGGCTCCTATATAAAGGAAACCCGACGTGAAAGTTACGGCAACATTGAAATATTGATCTTAGAAAAGGTAGGTAAGTAGCGATGAGAATAGCAGTTTATCCGGGATCGTTTGATCCGATCACGAACGGTCATCTTGATATCATTAAACGCGGTGCGAAGTTATTTGATAAGCTTTACATTGCCCTTAGCGAGAATGTGAGTAAGCAGAGTTTGTTCACATTAGAAGAACGCATGGATTTGACTCGCGAAGCAACGGCTGATTTAAAAAACGTAGAGGTCGTGGTTGCAAGCCATCAACTCACGGTTGACTTTGCAACTGCCATCCAAGCTTCCGTTATTTTGCGCGGCTTACGTGCGGCGACGGATTTTGAGTATGAATTTACGATGGCGATGACCAATTCAAAATTAAATGCCGAGATTGAGACTGTTTTTCTTACGGCAGATAACGAGCACATGTATTTGTCGTCTTCTATGATTAAGGAAATTGCAAAATTTTCTGGAGATGTCACAAACTTTGTCCCACCTTGTGTGGCAACAGCGATCGGCGCTAAATTTGACGATTAAAAACTAGCATACTTCTAAATCCTTGCTACTAAGTTAGTAGTAAGGATTTTATTTATGGAGGACGTCGCGATGAAGGGCTATTATAAAAATTGGTATCAGCATTATTTAGAAGTTGAAAAAGAAAAAGAACAAGAGCTTCAGCGTGGCTATTATTCCAATTTAGCCAAAAAGGAAGAAAAGCCACTACCGAAAAATGAAAAGGCTGAGCGCGTGCAGCCTGAGAAAGAAGCGTCCTTGGTAAGCACAGCAGTGCCCACAAGATCGGGTCGTAACAAAAAAAGGTTTCGTGTTTTAGGTTTGTTCTTGCCGATTTCGACGGTGGTAGGCTTTGGCTTTTTGTGGTATCAGATGGACATTGGGCCAATCAGAGAATGGACAAACGAGGCGTTAGTGTTTGTTGGCCTACGGGAAGAGGCGCTTTGTGTGGTGAGTCGTCATACGCATTTGCTTGAGCAGCACATGGCGTTTGCCGATCACGTTTCTGCGTACCTAGCGGATGATGAGGACGTTGATCTTGAAACGTTACAATTGATGTATGAGGAAATCCGTTCAGCGCACCTTGAGGTAGGGGGATTGTCTGGCGAGGCGTTTGAGGAAGTGAATCGGCTTTGGACGTTCATGCTTTATAGCACGACTCAGATGATGCATGAGCTCACAACCGATGGTGAGGTAGCGGACGTGTATGAGGTTTTTGCTAGTGACCAAACGGATATTGGGGCGATGATTATGACGGAGCTGGGCTTATACTAATCAATACTAATTACCGATCACCCACCAAAAGAAAACAAAAGTCAAAGCGTTTAGGCGCAAATGGCTTTTTTTCGTGCGTTAAAAACTAGAAAAAAAGTCAAATCTGAGTTATAATATAAAAAAACAGGTTATACGAAAGGACAACATACCCATGGAAGAATTTATATCCCAAAATTTGATGTTAATACTTGGACTGTTCATTACTTTGATTTTAGGGACTTACTTTAGTGCGGCTGAGATGGCTTTTTCATCGCTAAACCGTGCGCGCATTAAAAGCATTGCGGAGTCTGAGTCAGGAAAAAAAGTGCAGGCCGAAAAAGTCGCAAAGCTTTACGAGGAGCATTTTGATGAAGTCATTTCGACGCTGCTCATTTGGAACAACACGGTGGCCATCACATCTGCCACGATTTCAGTCGCTTTGTTTGTTCAGCTGTTAGGCGAGTGGGGTTACTTTGTTTCAACGGTGATTATCAGCGCGGTTGTCATTGTCTTAACGGATATTTTTCCAAAAAGCTTATCGAAAGAAAGCCCTGAAAAAGTCGCGATGTGGTGCGTGCCCCTGCTGCAATTTCTAGTCACGATCATGCGGCCGATTAATTGGGTGATCATGAAAATGAAAGACGGTACGGGCATTGGGAAAGACGATACATCAGAGATGCTGGACCCCGAAGAGCAGGTCTTCCGAGAGCAAGAGTTGATTTTCATGGCACGTGAAGCGGCAAAAGACGGCGCCATGGACGAAGAAGAAACCGAATTGATTACCAACGCGATTGAATTTAAAGACATCTCGGTTTCGGATATTATCACACCACGCGTCGATGTGATCAGTGTGCCAAATGATGCGACCGTGGACGATGTGCTGGCGCTTTTTCTTGAAGCCGAGTACTCGAGAATTGTGGTGTACGAGGATTCATTGGATCACATAAAAGGCGTGATTCATTTGCGAGATTTCTTACGTTTATTGGCACAGAAAAACAGCGAGCACCCTCTTCAGTTGGAAGACGTCATAAAACCAGCCGTGTTTACCATCCCCAATGCCCGGATAAGTGATGTGTTACAACTATTTAAAAAAGAGCACACCCATTTAGCCGTTGTGAGCGATGAGCATGGTGGTACCGAGGGAATCGTGACCATGGACGATATTTTAGAACGCCTCGTGGGTGATATCTGGGATGAGCATGATGAAGTGGTCGAAGAGTTTTTATTATTGCCAAACGGTAAGTATCGTATTTTAGGAACTTCGTACATTAGTGATCTGTTTGATTTCTTAAACATTAAAGCAGAAAGCGAATCAAGCACAGTGGGCGGCTGGATCATGGACGAACTAAGACGCGTACCGGAAATCGGCGATGTTTTTGAGTTTGAGAACTTAATCGTAAGCGTTACAAATGCGGATGCACGTCGGGTAAAAGAATGTGAAATCAACGTTATTAAGGAAAAATGAGGCTTCGGGAGGGTTTTTCGGGTATAAAACAAGATAAATCGCTGCAAATGATGACGTAAAATGTTGGAAAATGCGTGATAGTGCTTGACATTGGTATTTTATCTTGTTAAAATTAAGTTAATAATTTATTGGGATAAACATTGTGAGAGATTGAAGTGTTTAAAAACACGTAGGAGCTTGGATGATGAGAGCAAAAAGAGGGAGAAAAATAAGAATAATAATATTGTCAACTGTTTTAGTGTTGGCTTTGTTTTCACAGAGTCTTTCTATATTGGCTAATAACGGTGGCGATCAAGACGACGATGATCAAGGGAGGCCAACTAGAACGGTACTCGTTCAATTTGCTTTGAATGGCGGTACGGGATCGGCTGATTTTAATGCGCGTCGTGTGCCCGTTGGCAGCTACCTAGAAAGACCCATTGACCCAACAAGAGAGGGG
>WRAJ01000019.1 GCA_009780245.1 Turicibacter sp.
GCGAAGACAAACGCATGAGTTGATATTGTTTAGTTTACACTCACAAATCCGTTTCTTACGCTGCCTAGTAGCAGTGACAACGGATGTACCGTCACCCGCTAGTTCGAGTTGATAAAGATTGATTAGTCCTTGTTGGACTGATGTTTCGGTGAATTCAGTTTTAAAGATTTCAAATAATCTTGAGAATGGTTGTTTTTCATCGAATGGTTCAAACTGAAATTTGTTAAGTAGCTCATCAACGGTAGTCTTAGTAATATCCTGGGCTTTGTCACAATCAGAATCTGGTTTCTTGACGGAAGATTTAGTTGGAAGTAGGTTGTGAGCGAGGTTTTTTATCTTGGAACAGCCAAAGTCTATCGTTGAAATCATAAAAGTTCCAGTACCAGGCGTATCACCGAAGTGAAAGCCACTAAGAATGGCATAAAGCGGATTAAGCTTAAGTTGTGTTGCCCAATTTGTGAATGAATGACATTTGAACATTATGGCAACCAAGATAGAGCGAAGCATGTTAGAAGGAAGTCTAGGTTTAGCACCTAAGACAGAGTAACAATCCCGCATTAAAATATCAACGGACGAGAAACCTTTGAAGTAGAATTGTTTGATAATATCCCAAATACCCTTATCAATTGAATCAGGGTCGGGGTAATAAATGCGTAGTTGTTCAAAAAGAAAGTTTTGATAGGCGGCATGCCCGCCAGAATTAATAGGTAACACAAGAATCACCAATATTGTTTTAACTTTATGAAATAGGCAAGAGAGTGGAGGTTCTTATAAAAACGGAGTGTTAGAACCCTTTATTATCAGGGGTTCGGCATTCCGAGAGGGTATTGAAGTGATTGGAGGTTCTAAATTTAATGACTTAGCTTATATTGAGTCATCAGCCAGTAATACTACTGCATGTTTTCAATCTTATCACTCCAGTATTCACATCATCATTACGGCAAATCAATCATAATCGAATCCCACTCTTCCACGATCTCTTTAATCGCCGCAGGAGCGTCATCCCCAGACCAATCGGCTTCGGCTTCAAAGTGCCAATCCACAATAACAGGTGTCACAATCAATTGCGTTGCTTCTTCGTGAGCGCGGTCAGTGATGAAGAACACACTTACCTGACTTTGATCGGCTGGATAAGCTGCTAGTGAAAGATCCATCGTTTCCAAATCCCAACCTGAATAAACCACAGCGTTACCCCACTCATCCGTCACTCTGATCCGAGGAAACTTTCCTATTTGCTCAATTCTGTCCATATCAACAACAAAATTAAAACGCATCCCCGCAGGCGAAAACGTCACATCTGTCAGGGTTATCAGCTCAAACCCATCGTAACTAATCGTTTGATCAATCACCAATTGATCACGCTCAACGATCTCCATCGGAACCTGAAAATGCCAGGGGCCAGCTGCCACCGTGTGATGTCCATATCCAATCTCTGTCATCAAATACGAGAAGCTCAGAAATAGTTCGATGTCATCTGTTTCAGGTAGTCCACCTGCGAAAAAGACCTCCTCAGTCATCATCGGATAAATCATGAGCATCATTAAAAAGCTATATTCATCAATCATAACAAAATCCCGCCATCTGATCCCTTCATCAACAGCGATCTCACGACCGTCAACGATCAAGTTCACCGAGTCCAATCGGTTAGTCACAAGACCAAAACTCGGATTATTCACAGCATGCTTACTTTCAACTAAGAACGCCACATAAATCTCATCGCCGTCAAAAAATAATTCGCTTAGTGTCACAGACACACCGTCAGAAACATACATCTCACCGATCACTGTGGCATCCTCAGCCAGGCCCAACATGCGCTCTGATTCATGCAAATCTGCTCTTTCAAACAACCCACCAATCAGCGGAATGTGCTGCGCTAAAGCGGGAAACGTGAGACCAAAAAACAGTAACCCGATCACAACCGCCGCGACATCTATCACTAGTCGCTGTTTCCATGTGCTAGCTCTTTTTCTCCCCTCAAGTCCTAGCGCAACAATCCTATCAATCGCCTGCTTCTCATCCACCTCATTCAAAAAATCTCGATCAACCATTTACATTAAACTCCTTTCGCAATAGCTTCTGTGTGGCATAAAAATTCGTCTTCACTGTGGATTCTGGTAATCCCATCGCTTCTGCAATTTGACTAAACGTGTAATCTCCAAATATTTTTAACCTGAAAATTTCACGACGGTCTTCGCTTAGTTGGTCGACAAATTCATTAATCTCATTAATTTCAACCTCTTACTCAATATTCGCATCAAACGCGTCTTCACCGATGACGTTTACAAGGGCAACCTCTTGCGAGGTCTTTTTATAAGCGGATGAACGATAGTAATCTGCTAGTCTCCGCTTTGCGATGCTATACAACCACGTTCTAAAAGAAGACTTCTTTTCATCAAAGCGATCAATGCTTTGTAGCAGGCTCACAAAAATTTCTTGTGTGATCTCCATGGCGATTTCTTTTTCTTTCGTGCGGTTATAAACGTAGCCTAGCATTTCACGATAATAATGCTTCACCAAAGCGTTCGCTGCTTTCTCATCAGCGCTTCGCTTCACCCTCCGAATCCATTTATTAAGTTGTTTTTCTGTTTCCACAAAGGCCGACCTCCTGTTCCTAATTTAACGACGTCATAAGTGTATTCGTCTAGCGCGAAGAAAAAAGTTTTAATAGACGATTAAATAAATGAAAAAACATTAAGCTTTAGCTTCACAATCAACTAAAAGCTCAATGTTTATATTAATTCTAAGCACCATCCAAATACAACTTAAACGCCATCCCGCTACCGTCCTCCACCGCGACGAATTCAAAATCTATCTGCAGCTGTCTTAATAATTGCTTCACGATGAATAACCCGAGGCCTGTGGCGTGTTCGGTGGTGTTTTGGGTCATCAGTGGTTTGAAAATTTCATCCACCTGTATTTTGCTCAAAGGGTCGCAGCTATTAAAGATGGTTAACACACCATCTTTGTAAGTGACTTTTACGTAACCTCCGATACGGGTGTAATTGGCTGCGTTAGAAAAGAGGTTTGACAGGACTTTTGCGAACAGGTGCTTTTTTATGTGGATGGCAATATTTCCCGGGACGTCTTCGGAATATGACAATTGTTTGATCATAAAGATAACCTCGTACAAATTGGATGTTTCTTTGATAAGGTCCGCGAGGTTTTCCTCAGCCGCCGGCTTTTTGTATTGCTCAGAGAGGTTCAGTGATTCTTTCGTCAACTGAATCGTTTTTTGCAGGAAATCGCGGCATTCTTCCAAGTATTGTTTCGGGTTGTCGTGATAAGGGGATACTTCGTAGATGATCCCTTCCAACAAAGCGTTTGCCGATGCAAGCGGGGTTTTCATTTCATGTGAGACCGATTGTAGGAACTCGATTTTCTTATTTTCGGCATCGGAATAGCGGCTTACTTCCTGTTCAAGTGTCACAATTGTCCCGTGCAATTGCTCGTATAGCTGGCTAATGTCACGACCCAACATCCCGATTTCATCCTGGCTTCTGGTCTCAATGGTGACGTTGGGTTCGAGTTTGCTCATCCGAGAGGTTGCCACTTGAATGTTTTTAATCGGGTTTGCGAGCCAGCGTGAAAAAATCAACGCGGCGATAAGAGCAAAACCAACAGAAAGCAAAACAGCGAAGGGATACATACTCATGATGACGACTTGAGCATCAGCGAGTGGGGAGAGGGGGATCGTAATTTCGAGGGTGCGATGGATCGCGCCATAGGGTGGTTCCTGAAGCCATACTGCATACTGAAAATTCAAATTCAAAAACGTGTACTCAAAATCAATGGCAGTAGCTCCAAAATCAATCATAGGCGCCATCTGGTCAAAAGAAATAACCTGAATGTCATAGCGAACTTCAGCTCCATCAACGCCAACCGTATAACCATCATCGGTGAGCTCAATTGTCAAACCGTTCGAACGATCAAAGTCGAGCACATCCACATTATCAGCAAGCCAACCATACTCAAGCTCATCGTTTTCATCAAGCACTCGAAAAAAAGTACTACTCCGATGTTCAAACACCCCCGCTTCATTTTGATATAAAACATGCCCATCCTCATCTAGCAACGTCATCGAAGAATTGGAATCGCCAAAAATAGTGTATAACACATGGATTTCATCGTCTAAGCTTTCCGAAAAACTAAGCGCATGCTCACCAGCACGAAACATCTGCTGATAAGTCGAAATCTTATGATTCTGATAAAACCCCGGCAACAACATGTAAATCAACGTAAACGCAATGAAAGTAACGCCCATCAACATGGCGGTTGTAATAAAAAAAGTTTTCCAAAAAATCGTGTACTTCGGTTTCATCCTCTGACTCATGCCACGCGTCCTCCTCACTCCTAAGCCCCAAAGCGATACCCGATCCCTTTCATCGTCACAATCATTTCCGGGCATAGCTTCTTCCGAATGTTTTTGATGTGCGGATCCAAAATGCGAATGTCGTTCTTATACTCCCATCCCCAGACAGATTCAATAATCGCTTCCCGAGTTAAGGTAATGGTTTTGTTTTCATACAACACTTTGATGATATTGAACTCGGTGGAAGTGAGCGGGATCAGCGTTTCATCCTCGGTGGTAACGGTATATTTTGAGAAGTCGATTAAAAACCCGTGAATGGCGACCACGTCATTCTGTGGATAAATCCGGTTCATCAACGCTTGAATGCGGCGTGTCATAATGAGGGGTGAAACTGGCTTATCCACATACTCATCCGCTTTCAAATCAAAAACGTTCAGCTGAGTCAGCTCATCATCCAGCGCAGTCAAGACAATCACAAGCACATTACTGTGTTTGCGAAGCTCTTGCAAAAAATCTAGCCCGGTACCATCCGGCAAATTCAAATCTAATACAACAAGCTGAATCTCCGGTGTAAACAACTCGTTGGCTTGCGCAATCGTGTAAGCTTGTGACGTTGTAAATCCCTCTTTTTGTAGGAAGCCAGCCAGTACGTTGTTTTGGGTCACGTCATCTTCGACAATTAAAATAGCCATACTCTTCTTAACCACCTTTTCTTTTATTATCGACAATTTGATTCATTATATCATATCTACTCGTTATTAGTATATGATAAGAAAATGACTAGCTTATGAAGCCAACCTGAATTCCATCTGAAATCACCTTTATTCTTTATCATGATCATGAAAAGGTTTTACTGTGAATTAATTGGTGTGTAAAATTGAATTCTAATTGGGTTTTATGTTATAATTTGAAAGGTAAGCGAATAGTGACAAGCAATTAGGAGGCTTATTAGCTATGAAAAACGAAAAAAATGTGAAGGCTGAGCATTCAGCGGATGGTGATGCGCAAAAAAATAAGCGTGATTCCATTTTGAAGCAACTAGATAATCGTAAAATGTATCCTCTTCAAGAGCGCATTGGGATTTATGTAGTGGCTGTTTTATCCGTTGTTGGTCTGGTACTGATTGGTTATACGGGTGTGATGGCGATCGCAACAAACGCGGCGAATACGGCTGACATGCCAACGGTGGATTCGGATGAAGTCCATGAGATGTTAGATGAGATTGATTTGTACGGTGAAGGTGAGGAAGATGAGGTAGAGGATGACGATTTAGAACCGAATTTTGAATACGTCACCGTGCCACTGACCGAGGCGCCAACGGAGCCGCTGACGGAAGCACCAACGGAACCGGCTGAGACTGCAACGATTCAGTGGGACATACAAATGCGAGAACAACCTGGAATTAGCTCAAGAGCTATTACTTGGCTTGTAGGTGGAACTGTTGTAGAGGTGCTTGATGCGGAAACAAATGCTTTCTGGATTCAAGTCTACTACGATGGTGATGAAGGCTGGGTAGATGCAAACTTCTTCGTCGAATTTTAAAGGAAAGCTGCCTTTTTTGGCAGTTTTTATTTTTGTCTTTTATATCTGCAGATTAGAAGAGAAGGTCATAGGTAAGCAAATGTGTCTCATTAGTTCGCCGTTATGGAATGGAAGGGTTTTGATTCGATTTAAATGGTCTGTAAGTTTGAATTCTTGTTGGGTTTTATGTTATAATTTGATCGTAAGCGAATAGTGACAAGCAATTGAGGAGGCTTATAGCTATGAAAAACGAAAAAGATATAAGGGCTGAAGGTTCCGCAGAGATAGATCCGAAGAAGAGTAATAAGCGGGACTCGATCCTAAAGCAACTAGATGACCGCCGGTTGTATCCGATACAAGAACGTATCGGAATTTATGTCGTAGCTGTTTTATCCGTTGTTGGTCTGATGTTAATTGGTTATACGGGTGTGATGGCGATCGCAACAAACGCGGCGAATGCAGCAGATCTACCAACGGTGGACGCAGAAGAAGTTCATGAAATGCTTGATGAAATTGATTTAAACGGGGAAGATGAAGAATATGACGAGGTAGAGGACAACGATTTAGAACAGAATTTTGAATACGTCACCGTCCCACCGACGGAGGCACCAACTGAGCCACCAACGGAAGCACCAACCGAGCCAGAAGAAGAAATTCTTACTGCTACGGTCATCAACAATTTACCGCCGCTGAGAAGACAGCCCGGGCCTACTGCTTCTGTTATTGCTAACATCCCCGCTGGCGCAGTGGTAGAAGTTCTTGACTATAGTTCAAATCATCTTTGGACACAGATCTATTACGACGGTGATGAGGGTTGGATGGATGCGGGGCATATCAGGATCAACTGGTAAATAAAAAGCTATGCGTGTGTGATGAGAGTTCGAAAGCCACTGGAAGGCGAAAATCGCTGATTCCAATGGCTTTTCTCTTGCCAATTCAGATTCAAAAGCCCCTGGTTCGCGAAAATCAACGTTTCAGAGGCTCTGATCTACCGAAATTGAACCTTAAAAGCCAATGAAAAGCGAAAATCGCTAAATCGTTGGCTTTTGGGGTTCAAAAAATGAGTTTGGTACCTAGCGGATAACAGTCTGGACTTAATGCGCAACCTCGTGCTCAACGAAGAAGTTCTTAACAGCGCCTAAAAGGTTCGCGTCATTTTTATATTTACAAGGCACAATCTTAGCTGTGAAATCTTTGATCCTAGCTGTGATAAGCTCGTTAGTGTGATCCTCCACTTTTTGCACAATAGCCGGGTTAGCAGAAAGGCCACCGCCGATCACGATCATGTCTGGGTCGATGCTCATCTGCATGTTATAAAGGCCTCTACTCAAGTACTTATAAAACAGCGCAACTTCCTCAGCAGCGGGCGCATCGCCCTGATCCGCCAATTCAAAAACGTCTTTCCCGCTGAACGTCCCTTCAGCAACGCCTTTTCGCTCACAATAACGGGCTGCCATCCGAACAGCTGTTCCGTGCCCACTGAGCGTAATCGGTGTGCCATCTTCTTCTTCGCCTAAAATCGCAAAGCCAAGCTCGCCGCCAAATAAATGGGCGCCAAGTTGAAGCTTACCATCCACGATCACACCACCGCCGATCCCGGTTCCGACAATCACGAACAGCACGTCTTTAAACCCTTTAGCTGCACCAATCCAACATTCCGCTAACGCTGCACAATTCGCGTCATTTTCCATAGAAATCGGCAAGTTGTAACGCGCCTCTAATTCTTTTTTAATTGGGAAATGGTGAATGTACTTGATCGCAGATGCGCCCAAAATTTCACCGTTTTTATTATCTACGCAACCTGGGAAACTAAACGCAATCCCTTCAATGTGATGATCAGCTTCGTATTCAGCTTTTATCGCATCCATCTGTTCTTTCGTTTCTTCCCACGTTGCAGGGGTTAGAAAACTTTTGATCTCTGATAGTTTATTATTGGCAAACATCCCGTATTTGACCGATGTGCCCCCGAAATCGAAAACGAGTAAATCTTTCATAATAAATTCCTCCAATGTCAGTTATAATGAAAAATTATATCATAAACGATGATTATTTTGAAGCGTTAACACGAAAGAGGGTGAAATTGATTCAAATTGTGCCCACACAAAAGCCGCCAACTTGGCGGCTTTCTTCTATTTACATGAAAGAATGATTACCAACCACGATCAGCCATGATATCAGCTTCATCCAATGACTTAACCGCAACCCCGCTCATCGCTTCTCCTAAATCTTCTGAAACCTCAGCAATGATTTTCGGATTATCGTAATTAGCTGTCGCTTTCACAATTGCTTCAGCACGCTTCTTCGGATCGCCTGAAGTAAAGATTCCCGAACCAACAAACACACCGTCACAACCTAATTGCATCATCAAAGCAGCATCTGCTGGCGTTGCCACACCACCTGCGGCAAAGTTAACAACCGGTAATTTCCCATGTTCATGCACGTAGCACACTAAGTCATACGGCGCTTTCATATCTCTTGCCATTGTCATAAGCTCCTGCTTATCTGCTGCCTGAACCTCACGGATTTCCTTGTTCATCATGCGCATGTGGCGCACGGCTTCAACGACGTCTCCTGTGCCAGGCTCGCCTTTTGTTCTCATCATCGACGCCCCTTCACCAATGCGACGCAACGCTTCACCTAAGTTTTTCGCGCCACAGACAAACGGTGCAAGAAACGCGTGCTTGTCAATGTGGAATTCCTCGTCCGCAGGGGTTAACACTTCACTTTCATCGATAAAATCAATTTCCAAAGCTTCAAGAATTTGTGCTTCAACCATGTGTCCAATGCGTACTTTTGCCATCACAGGAATATTCACGGCTGCTTGGATTTCTTTGATCATTTTCGGGTCTGACGTTCTTGCCACGCCACCTTGTTTACGAATTTCAGATGGAACACGTTCAAGTGCCATTACCGCCACAGCACCTGCGGCTTCGGCAATCTTAGCCTGTTCCACGTTGCTGACGTCCATGATCACGCCACCTTTTAATTTTTCTGCTAACTTCTTATCAAAACTCATGAACATCAAACTCCTTTTAACTTTTTAACTGTTGTATTATATCATAAACCAAGAAAGAAAAGAAGTCCACAAACGGCTATAACCTTTCATGCGAAAACATTTTAGCTTGTCGTAGTGATACTTCTCTTCCTTTTTTCAAATCAGTTTATCTTCAAATCAGTTTATCCAAACAGCAAGGTCACCGTCATCTGTGCAATGAACACGGAGGCAATCGTAACGGAAACGAATCCTGCTGTTACCATGCTTGGTTGCTGATAATTCTCAATCGCTCTTTGCTCTTCTTCGTTTTCAGCGATGGTTGCAGCGACTTCTTTTGGAATTAAGAACGTCGTTGGCATTCCGAATGAACATGAAACGCCCATTGCAATCGCCAGCCAAGGGTCTGTTTTCAAGAACTTTCCAAGGAAAAAGGAACCGATGATCACACCGATAAAGCCAATGCCAAGGGTTAACAGTAATGGGCCAATGGCATCAATGAACATTTGCGGTGTCGTATCAGCCAGTGATCCGAAGATGACCACGGTCGCGGCTAAAATAACGAAACTTGAAGCTTGTGTTTTAGGTAGCGACGCTTTATCTAAGAAGCCAATCTCTGTGAAAATAACACCCATGATCAAACTCATGACTAAGAAATGAACGTGACCTTGTGTTAAGCCAGATAACCAGAAACTAAAGGCACCAACGATAATAATACGTGCGAGAACACCACTCGGTTGCTTCATAAATTCTGGCATCGTAATGAGTCGCTTGCGCTCATCCACACCTTCTAATGACATTGCTGCGTATTTTTTTACAGCCTCTTTATCTTTTACGAAGATGCGCGCTGACTTTTTTAGCACGTGCGAAGCAACCGGGATACCAACTAAATTGTCGGTAACAAAGACCATCAATAAGAAGGGCATTAAATAGACCATGTTATTATTGGATAAGGCATCGGTTAAGATCAAAATCGCGACGTTCGTCCCAGAAAAAACAGTTGCGGCTGAAAACGCCATATAGCGACCTAAAATGAATTGCCCAACAAACATGATTAAGACAACGCCTGACAAGGCACCAAGAAGGGCAATAACACAGGTCTTCCACTGCGCTGCGAGTGACTTCAAATCCATGTTACTCCCAATACCAACAATCAAAACCACAACAAGTGGCATCCCGACAGCAGCGATCCCGCTGTCATTAATAACTGTCCCCGGCAAACCACCCCAAAAAGATAGAAGCAATAACACAATCACGACTAGTACAGTGGATAATAGTGCTTTTGTTTTATCTGCAACGATATCTCCAATTGCGAAAATAACGATTAAAAAGGCAAAGGCATAAATTGGTACCATATCATCAATCTCCAATCACTTTAGTTTTTACCCCTTTCTAGAATAAAGTTTACGCTTACATTTTCCCCTTTTTTCTAGGATTCCATCAAGCAATGCTATTGATGGAATCCTAGAAAGACTACTCAATTGGCTCTAGTTTAGATTGGAAGTGGCGAAGAATTGGTGGTTCCCAATTAATTTTATAACCACGTTTGATCGTATGAGCGCGCTCTTTGATGGCAATCAAAGCATCTGCCATCACATCAAAGTGAGCTTGTGTATAAACTTGACGTGGAATCGCTAGACGTGTGAATTCAAACTCTGATTCGATTTGCTCGTTTGTATCCGGATCGTTTCCAATCATATACGATCCGATGTCACACGTACGAATACCTGCTTCTTTATAAAGCTCAACGGCTAATACTTGACCTGGGAATTCAGTATAAGGAATGTGTGGAAATAATGCTTTCGCATCCACATATACACCGTGCCCACCTACTGGTGCCTGATAAGCAATGCCCGCTTCATCAAGGCGACCAGCTAAGTATTCCATTTGCCCAATGCGATAAGCGAGATAATCTTCATCCATGTACTGATAAATACCAACTGCCATCGCCTCTAAGTCACGACCTGAAAGACCGCCATATGTGTAGAAGCCTTCATAGTTGATACAAGAAGCTTTAATGCTCTGAATCAAAGCGTCATTCGCAACGGCATCTTTAACCGCAAGGATGCCACCCATGTTAACGTTGAAGTCTTTTTTACAAGACATGGTGATCACATCACCGTAACTAAACATTTCTTTCACGATGTCTTTGATTGCCCAATCTTTAAATTCTGCCTCATCGCGCTTAATGAAGAAGGCATTCTCAGCATGGCGTGCCGCATCAATACAAACGACAATACCGTGCTTTTGGCCAACGGCATACAGGTCGCGCATGTTCTGCATGCTGACTGGCTGACCACCTGCAGAGTTATTAGTAACAGTTTGGATAATCATTCCAATGTTTTCTACGCCTTTTTCAGCAATTAATGCTTCTAACTTAGCAACGTCCATGTTACCTTTAAACTTCGAGCGAACTTCAGGTTTCTTCCCTTCTGGCACAATGTTATCAATCGCACGTCCACCCGCAAGAATAACGTGGGCACGTGTGGTATCAAAGTGCATGTTTGAAATGGCAAATTTTCCTTCTTCAAGCAACAACGGCATCAAAATCTTTTCAGCAGCACGTCCTTGGTGAACAGGCTGAATATACTCATAACCAAAAACATCTTCTCCTGCTTTTAACAATTTCCGATAGCTTCGTCCACCTGCATAAGCTTCGTCTCCAATAAACATTGCCGACCATTGTTCTTGACTCATCGCACCTGTTCCTGAATCGGTTAAAAGGTCGATGTAAACGTCTTCTGATGCAAGACTAAATAAGTTGTAGTCTGCCTCTTTAATTTTTTCCAGACGCTCCTCAGGTGTCGTCATTTTGATCGGTTCCACCATTTTGATACGAAACGGCTCTGCTACATATTTCACTGACATAATGTTTCCTCCTTGATTTGTGAGCAACGGCTCAATTTGACTATCATTATAAATAAACTTTGTTTTAAAGTCAAGGGTTTACAACGAATTTTACTAATTTTTACTCAGACATTTAGTAAAATTTTACTAATAGCTAAAAAAAGAGGTAGCCACACTAGTGTAAGCACCTCATTCTTTGGATGTATTCAGTTTGATTACTTCACTGCAATGGCATCAATTTCAACTTTCGCGTCTTTTGGTAATCTCGCGACTTCAACGCAAAACCTAGCAGGTTTGTGTGCATCAAAATATTTCCCATACACTTCGTTCACAGCTGCAAAATCGTTCATGTCTTTTAGGAATATGCCGCATTTCACCACGTTTTCAAGCGTTAAGCCTGCTTCTTCAATAATCGCTTTTAAGTTCTTTAAACATTGCTCGGTTTGCTCACTTGGATCGTCAGAAACGAATTCCATGGTGACAGGATCAAGCGGGATTTGTCCTGAAACGTAAAGCGTATTTCCTGCTTCGATCGCTTGTGAATATGGCCCAATGGCTGCTGGTGCATGTGTTGTATTGATTACTTTCATATTGATTCCTCCAAGTTATTTAATAATCACTATTATACAAATATTTCCTCTCGATTGTCAAGCAAGATGTGTTTTTTAGTAAAATTTTTACATAGTCGTTTCGCGCTTGATTAATTGGGTGGGAATGAAAATCTTTTTACCCAGTGTTCGTCTGTTTTTGATGCGTTCGAACATGGTTTCAGCTGCTGTTGTGCCTAAATGATGGGTGTTTAAATCAACGGTTGAAAGCGCTGGAACCGTGTATTCAGAAAGGGGGATGTTGTTATAGCTCACCACCGCTACCTCATCCGGAATGTTTATTTTGTGCTCGTTTAAGGCTTTTAAACAGCCAATGGCAATCGCATCGGTTGCGACGATGTATGCCGGTTTGATGTTGCCAGCTTTGATGATGTTCGTCATAATTTCATAGCCCGAATCGGCCGTTAATCGACCGAGATAAATGGCTTCCTCATCCGCTTTTTCGTGCTTAGCAAAGGTTTTAAAGCGTGTATCTTCAATAATTTCGCCACCAAGTGTGCTTTCAATGCCGCCAATAAAGCCAATGGATGCAACACCGGCTTCATATAGGTAATCAATCACACCTTTGGTCGCCACTTTCAAATCAACCATCACGACGTCTATTTCGGGATGATCGCTATTACAATCAACCAAAACAAAGTTTGCGTTTAACTCGTGCAAAAGTGCGATCTCGTTGTCACTGTATTTCCCTAACGCAATGAGCCCATCCAGCTTTTCTTGCTTGATCTCGTCGTATTTTTTTTCATGCAAATAAAACACTTTCAACTCAACGTCCGTTGCTTCAAAGTATTCTTCGATGGCGGATCGAATGGAAAGATAATGCGAGTCAATCACTTCGTCTGCTGTGGAATACCAATAAGCTAAGCCAATTTTTAATTTATTTTTGTCGCCCGTTGCTTTGCCATCCTCATGAAGAGATCGGTGGCGTTTTCTTAGGGTTACATAGTTTAATCTTTCAGCTGCTGCTAGCACCTTTTGGCGTGTCTTTTCTGAAACATTAAAAGAATGGTCGTGATTAAGCACCCGCGAAACGGTGGCAACAGAAAAACCGGTTGCATCTGCAATGTCTTTTAAAGTAGCCATGATCGCACCTCCTTTTACTAAATAACTTCCTTAAATGTATCACACTGATGTGACGTACGTCAATGGGTTTGATCAAATAATAGCAATCTCATGAGATCGTTTTTTTTGTGCGACAACCCTAATAACAAGCGGTTCGGCTGTGCTATTTTTCCGTTGATCACAATCGCCCAAAACGTCTGTGATAAGAATTTTCAGCCAAGGGTAAGGAAGCTCATCTGAATATTCAACGATAGAGATATGACCAGATTTAGCGTTTATGCCTTGCAAAACAGATTTCATCTGAACTTTAAATAGCTGAATGAGGACGATATCTCCTTGGTTCAATCTGTGAATCACATTTTCCAGCCATTCGTTTTTTTTGAAAAGGACGTTTCCGGGCTTTGGTTTTAAATGTTGCTCACAGGGATGGCATAATAGCGGGGGTTGTGGCGAAAAAAGGTTTTTCAATGTGTTGATTGTTATGTTATTGTCGCAGACGAGGCAGTTCATGAGGGGAGCTCCTTTAGAAGGCCTTGTTGCCTAGCGGCTTGGTTCATGCGGATGATTTGGGTTTTTGCGTCTTCCATCGCTTTGGTGATGCCGTGGTGGAAGAAAATGATGTCGCCGGTTGGCCATTTGGGGTTGCGACCGACACGACCGCTAATTTGGACCAGGGCACTTTCTTCGTAGATGTCGTGTTCAGCGGCGAAAATGGCAACGTCAATGTTGGGAATGGTGACACCGCGCTCAAGGATCATGGTCGTGATGAGGAATTGGGGTTCGCCTTGTTTGTATTGGGCGACTTTTTTTGTACGGTCGGGATCGCTTGAGTAGACGAAGTCGACGGTTAGATTTAGTTGTGCTTTGAGTGCTTGTTGGAATTTTAACCCGCAATCGATGGTCGGGACGAAGAGGAGGGCGCGGCGTTTTTCTTTGATTTTGCGGCTGAGCCAGCCTTTGGCTGCGGGTGGTAGTTTGTTTTTTGCGACTTGCTTGTAGAAATTGGCGCACCATTTGTATTTCGGTACATCTAAAGGGAATAGGTGGTACCTCGCTGGAATGATGCAGGCTGGTAAGGTGCCTTTTTTGATTTTCGCTTGATCACTTTTGGAAGGTGTTGCCGAGAGGTAGATCGTGGCGGCGTCCGGTTTGCAGGCTCTTTTGGCGATGCGGGTGAGCATAGCGTCGAACGTATACGGGAAAGCGTCGACTTCGTCGATGATGAGGACATCGAAGGCTTCGTAGAAGCGAATCATTTGATGAACGGTAGTGACAACGATGTCGCCGTAGCAGGCTTTTTCGTCGCTGTTGCCATGCAGAGTGACAACTTTGGCGTTGGGGAAGGCTTCTTTGATGCGTGGGGTTAAGTCGATGACGACGTCTGAGCGTGGGATGGCCCAGCAGACGCGTTTTCCGGTTGTGAGCGCGGCGGCGATGGGTTCGAACATCATTTCCGTTTTGCCCGCGCCGCAGACTGCCCAGATGAGACCGGTCTTCTTGGCTTTCAGGATGTTTTGGCTGAAATCGGAGGCGCGTTGTTGCAAAGTAGATAATTGAAAATCAGCGTTTAACACTCCCGCTTCGGGTGGGATCTGCCTGGTCGACGCAATTCGGTACAGCTTCGTTTTGTCTGAGACCATGCCGAAGTCGAGGCATTTTCGGCAATAAACCGTGTGGTTGTTTTTGTAACAAAACGTGCCAAAGTCCGCCGGCTGAGAATTAAGGCAGCGATGACAAGTCCCATCCGTAATGCCCATGGTGCTTTGAACCTTGGTCTCGTCAATGATTCCCTGTTTTTTAAGTTGTAAAAATTCATTTTCTAAAAATTCTCTTCCGTGTGTATCTGTCATATATGGAAACCCTTAAAGATCGGCAATAACTAGCTTTTTCCCGAGTGCAGCTAATACTTTCATGACGGTGTCTAATCGTGGTGATGTCGCACCAGTTTCCATCCGTGCAATGACGGGCTGCCTAACACCACTCATTTCCTCTAATTTTTTTTGTGTGATGCCTTTTTCTTTACGCGCACGTGCGATTTGAATCATCAATGCTACCTGAAGCTCACTCGCTGCGAGCTCCTCAGGCGTGAATAACTCTTTTCTTACCTCTTCCCAAGTTCTTAAGCTTTCAATATATTTATTTTTTTCAGGCATTATGCTTCAGCTCCTTATATTTTCTTAAATTCCTTTTAGCTTTCTCTATTTCTCGACGCGGTGTTTTTTGAGTTTTTTTGATAAAGTGATGAAGAAATATAAAGCCATCATCTTGCCAAGAGGCAAATAAAATTCGATCTTTAAGTGGTCTTAGTTCCCATATCTCATCGTCTAGATGTTTGACGTAGGGTTCGCCACTGTTTAATCCTTCTTCACGCAAATAGTCAATGTAATTATTAATCTTGTTTGCTTTTATTCGACTATCTTTATCAGATCTCTTTGCTATGGATTGAATGTAATCAAAAACTGGATCCCTTCCGCGCTTGTCTTTATAAAAATGATATTATGCATCGTATCTCACTCCTTATTATAACTCAAAAGTTATATTTAATCAATAACTTTTGAGTTATATTTTAAATTTTTTAGCACCTCGTTAAATACACCCACCCTTTAAATACGCAAAAAAAAAAATTTCACCTGCAAGTTTTTGAAAAAACTTGTGATGAAAACGCCGGTCATTTTTTGTTTCGCATGAAAAAAGATGATTCGGCGATTGAATCATCTTTTTCAGTCCATATTTCTGCTATTCCACTAATCCGTGTTTGAAGGCGTAAATCACGGCTTGGGTGCGATCGGTTACTTGTAGTTTGCTCAGTACGTTGCTCACGTGTGTCTTTACTGTTTTTAATGCAATGAACAGTTCATCCGCGATTTCTTGGTTTTGCTTTCCGCCGGCAATGAGCAATAAGATCTCCAGCTCTCGCTCAGTTAGTTCTTCGTGCAAAGGTGCAGTCTTGCGCATGTTATTCATCATCTTGGCGGCCACTTTCGGCTCAAGGATCGATTCACCCTTATAAGTCGCACGAATAGCGGCGGCGATATTTCCCGCGCTTGAGGTTTTCAACAGATAACTAGTCGCACCAGCTTCGATCACCGGGTATAACTTTTCATCGTCGAGGAAGCTGGTCACCACAATGATTTTCGCCTCTGGCCACTCTTTAATGATCGCCTTGGTCCCGTCCACCCCATCCATCACGTCCATCATTAAATCCATCAAAATAATATCCGGCCGTAACGCAAGCGCCATCTCCGATCCGATTTTCCCATTCGGTGCTTCACCGATCACCTCAATATCCGACTGCGTTGATAAATAAGCCGAAACCCCCATGCGCACCATTTCATGATCATCAACTAATAATACTTTAATTTTTTCCATTATCCTAAGTCCTCCTTGCCGAGTGGAATCTTAACTTCAATTTGTGTCCCCACGTCCTGCAAGCTAATGATCTTCATCGTGCCACCAATTTCATCCGCCCGTTCTTGCATAGTGCCAAGGCCATATGAACCAACGCTACGACTACCTGTATCAAAGCCGACCCCATTATCAATGATCTTTAGCGCAGCAGCCGTCTCTGTTTTTCGCAAGTTAATCTCAAGCGTTGTTGCTTTTGCATGGCGTAGCGTGTTAGAAATGGCTTCTTGTAAAATACGGAATAAATGATCTTCAACGCCCATTTCGAACTCTAAATCATCCAAATGCCAGCGAACTTCAAGGTTTTGTTTAGCTGATAGTTCGGTCAATAATTCCTCAATCCCAACCGCTAACTTCTTACCTTCGAGTTGAATCGGCCTTAAATGTAATAATAGCGCCCGCATTTCACTTTGCGCTTGGATCGACATGTATTCCAGTTTGCTCATCTGTTCCTTCAAAACACTATCTTCCGTTATCCCCGCATAAAGTGCCGATGACATCATTGAAATAGCAAATAACTGCTGGCTCACCGAATCATGTAATTCCCGCGCTAATCGCCCACGCTCAACCGCAATCGCCTCTTCAAAGATGTTCTGCTTTTCCTCCGCGTACTCATTGGTTTTCTTTTGAATCATCAACGACTGCTCCTCAGCTTTTGATGCAATCTTCGTAATCTGCTCCCCTAACGTATCAAATTCCTTAAAATTACTTGTCACATTTAAGTCTGAAAAATGGCCTTGTTCAACCTCTCCAAGGAAATTTCTCATGCCGCGAAGCGAATTCGTCACATACAAACCGATCGCCACGCCAATGATCGCGCCAAAAACGGCACTGGCACCAGCGACAATAAGTGTCAGTTCGATCACTTCTGAAAAACCCAAGTCAGTAAATCCCACAACAATCGTGAAAGATAAAAACGAGACGAAAAAGCACATCAGTACGGAATATTTCACATATAACCATCTAAAACTAGTTTTTCTCATCGGTGCTTCACCTCAATATCACCGACAAGTAAGCTCACCACGATCTTAATCTTTCTTGCAGATGCTTGATAATCAACGCTTTGGTACTTTTGATTCAGATTGAACGCCGTTTTACTATCTTGTAGCAGATTCATTTTCCCGCATAATAAGGACATCTGTACGGACATGCCAATGTCTGGCGGAACGTTCAGATAAACATTGCCAATGGCACCGCGAATAAGAATGACGGTTTCACCATTGGGGATGATCGTGTTGGAGAGGTCAATCACAACATCACCAAAACCAGTTTGAATGTTAATGTCTTCGATGGCGTATCCTTGTTTTAAATCACGGTATTCACCGACGATCTTATTTTTAAAGTAAGGTTCGATGTTGATGTAGGATGCGGCGTCTAGTGGGTTCGGTTCGATGTTCACGTTTACCTGGGCTTTGTTGGATGAACTGCGGAAAAGTTGGTAGGCGTTATAAATGATCAGGGCAGCAAAAATAAGGGCGAATGAGAAGGAGGTAAAGAGCGAAAACAGCAAAGAACCGCTCCCGATCGCGATGAATAGATAACCAGTAAAAGACTTTTTTCGTTTCAGCGAACGCACACCTGCGACAACCAAAAAGATAGCAAATGCAATAAAGAAGATGCTAAAACGCCCCATAAAAATATCAATCACAGTGCCAATGGCCACGATCGATAAAATAATCCCGATGGCCTCTGATTTTGTGTATTTTCGTGTAAGTAAAACTTTTAATTTATCCACTGCTATCACCTACTTTCTATTATACCATATATTAGGAGTTGGACAACAGAGCTTGAGATGGAACTCATCTAGGTCTTAAGTCTTAGATAAGGGAGTCGTGGTCAAAAAACGGGGGATCAAGACAAAGAAAGCGTTTTTCGAAACTTGCTATTGGATCAGTGATGAGGTATCATGTTAGAGGTATTTGATCAAATTTGAAAGTGAGGAAATAGATGATGAAAAAGTTATTAGGATTAACTGCTTTAGTAGCAGTGTTAGTATTAGCTGCATGTGGCGGCGGAAGTTCGAACGATGTTGTTTGTACAGGTGAGATCGATTTCTGGGGAGTTGAAATGCAAATGACTGCGACACCTGCTATTGATGGAGATTACGTGACATCAGTTGAGATGGAAATGCGTATGGATCTGAGTACACTAGGTATTGATGTAAGCGAACTAGATGATGAAGATATCGCAGCTCTTGAAGAGGATATGGATGGCGTTATTGATGGTGATTACATCGTCGTTACAGATTCTGAAACATTACCAGCTGGAGAAACGCTAGAAGACTTCATTGCAGACATGGAAATGCTAGACTTGACTTGTGACTAATTCTTCTTTAAAAAATGCATTCGTAAGAGTGTATTTTTTTGTATAAACGCGTGCAAATTTGCATAACATCGTTGATCGTGTTATAATTAAAAGGCTTTAAAAACTCGATAAGAAAAGAGGTCTTCTAAAATGAAGAAATGGTTAGGATTGGGCATATTAGCGGTCGTTTTCTTGTTATCAGCATGTGGTTCTTCCGTCGTTGTGTGTACGGATGTCAACGGCAATACCGCAAGAGCTTATTACGAAAACGATGAAATTACATCCATTGTTTTAACTGAAACCGAAGACATCAGTGACCTTGACGAAGAAGCGCTTGCGTTTTTCGTCGCTTTGATGGAAGAGATGCCAGAAGTGGACGAGTTCTCGGTTGAAGACGGCATTTCAACGATGACGATGACGATCGAAGCAGACGGTGTGTTAGCCATCATGGGTGCACTTGATATTGATCAGTTTGTTGCGCACCAAGAAGCGCAAGGTCTCACGTGCGAATAATTCCTTCTTTTGCACCATTCATTTGAAATAACCTTAAAATCTCTATGAGCATTGTGCTAACTAGCACCGCTCATAGAGATTTTTTACTATTCTGCTTTGTCCTTTAATGCAAATTCCCTTTCTAAGTGTGCCATTCTCATGTCAAACGACGTTCGTTCGTATTCCTCCTGTACCATCTCCTCCAGACGCTCAATCTGTTTATTAGCATCATCAAAGTAAGAACTCGGCCCCTCATCCGATAATCCCGACATCGAATCCGTCATCCGCTTGCTAGCGTGCGCCACATTTTCGCGACTCATCAACTCATAACGACGGTTTTTCATCTCCTTTAATTTATTACGCATGTCTTGCAACTGATTCTGCAAGTCATACTCGTCCTTTTCAGCCTTCGTATACAAATCCCCCAATTTTACCGCTTGCTCTTTGTAATACAACGATTCCTCATGCGCCCGCCTCGCCAAATCCTCCTCACCAGCACGCGTCGCAATCTCAATCTGAGACCTGCGCTTTTTCACCATGTACGCCGCGTGATCTTTCTCCTCATAAAACTTCGCCTTCAACTCCCCTTGACGCTTAATCAACCCCTCAACCTTCCGAACCTCAGCCTCGCAATTACGCAAAAACTGATTCAACATCGCCGTCGGATTTTTCTTCTCCCTATCATCAATCACCTTGTGCAAATCCGCCGATACAACATCCTTAATTCTAACAAATAAATTCATAACAATTACCTTCCTTCATTATATTTTTCACTCCCCATGTTACAAATAACCCCAAAATAATTCCAGTAAGCCGAAAGGCGCGGTAGCTAAAGAGCAATAAACACCATCAATGACCAAAACAAAATCAAAAGTCGTTTACATCATGATCACCGAAAGGGCGCTACACCCAATCTCCCAGCCATCCTACCTCCCCCTAACT
This sequence comes from Turicibacter sp., assembly GCA_009780245.1. Lineage (GTDB taxonomy): Bacteria > Bacillota_I > Bacilli_A > MOL361 > Turicibacteraceae > WRKJ01. The sequence goes on from WRAJ01000019.1 coordinate 20,483, forward strand.
TCACGCCACTCCGCCTCAAAACTTTCATACTCACTGAACACCGACGAGCGCTCTGTGCTCGGATTCTCATTCACTTGGGCTTTCACGTTAGGCTCTTTTCGAAGCGCGAAGTACATTAACACGGCGACAGCTCCGAGGAAAATAAATCCTGGTAACGATCCGATAATCATACTAATGCCGGTTGCGCCAACAATCACCCACCAAAGAATTGAAAGTAATCCACGATCTGACTTGACCAGATTTTTATAGGCGTAGTAAGCGAGTAGACCTCCGATTCCGAGTACGATTAATGGTCCGACGAGTGTGGCTAAGATGCTTAATGCGATCAGTCCGAGGATAAGTAATAATATTAGTCTCATGTTGCGACCTCCTTGTTTTGTTTAGTTTCGTTATGTTTAACAAGCCCTGCGACTTGATAGTTATATGATACACCGGATTGTGATTTATTTTAACGGGCTGCGGATTGAAAATGAGTGAGACTTTAGTCCGATTTGGTTGTAGGTCGTAAATGCAGGTAGTTCGGTGGCTGCTATCGCTTTATTGCAGTGTAAGTGGTAAAATGGTGAGAGGCATATAAGATGTAATTGGTGTTTGAAGGCGAGTTTTATAGGAAAGAGGCGTTAAATAATGGATAACTATTTGATTTTAGACACAGAAACAACTGGGCTTAGTGCACGAGATGAAGTGATTGAATTAGGGATTGTTGATATGGAAGGAAATACAGTATACCATTCCCTGTTTAATCCTAGTTGTTCGATTGGAGCAAGTGCCATGGCGATTCATGGGATCACACAGACAGACGTAAAAAGTGCTCCTCGATTTTCAGGGGAATGGCGCAAGATCAACGAAATATTAGCTGGAAAGATAATTTTGATCTATAATGCAAAATTCGATTTAAGAATGCTTAACCAGACAGCAAGGATTTATGGTTGTGGTGAGCTGTTGAGGCAAGAGGGCGTTCGTTGTGTCATGCAAGGTTATGCGAAATATCGCGGTAGCTATCGGGCGATTAAATTAGAGCAGGCATTGAGGCAAGAGGGAATTCCAGCGTTTCAAACTCATCGTGTGATTGGGGACTGTTTGATGGTTTTGGAATTGGTGAAAAAAGTGGGAAACGTTTGGTAAATGATAACCATCCATGAAAGCTTGTTGAAACGAAAAAAGCCAACAAATGTGTTGACTGAAAAAATCGGTAAGTAACTGTCTTTTAAAACATGTAATTAATAAACGGGATCCACTCGTAAGGGATGATGTTGAAGAAGTAGAACACCTCACCGACTACGCTCATTGCGGCCATGACGATCCATGCTAAACTGAATGCAATCCAAAATGCCATGGTTAAGATGTCAGCTAAGAATTTCAATTTACTAGCATAGAAATCTGTGTTTTTGAATAGTAGGTATTTTACAACAATAAATACAGCGAAGATGACGATCATGCTCCATGTCATTTGTACATCGTTGAACGGGAAGTACTTTAAGAAGAGGTCTACAAATTGGCGGCGAATGCCTTGAACGTCTTGCCAACCTGGCTGCATGACCCAAACGAGTGATACGATGTAGATGACCGTTAAGATTTCCATTGTCCATCTTACAATTGTGAGGAGTTTGTTTGCTAGTAATAAGTTTGATTTTGCATTCCCCTCTGCGTTTGCCAGTGTCGCGTGATTTGGTTTTTTCATAATGTTTTCCATAATAGTTTGCCTGCCTTTCGGTTTTGGTTGTGTTTTGTTTATGAGGCTATTATACGGCAAATTATTAAGGGTTTGTAGTGTTAAATGTCACTTGGTGATGTGACATTTATCATGTTTGAGATTGACATTTGTGACGTGATAATGCAGTGGCGAGTGCTATAAGTATAAAAGACAAATAATGTGCTGCGTTACATACACAATAAAAAAGAGAGACACTTTATCATGCATCTCCGTAATTCTTGTAGTCCATAGTTCATATATCTAATAGAAAATCCGAAATATGAACAATTGGTATTCCTTCATGTTCTCCTACATCGTCCCAGCTTGTTGTAATTACTAATTTTTTATGACCCGTCGGTAGATGAAGAAGGTTATCTGTTTCACGATTGCTGGTTTCAGGTATTTGCTCAGTTACTTGTATGTACAATGTTTCTTCTGGTTTCATCGCAACGAAATCAATTTCTTTTGTATCGTACTTTCCAACAAAGACATCATAACCTCTTCTTGTTAGTTCTAAAAACACAAGATTTTCAATACGGCTTCCACGATTTGAACTGACCTTTTTTACTTGCGATAATACAAAGCCTAAGTCAACAGCGTAATACTTTGCTTGATTTGATAAGTATTCTTTGCCACGTATATCGTATCTTCTTACTTTATAAAACAGGAATGAATCTGCCAGTAAAGACAGGTAATTTTCAATCGTATTATTGCTCACTTTTCGACCGGTTGAGCGAATAGTGTTCGCAATTTTATTTGTTGTTATCAGTTGTCCCACATTGTCAAGTAAAAAAATGGCAATTCGTTCTAGCAGTTCTGGTTCTCGTACAATTGCTCTGCTTGAAACATCCCGAAATAAAATGCTGTTATATATGCCACTTAGAACATCTTTTTTTAATTGAGTATCATTTTGCAACACTGCAGAAGGAAAACCGCCGTATTCTAAATACTCTCTGAAGTAGCGTTCCCCTTGAAATTTTTCATAATTTTTGAAAATCAAATACTCTTCAAACGAAAGTGGTAATACTTTTATCTCGATGTAGCGACCTGTTAAATAAGTTGCCATTTCTCCTGAAAGCAAGGAAGCATTCGAACCAGTTAGATAAATATCAGAATCAAATGCCACTCTCAAACCATTGATTAATTTTTGCCACCCTGCTACTTCTTGTATCTCATCAAAAAGAAAATATGATCTCTTATTCTCATTGACCTTTTCTTTTAGGAAAACATAAAGATCCTCGCTACTTTGTAGAGAGTAATTGTCAGGATGTTCAAAATTAAGACATACAATTTGATGTTCTTCCACACCTTTTGAAATTAAAAGGTCTTTTATCATCATTAATAAAAAACTTTTACCACTTCGCCGAACCCCAGTGATTATTTTGATAAATTCAGTGTCGATCGTGGGTTCGATGCGTTTTATATATGCTTCTCGCTTTATCATCTTATCTCTCCTAACTGAAATGTTTATTGTATTATATCATAATTTTCACTTAAGTGAAAGTTTTTATGATTTTCTTTTAAATTTTCAGTTTAGAGAAGTTGTTTTCAGCTTTCCCCATTTTCAGCTAGTGGTTGACTATTATTGAACCACACCCTTGATTTATGGTACACTAGGAAGCGATAACTGATCTGCCCGGCGGATGGGTTGTCGCAAAAAATTTTCTAACCCTAAGGAGGATGATCGGCATGTATGTGGCATCGGCTGTGCTAACGTTTTATATTCCTTACGCTAATTCGTTGAAAGATAAACGACAGGTGCGGCGCAGTGTGATCCAGAAGGCGCAGCACAAGTTTAATGCTTCGATCGCTGAGGTTGATACGCAAGATGTGTCGCGGACGTTGACCATTGGGGTTGCTGTGGTATCGGGTGAAAATGCTCATGCGCAACATTCCCTCGACGCGCTGATTCATTTTATGGAGGAACATGCAGAGGCTGAGTTAGTTAAGATTGAAACACGGAATTAATAAAAAAGGAGACCCTATTCATGGAATTACAAATGATTTTTAACCTTATTATCATTGCGCTGTTAGTTGTGATGATGATCCTCGTGCGGCTGGATAAAAAATCCGATACGACGAGCAGTATTTCACTGCTATTTAAAAAGTCAGCACAGGCGCAGCGAGACGATGTTCAAAAGCAACTTTCGGCAGCGACGACTGAGCAATTCGAGCGATTTGGGCGGATTCAGGAGAGTGTTCAGCAGACGTTGATGATGAACCGCGAGGAGACAAATAAGCAGCTTAGCGAGTTTAGCCAGCAGATGGACGCGCGCTTGGCCGCGATTCAGAAGCAGAGTGTGGAGAACAATGACCGTGTGAATGCGACGCTTGAGGGGCAGATGAAGACGTTGCAAGAAAGCAATGAGAAGCGTCTTGAGCAGATGCAGGGGGTTGTGGATGAGAAGTTGCAGAAGACGCTGGAGACCCGTTTAACGCAATCGTTTGAAACGGTCGGGAAGCATTTGGAGAGTGTTCAGCAAGGGCTTGGTGAGATGAAGTCGTTGGCCGAGGATGCGAAGAGTTTGAAGAATGCGTTGACGAACGTAAAGGATCGGGGAACTTACGGTGAGGTTCGTTTGGAGCGCTTGTTGGAGGACATTTTGGCGCCGAGCCAGTACGAGAAGAACGCGAACATTGTGGATGGGAAAGTCGTGGAATTTGCGATTAAGTTGCCTGGGAATGAGGGCGGCGGGTCGTTGCTGCTTCCGATTGATGCGAAGTTCCCGATTGAGGACTACAACCGTCTGATGGCCGCGGAGGACAAGGCTGAAATCGAGTCGGCTCGAAAGGCACTGCTTCAAAGTATCCGTCGCTTTGCTGTGGATATTTCTTCTAAATACATTGCACCACCTAGAACGACCAACTTTGCCTTGATGTTCTTACCAACCGAGGGGTTGTATGCTGAGGTCATCCGAGAAGCCGCCTTTTTTGAGGAGTTACGAGAACGCTATAAAATCGTCGTGGTTGGTGCGACCACGCTCTCGGCTTTTTTGGGTTCTTTGCAGATTGGCTTCAAGACCTTGGCGATCGAAAAGCACTCGCAGGAAGTCTGGGAAACACTGGGCAAAGTAAAAGGGGAATTTGGGAAATTCCAAGGCGCGCTTAGTACGGCGCATAAGCAAATCAAGACCGCGGAGGGGACGCTTGAGAAGTTGTCCGGCACACGAATGCGCGCGATTGAACGGGCGCTGCGTAGTGTGGAGGAGATTGGTGCCCTAGAAGAAGAAGGGGACGGGGCGGTTTTACTGGATAGCGTGGAATAGAAAAACGATGCGACTCGAATTGTGAGTGCATCGTTTTTCTATATTTCGGGGGATTTCCCTAGAGGCAACTATTTACAGGGGGTTATAGGGGAATTCTTCCCTATAACAGGGGATTTTCGGGGGTGTGTAGGGAAATTTTTCCCTATAGCATGGGAATTTCAGGGGTATGTAGGGAAATCCCTGATCAACTATCCCCGCACAAACCGGGCGTGCTGCCATTCGTAGGGGAATAGCGCTAGATACTCCTCTTGCATGTACCGGCTGTCGATCAGAAGCACGCTGCCCTGGTCCGACTCGGTCCGAATGACCCGGCCGACCGCCTGCATCACTTTGTTAAAGCCCGGGATCACATAAGCGTAGCGATACCCGGCCCCAAAGGTCGCTTCGAAATAGGCCCGGCGTTCTTCGGTCAAGGGGTTAATCTGCGGCAGGCCTACCCCCACGATGACCGCGCCGATCAAGGAATCGCCGATTAAATCGATGCCCTCACTGAAGATTCCGCCTAAGACGGCAAATGCGACAAGGGACTTCTCATCCGAGAGGTTGAACAAGCTTAAAAATTCTTCACGTTCATTTTCATTCATGTTGCGTTGCTGCATCACCACATTCTGCTCCGCCCCTGCTAACACATCATACGGTTCAAAAATCTGCTCCATGTATTGATACGATGGGAAAAAAACCAGGTAATTCCCCTGCTTCGCCCGCGTCATCTCGTAAATATGTCGCACGATCGCCGCCGCCGTAAAATCCCGATCCCGATACTTCGTTGAAAGTCCATGATTAACCCTAATATCAAGATGCTCCCGCTCAAACGGGGACGGTAAGAACAACTGCTCAGCGGGCTCGTCATTTAACAAAATCGTCTGGAAATAGTCGAGCGGGTGAAGCGTGGCTGAGAATAAAATCCCGGCTTTCACGTTCCTTAAGCGCGCGGCTAGGTGCTCACCGGGATTCAGGCAAATAATCGAAGCTTTAAAATCATCGCTAGATGCCTCCAGGTGGAAGCGAAAACTCTCGGTATAAAAATCCGAAATCCGCCAAAATTGCAGCAACTCAAAGTAAAAATTCATCAGCAAACTACGATCGTCCGCATCGTGCTCGCGATAGAGGTACTTCTCCAACACCTGCATCGCCCGTTCTACTTTAACGAGTAGCTCATCATCCAGCTCAGTCAGGAAAACGCTTCCCATCGTCTCTTCCGCATACCCATCAAAAACTACAATCAAATCGCGCAACGCCCGCGTCAAAGGCCCATGCCGTCCTTTAAAATACGCCTCCAATTCACGCATCACCCCAACGCTCAAACTCGCACTAAACATCTCGCATGCCCGCTCATACAAATTATGCGCCTCATCAACAAGCGCAATGTGGTCAGTCGGTTCCTCAAAAAACCGGCGCAAAAACGCTCGCGGGTCAAACAAATAATTATAATCCCCAATCACCGCATCGCTCACCGATGCCATCGACAACGAAAACTCAAACGGGCAAATCTCATGCTTTTTCGCATACGTCTCAATTGTCGTCCGGTCAAATAAAAACTCCGATTCAAACAAATCCCGAATCGCCTCCCGCTGCCGATCAAAATACCCCTTAGCATACGGACAATAAGCCGGATCGCACCGCGCCTCATCCATAAAGCAAATCTTCTCCTTCGCCGTAATCGTCGTCACCTTCGCCGCAAGGCCTTGCTTTTGGCACATCGCAAATGCCTTTTCTGCAACCGTCCGTCCCATGGTTTTCGCCGTAAAGTAAAAGACTTTCTGCTCGGCATTCGTGAGGGCTTTTAAGCTCGGAAAAATGGTCGCCATGGTCTTACCAATCCCGGTCGGCGCTCGTAGTAACAGGTTTTTTTCTTCTTTGATACACTGATAAACGGTTCCGGATAACTGGCGTTGATACGTCCTAAACTCGCCAAACGGGAAGTCGAGGGCTTTGGCTGTTTTCAACTTTTGCTGCTGGGATTTTATTAGAACGAGGGCCCAGTCGATGTAGATTCTCAGTGTGGCGCGGACAAATTCCTCTAGCTCATCAAGCATGTAAACTTGATCAAAGCTGCGGGTTTTATCACCGTCAAGGTCGCAATAAATTAACCGAACAGTGATGAATGCCAGCTTGGGGTTTTGCAGGAGCAAGATATACGCATAAAACTTAGCCTGTGCATAGTGGTTTGGCCGGTCATTCTCCCTGATGTGGTCGAGGTTACGCGTGGTTGATTTAATCTCACCCACGACCCAACCGGAATTTCCCTTTAGCAACAAGTCGAGCCTACCATTCATTATGACTTCGTGTTCATCGATCCGCATGGTATGGGCAACCGGCACTTCACATTCGTCTTTGCGATATTGTTTCTGGACAACTTGGTGAGCATGAGTCCCGAGCTGCGCGCGGTTAACCGAGAAATATTCCAAGTTTAAATCACCGCTCTGGTATACATAACCGACGATATCTTTGATTGCCTGTTGGATTTTCATGGTACTCACTCACCTCCGATTTGCTTTAAAAACCAGCCCGAAGGCTGGTCTGAACATTCATTACATCACATTCCCCGAGCCGACGCCTGCTACTTCTTCACCAAGTGGTAACCAGTCTAGCGTCTTTTTAATGTACTTATCCCAGAACGGCCAGTCGTGACCGCCGGTGTCTTGCACCCACGTTACGTCAAATCCGAGTTCAATGAGCTTATCTTTGAAGACAACGTTTGAATCAAAGAGGAAGTCTTCTGTCCCGCAAGCCACGTAAAACTTCGGTAATTCCTGCTCGGATTTTACTAGCTGTTCTGCCACAGCGATATAATCTTTGTTGCTCCCCACCACTTTATCCAAATCACCAAAGACCATCTCGTGGTAGTTGCGACTTCTGAAAATGTCCTCCGCGCCATACTCTAAATGATCGTGACTGCCGATGATAGTAGCTGCCGACAAGGCACAAACCGCACCGAAAACATCTGGCGCATGTAAGCCATTGATAATCGCGCCGTAGCCACCCATTGATAGACCGCCAATAAAGGTATCTTCTTTTTTGTGCGATAAGGGGAATGTTTTTCTCGTGAATTCAACGAGTTCTTTTTGGATGAAAGTCCCGTATTTTTCACCTGGTATGTCTTGATCCACATAGAAACGATTCTCACCACTCGGCATGACCACCACGATGTTCTTGTCCTGGGCCCACGATTGAATGCGCGTTCCCGAGACCCAATCGGTATAATTACCGAAAATCCCGTGTAATAAGTAAAGCGTTTTAAATGGTTTTGCTTCTTGCTGCTCTTCTTGCCCAAAGACCATCTTATCTGTTGGAACGATCACGTTAATCGGCACAGTGCGCATGAGCGAAGTTGAAAAGAAATTACATTGAATCCAAGCCATGGTTAAATCCCTCTTTTCTTGTTTTTATGATCGACCTCTTCAAGATTAATTGTCGATTGCTAGTCTGGTTCGATTATAACACGCTTTCAGATAAAATGCCAAATGTTTTTTCAACTTTCTACGGCTAGGCTGAATAAAAATGTTGTGCTTGTGACATACTATTATTGCATTAGTAAAGTGCTTGGTTTGCTAATGCTCTCTCTCTTTTTGTTTTAAATGTACCAGTATAAGGGGCACCTGCAACATTATGGCAGGTGTCTTTTTGTATTTTATCAATAAATATGGTAAGATAGCATCATCCATTGAAAGAAGGGATTTTATGGCTCAATCGTTATATATTCACATTCCATTTTGCGATCAGATTTGTAGCTATTGCGATTTCCCGAAGGTTTTTTCAGCCGGGCAAGATACGGATGCGTATCTGGATGCATTACTACAGGAGTTAGCAATCTACAACGATCGCTTTGGCTTTAAGGAGCTGCAAACCGTTTATATCGGCGGCGGCACACCGTCTGTGCTCACAACCCGCCAGCTTGATCGATTATTCAACTACCTGCACACTGTCATCGATTTTAGCGGTCTCACCGAAGTCTCCATCGAGGCAAATCCGGAAAGTTTAAACGCGCGAAACAAGATCGCCTGTTTAAAAAAGCACGGGGTTACACGGGTAAGTCTCGGCGTTCAAACGTTCCATGAACGCCACCTCCGAATACTGGAGCGTTCGCACAGTGCAGAAGATGCCCGCGCCGTGATTCAAATGCTCGCAGAGCATGGCTTTGAGATCAACGTCGACATGATCTACGGCATTCCCTCACAGACACTCCAAGACTGGGAAGCGGATTTGGATACACTACTAGCACTGCCGATCACACACGTCTCGGCGTACTCGCTGATCTTGGAAGAACACACGAAGTTTTACATTGATTACATGAAAGATCAACTGGAGCTCGTTGCCAACGAGGTTGAAGCAGACATGTTTGAAACGGTGATTGATAAGTTGACCGCGGCTGGTTTTGAACATTATGAGATTAGCAATTTTACACGGAGCAAACGTAGTGATCACAATCTGACATACTGGAAAAACGACCATTACATCGGAGTCGGACTTGGTGCACATGGTCAGGCAAAAAGATGGTTATCCGATGAGTCGCAACGTGCTTCACCTACCGTCACAGCTATGCGTGTTCGCTACGAAAATACCCGTTCCATTACCGCTTATAAAGCGTCACTCACCGAAGGGAAATTGCCGATTTTAGCGCAACACGAAGTGAGCAAGGACGAAACAATGGAAGAAACAATGTTTTTAGGTTTACGTTTGCTGGAAGGAATCCAAATATCAAATTCACAACAACGTTTATACAAAGAAAAAATTGAAAAATTAATAAATTTTGATTACGTCACTTTTGATGCCCTTCATCAAAATTTGCGATTGACAAGAAAAGGCCTGCTGATGGCTAATGTCGTTTTCGAGGAGTTTTTGCTGACATGAATGGTTTATTATTATTAAACAAGCCGCGCGGTATGACGTCGCACGACTGTGTGATGCGCGTGCGCCGCTTGCTAGGAACGAAAAAAGTCGGGCATACGGGGACACTCGATCCAGATGTGGATGGCGTCCTTCCGATTTGTGTCGGATCTGCGACAAAGCTCGTCCAATTTTTAACGGCCGAAACGAAAGCCTATATCGGTGAGATCACAGTAGGATTCTCCACAACAACTGAAGATGCATCCGGAGAGGTGGTGGAACAACGCGCTGTGACAAAGCCAATCGCGCAAGCCGACATCACTTCCGTTTTGCAAGCCATGATTGGCAGTGGACGCCAAACTCCCCCGATGTACTCGGCGGTGAAAGTCAAAGGGAAAAAGTTATACGAGTATGCGCGGGCTGGTATTGAAATTGAACGGCCGCAGCGCGATGTCACCATTTACGAACTAGAATTGCTCGGAGATGTCACCCACGCTGACGGGCTAGTACGCTTTAAATTCCAAGTCCATGGCAGCAAAGGCATCTTTATTCGAACGGTCGCCACAACGATCGGTGAAAAATTAGGGTATCCGGCCCATATGTCTGACTTACAACGCATCGCATCCGGGCAGTTTAAGCTTGATGATTGCGTGACGCTTGAACAAATCGAAGCGGGGGATTTTCGGTTATTAACGATCTCCGAAGCACTAACCGATTTTCCCACAGTGACTGTGGATAACTGGGTAGAGCAGCTAGTCAGAAACGGCGTAAAACTCAGAGACGAGCAGATTTCACCGCCGATGAAGTCCGGCATGTTTTTAATAAAAAGTACAACCGGCACGCCACTGTCCATTCACAAATGGAACGAAGAACGAGAGGGTTATACCTCAATAAGAGGGCTCTGGTAACAGCAAACAAAAACACGCACCAACCAAAAGGCTAGTGCGTGAAATAATTATATACAAATGCCCATATCAACGAACTAGATAACTCATGGTCATGGTAGAAACACTAGAAACCATGAGTTTTTTCGCATCGAACTTGCAACCGTGGCCACAAGTTCTATCAAATCTCTGTCGTAAGAACTCTCGTTAATTGAAGCGAGTCATTTTTCAAACTATTTTTTATGCGTAAGTTGTTAAGTCGTTGTCGAGACATCATATGCGACTCAGACTTCCGTGTTATTTCACAAATTGGCTCAATATGCACCAATCGTGTACAACTTATAGTGATTACGATCTTAAGAGTTAAGTTTTTTTGAGGTGATTAATGCAAATTAATTACCAACCTAATCTTAGGACTTGTGCTTGTAAAGATTGTCTACCAAATTGTATCGGGTTCTCGCTAGACGACATTAATAAGTCTAGCACGTTTCCTGATACAGCTCCCCCTCTATCTAGAACAACGGCGTTACCGATGCCCGAGATGTAAATAATTGTTCCAAATGGAAATTGTCTACATGCTGCAACGATGCGGACAGTTCCAAATGCTGAATCTTCAAAGTGTACATTGTTTCTAACATCACGACCACTCGCTGTGAATCCTGAACAGCCAGAGCACGTTGCTAAGTAAGCTGTTACACTCGCTGTGAATGTATCAAGCACATTAGTTGCTGCTGGTGTTGAAGATGAATTCGAAGTGGATTGTGATGGTGCTGCCGGCGCTGGTGTTGTTGGCTCAGGAACGTACACATACGTTCCAATTTCAACCACACGTCTTGCACCTTCGTCAACGAGATTTACCTCTTCGTTGACTGTCATAAAGAACTCACCGTTGTGGTACTTGTTCTCTATAACCGTTTCTTCAACCCTAGGGCTCCCTTCTACACGCACAATACGTTCTCCATCTGGAAGATCGTCTGTGTAGATGTATTCCGTCTCAAGTGTTGTTTCGATCACATCTGTTACTGTGTCAAACGTCACACGAGTGACTTCAATCTCAATGGTATTTTCAGCTGCAGTCGCTGTTAATCCAGCTGGATTGATATGAAGTTCTTCACCTTCGGTTGTAGTAACCGTTCTGATGACTTCTAATAAGTCATCATCACTTAATTCGATGTTGTGCTCAGAAAGCACTTCATCCACATCAGTTTCTGTGGTCATCACATAAAATCTCTCGCCACCATCGTTGATAATCATCTGATTCGCGCGTGTGATTTCGATTTCCATACCGTCATATACTTCATCGTGGATTTCCATGTTCATTTCATCGAAATTTCCGAATTGTATGTAACCGCCTGTTACTAAGCTAAGAACAGTCTCAGCTTCTGTTGTGAATGTATTTCGCTCACCATTTTCGACAATGGTTACTTCATTCATGTTTACTTCATTCAAGTTAGAATGCATGATAGCGAAGATACTGGTAATAATCACGCCAAGTGACATGATCCCTCCCGTTATATCCCGTTTTACTTGCATGTGTTCTGTTATAAACTACTTATCCGCAATAACAGAGCGGGCAATTTATAACAGTTCACCTCCTTCATTTGTCTGATGTAACACAAGAAAGTAATCGTCAATAGCCAAAAGACCTAAGCTATTGTATCTAGAACTGAGCTTACGACAGAGATATAGTAACATGCCATCGCCTAAACGTCAAATTTGTAAGGGTTTTACTTTATGCAAAGTTGCCTTTAAGCATTTGAAAATCCTTATTTAAAATCATTTCAACTCGATTCCTGCCAACAAAAAACGAAACCTCAATGGTTTCGTCAGCTAGGAAATAATAATTTCCTTAAATGGGTCGTCGTCTTCAAAGTAGTCAAACACGTCCGTTTCAACCTCTTCGTTGTAGTTAATCTCGACTTTCTTCTTCTTTTCCTTATGCACTTCTCGTTGGCTCATGACACTTCCCCCCTATCCATTCACTACCACTAAATATTCACCGCAAACAAAAAAATATACATCGAACGCTTGTAAATCCACAGGAAAGTTATATAATTAGGGTTATAGAAAAAACAACTGATCCAAAAGGAGTGGCGACGATGAGCGTAATCTTGCAAGAAAAAAATTCTAAGGGGCGAGTCATACCTTCGGTGAACGGGGCATTGCGCAACAGCTACATCAAAGTACCAACGGCGATTAGAGAAGCCAGCGGCATTCGCATTTTTGGGAAAAGAATGAAATCTTTTATTTTTACAACCGATGTCGCCATAATTAAAAATACGGACGCGGATGCGGTAATCGCGGTCTATCCGTTTACGCCGATGCCCACGATCACACAAGCGTTGATGTCCGTGTCTGATATCCCGGTGATGTGTGGCGTTGGTGGCGGATTGACGCACGGGAAAAGATCAGCTAATATCGCACTTCACGCGGAATTCCAAGGGGCAATTGGCGTCGTATTAAATGGGCCCACGACGGACGAGACGATTGCTTATGTCCGTGAAAACATTGACGTCCCGATTGTCATTACGATTTTATCCGAGCTTTCGGACATTGAAGGGAAATTAAAAGCAGGGGCAGACATATTAAATGTGAGCTGCGGCGCTAAGACGGCGGCCGTAGTGCGAAGTATTCGTACCAGATTCCCGGATGTGCCAATCATTGCGACAGGCGGGCCGACGGATGCGTCGATTTTAGAGACGATCGAAGCCGGGGCTAATGCGATTACTTATACGCCGCCAAGCAACGGAGAATTGTTCCGTGAAAAGATGGATTATTACCGCGAGATCGAACAAGCGAAATATGAGACTGATCAGATGGAAGAGAAAGAATAATTGTGCCTGGCTAGGTCATACTAAGATAAACAAATTCTAGAGGACTGATTATCTTGTTATTAAACCTTGGCTTGGCCGCTCTTGGCTTTATCATCCTGATTAAATGTGCCGATGTCTTTGTCGACGGAGCTGCAAATCTGGCACGTAATTTTAACATTTCAACGACGGTCATCGGTTTAACGATCGTGGCTTTCGGAACGTCTGCACCTGAGTTGGCCATTTCATTTAATTCGCATATTTCGGGAAATTCTGATATGCTGTTCGGGAATGTGATTGGTAGTAGTATCGGAAATATCCTTGTTATTCTAGGCGTTGCGATTTTGATCAAGCCGTTTAAAATTGCCAACGATGTGATTCGCAAGGAGATTCCGATTTTATTATTGATTACCTTAGGGCTATCGGTGCTTTTATTAGACCCCTTTTTTAATGATGCCCCGCATAGCTCGTTAACGCGAGCGGATAGCGTTATTCTATTGTTGTTCTTTTCGATTTTTATTTATTATTTGATCACGATTTTAAGAGCCGACAAAGAAAGCAACAAGGTGATTGAAGAACCAAAATACAAATTGCCTCGGTCTGGTTTGATGATTTTGCTAGGACTAGCAGGCATTGTTTTCGGCAGTAATTTGATCGTCGACAACGTGGAAGCGTTCGCTAGTGCCATTGGAATCAGTCAAAAAATCATCTCTGTCACGGTGATTTCAATCGGAACCTCGTTGCCAGAACTGGTCACCACCGTCATCGCCGCTAAAAAAGGCGAAAATAGCATGGCGATCGGGAACATCGTCGGCAGCAACATTTTCAACATTTGCGTCGTGCTCGGCTTACCCGTGGTCATTTTGGGCGAAGCGATCACAACCGCCTTTACATTTGTCGATGTGATCTTCATGGCCGCCGCCGTCTTATTATTATGGCTATTCTCCGCAACCGGTCGCGAAATCAAACGCTTGGAAGCCATCGTGTTTTTAGCGGTCTACGGCGCCTACGTCGGATACATTTTCCTACAATAAAAGTGAGCGCTGCATCGGCTCACTTTTTCTATGTTTATCTCATTTACACTTGCTTTTGAACCTTTTGATACAACCACTTCGCCATGATGACCATCAAGATTAAAAACCCACCGATGAAAAAGGGAAAGAGGCGGTAGCTTCCTTGCTCAGCGATCACGCCAAACAAAGGCGGCATTAACATCGAGCCCATATACGCAAACGACATTTGAATCCCGATGATCGCTTGCGAATAGCCAGCGCCAAAGTTGCTTGGCGTTTCATGCATTAAGCTCGGGAAGATCGGCGCGCACCCGAAGCCGATTAAGAACAAGCCGAGGAGTAAAAAGTTTTCTGGCACGGGTAGGAATAAGACGAGGATTCCCAGTCCGATTAAGCCACTCCCTAGCCCGATCAGTCGTTTGTGGCTTAGCTTTAGGGTTAAGAAGCCCGATAGGAAACGTCCTGCTGTGATGCCCCCGAAGTAAAGCGCGGTCCAAAGGGCAGCTGTTTCTTCAGCGAGGTCGCGGATGATCACTAAGTAGCTACTTGCCCAGAGCCCAACGGTGGCTTCGATGGACGTGTAGCAGAAGAAGAGGATCAACGACTGCTTTACCCCAGGGATGGCGAGGATTTTTGATAGGGACGACGGTTCTTGCTCATCGGTGGTCTCTGTGTCAGCGGCACTTGCTTGGATGTGTTTCCATAGTTTTAGGGTTGCAAAGAAAACAACAACAAAGACTAGCTGGATCACACCAATGGCACGATACCCCCCTTGCCAAGCACTTTCTCTTAACAGGAAAAACGACATAATAATCGGCCCGATGGATGCACCAACGCCCCAGAAGGCGTGGAGCCAGCTCATGTGTTTCGCTTCGTAGTGGAGGGCGACCACGTTATTCAGAACGGCATCGAGGAATCCTGAGCCAATCCCTAATGGCATGCTCCATAGGGCGAGGAAGATGAAGTTCGGAGATAGCGAGAAACCAATCATTGACATCCCGATCACAAGGATGCTCAATAAGACGAGTTTGCTTTCGCCAACGCGACGCACGACTCTATCACACCAGAACGTGGCGAAGATCGTTGAGCCTGAGAGGATCATTGAGACAATACCGGCACTAGCTGCTGCAACGCCAAGGTCAGCGTGCATCACAGGCCATGCGCTTCCGAGTACGTTTGGTAAGCCTAGCATAATAAATGCGATGTAAATAATAATTAATAATGAAATCAAAATTGATAGCTCCTTTTCGTGATTAGCAAAAGCATTTTGTTAACCATAAATCTTTATAGGGTATTAAACTACAAACTGTATTAAACCACAAATTTAAACTTGAAACAACTATAAAATCATCGTATACTGTAATTAAATCGCCAATGAGGAGTGAAAGCTATGGCCATTAGGTATTGTGAGTTGGATTTGAATTTAGAAGAGAATAAGCGGCAACTTACCCCGCGCGATGCGTTGTTTATAACAAAACCGCCAAAAAAGCGAAAGCCCGTCTCTCACAGGCTTTCGCTTTAAACTTACTATCCTTTACATAGGTCATGCGAAATTTCCCTAATTTTACAATATATCAAGGGTTATAGGGAAACTTTTCCCTACTCTTGCGATATATCAAGGGCTATAGGGAAATCCTTCCCTACTCTTGCGATATATCAAGGACTATAGGGAAATCCACAACTTCCATACCCCTTACATCATCCCGCCCATATCAGGCATTGGTGGTGCTACCACTGGTTCTGGCATTTCAGCTACCGCGGCTTCTGCCGTTAAGAACGACGCCGAAATACTCGCTGCGTTTTGCAAAGCCGAGCGGGTTACTTTCGTCGGATCAACTACTCCCGCTTCAAACATATCAACAAACTCATCCGCTAACACATTATACCCGAAGCCAGGCGCCATGTCCTTTAGCTGATGCGCAATGACCGAGCCTTCGATCCCAGCATTTTCAGCGATTTGACGAACCGGTGCTTCAAGCGACTTCAACACAATCGCGACACCCGTCGCAACGTCACCTTCAGCATCAACGGCAGCTACTTCTTGATAAACGTTCAGATACGCCGTGCCACCGCCGGCAACGATCCCCTCTTCCACTGCTGCTCGCGTCGCATTCAACGCGTCTTCAATGCGAAGCTTGCGCTCCTTTAACTCAGTTTCCGTTGCCGCTCCTACTTTGATCACTGCGACTCCTCCGGTTAGTTTAGCCAAGCGTTCGATCAACTTTTCCTTATCGAATTCAGAAGTCGTGCTCGCAACCTCCGCTCTGATCTGATCCGCACGACCTGCGACCGCAACGCGTTCGCCAGCCCCTTCAACAAGGGTTGTATCATCCTTAGTTACAATGACACGACCGGCAGTTCCGAGCATGTCTAACGTCGTTTCTTTAATGTCCATACCAAGTTCCGTTGTAATCAAATGTGCGCCGGTTAAAATCGCAATATCCTCCAGCATCGCCTTACGACGATCTCCAAAGCCAGGAGCCTTAACCGCTACGACATTCAAAGTCCCACGAAGTTTATTAAGCACCAAAGCCGCTAATGCCTCACTTTCAACATCCTCAGCAATTAATAACATGGAACGACCCGACTGCATAAGCTGCTCGAGAATCGGCAACAAATCCTGCATATTCGCAATCTTAGCGTCCGTCACCAAAATATACGGATTTTCTAGGACAGCTTCCATCTTTTCCGTGTCGGTGACCATGTAAGAAGACAGATAACCGCGGTCAAACTGCATCCCTTCCACCACATCCAGCGTCGTTTCAAACCCGCGCGACTCTTCCAACGTGATCACGCCATCGTTGCCAACGCGCTCCATCGCCTCGGCAATCAAATCACCAACCGTCGGATCCGCTGCTGAAATCGCCGCCACGTTCGCAATTCCCGCACGGTCTTCCACCACGCGCGACTGCTTAGCCAACGCTGCTACGGCCACACTAACCGCCTGCTCCATCCCACGACGAATCATCATCGGATTCGCACCGGCTACGATGTTCTTATTCCCCTCACGAATCATCGCTTGTGCTAAAACGGTCGCCGTCGTTGTCCCATCACCGGCAACGTCGTTCGTTTTACTCGCAACCTCCGCAACCAAACGCGCCCCCATATTCTCAAATTTATCTTCTAATTCAATTTCCTTCGCAATCGAAACACCATCATTAATAATCTGCGGCGCCCCAAACTTCTGCTCCAAAATCACATTACGCCCCTTTGGTCCTAGCGTCACTTTCACCGTGTCTGCTAACACATCAACCCCACGAATCATCGCTTTGCGCGCATCTTCTGCAAATAAAATTTCCTTTGCCATCTTTTACTCCTCCTACTCCACAATCGCTGAAATATTGTATTCAGCCATAATAAGCAACTTTTTCCCTTCATGATCCAGCGAAGGCATACCTGAATAATCTTGGTAGATCACACGGTCTCCAACGTTAACCGCCATCTCACGATGCCCACCTTGGTCAAGAGCAACACCCGGACCAACAGCAACCACAACACCCTCTGCATAAGTGTCTACCGCAACATCCCCCGTCAAAATAATCCCACTCGCCGTCTTCTTTTCAACCTCAACCGGTTCAATAACGACGTTATCATTCAAAGGTTTTAACATATTTACAACCTCCCGTATTAGTTTTTCTGTTTCTATTCCTATTTTTAGCACTCTAGACGAAAGAGTGCTAACGCTATTGATTATACCGTAATTCTTAGTGAATTGCAAGCAGAAATTCCAAAAACTGCCTTGCACTAAGCAAAGCAGCTCACAACTACATCCCGCTACCGGAACGAATCGTTTCAATAATGTTCTGATTACGCAACTTCCTTGCTGCGTGTTGCATCGTCACCCAAGTCGTTAAAAACACGGCAACGACTGAAATGATGATTGGGATCCACGGTAACGTATAGCTAAATCCCGCTGTACTATTAATGTTACGATGCGTCATCACAGTTCCAAAAATGCCCAACGGAACCCCAAACATGAGCGACCTCACTGACGAGAAAATACTTTCTAAATTCAGCATTCTTCTAATGCCTTTGCTTGTCATCCCTGCGCTTTGCAGCATCGCAAACTCGTTTGAACGTGTTTTGATATTTTCAGAAATTGTACTAATGACATTCGTTAAGCCGATCAAAATCAAGACACCGACAAACGCGTAAGTCAAAGTAGAAATTAGTTGGATCATTCCTCTATCCATTGCTTCTGCTGCGTCAAAGTCATGTACCATAAAGCCTAATTCATCACCCACAAAATCAAGAAGAATCTCATCTCCATAAGCCGCGATCCTAGCTGATTCCTCTGTTGTGATGAACCACTCGTAGCGACTAATTTCAAAGTACTCATTTGTCTCAGTAAAGCTCTCCGGAACGAGGATCTGTA
>WRAJ01000020.1 GCA_009780245.1 Turicibacter sp.
ACGAACTACATCACGGCGTTGGGGTATGGCTCGGACGATGAGTCGTTGTTTAACCGCTATTGGCCAGCAGATGTGCAGTTGATTGGGAAAGAGATTGTGCGTTTCCATACGATTTACTGGCCGATTTTCTTGATGGCACTGGATTTACCGTTGCCGAAGAAGGTGTTTGCGCACGGGTTTATTATGATGAAAGACGGGAAAATGTCGAAGTCGAAGGGGAATGTCGTTTATCCGGAGATGCTGATTGAGCGTTACGGGTTAGATGCTTTGCGCTATTTCTTGTTGCGCGAATTGCCGTTTGGGCAGGACGGGGTGTTCTCGCCGGAATCGTTTGTGGAGCGCGTGAATTTTGATTTGGCGAACGATTTAGGGAACTTGCTTAACCGCACGGTTTCGATGATTAATAAGTATTTTGACGGGGTTGTGCCAGCGTATAATGGCCACGTGACGGCGTTTGATAGCGTGTTGGAAGATTTTATTGCGGAAACGGTTGGGAAAGTTGAAGCGAATTTTGAGAACATGCAGTTTAGTTTGATTTTAGCGGACATTTGGGCGCTGGTGGCGCGGACGAACAAGTACATCGATGAGACGGCACCGTGGATATTGGCTAAGGACGAGGCGGATCGCGCGCAATTAGCCTCGGTGATGACGCATTTGGTAGAAGGCTTGCGCCAAATTGCGATTTTAATTGCACCATTTATGCCGCAGACAACGCCGAAGATTTTTGCTCAACTAGGTATAACAGAGAGTGCTGCTAAAGCGTGGGATTCTTTAAATCACTACGAGACGATTTCGGCAGCAACAAAAGTGGCGGAAAAGGGAGTGCCAATTTTCCCACGGTTAGAAGTTGACATTGAGGTCGCTTATATTAAAGAGCAAATGGGTGTTTCGGCTGGTCAAGTAGAGGCGGTTGCAGAGGAAAAAAACGTGGCAGAAGTCGAAGAGCTTCCGGAAATTGGGATCGATGATTTTGCGAAGATTCAAATGAAGATTGGGCAAATCAAGGAATGTAAACCGCATCCGAAGGCGGACCGTTTGTTGGTGTCGCAGGTGGATTTAGGTAGCGAGACGCGCCAGATTGTATCGGGGATTGCACAGCATTATACGCCTGAGCAGTTGGTCGGGAAGAAGATCGTGGTCGTGACGAATTTGAAGCCGGTGAAGTTGCGCGGCGAATTGTCTGAGGGGATGGTGCTAGCGGCGTCGGCGGATGGGAAGTTATCGTTGCCGGAGGTGCAAGACGCGATGCCGGTTGGGGCGATTGTGAAATAGAAATTGGCTTGAAAAAATAGAAGAAAAAAGTCGACTCTTCTGTCGACTTGTGACATAATGTTTTTATGGAAGTTCAAGACGGTGGCAGAGCAAACTGGTGTAAGGAGGGTAGGTGTTTAACCCTATGACTTATGACAAGGAGGGATGCCCATGGTACGAGTATTTGGAATCTGGTGTCTGTCCGAAAGGATAGTGTATGACTGTGGCGGAAGCGATAGGATTAATGTTTGCATTTGGCATGTTTCTCTTAAAGCTGATTGATTACATCGACAGAAAACAAAAAAAGTAACCGTCTAAAAGCTTTGACCAGGCTTACGGTTACTTTTTTTCCAACAGTCCGTCACCGTCTTTAACGGCCGTAGGAGTTCGTAGTTCACCAACTACGTCTCCGACTTTTTATTATATGCGAATTGTACCATGAAAATGCAAGTTTGTAAAGAAAAATCTAAACTAATAAATGGAAAAAGGGAGAGTCAGCTATGTTATTTGATACACACGTACACTTAAACAGCGACATGTACAAGAAAGATTTAGACGAGGTCATCTCGCGTGCTTTGGAAGCAGGTGTAACGCACATGGCGGTGATTGGTTTTGACGAGCCGTCGAGTGCGCGTGCGATCCGTCTTGCCGAGCAGTACGAACAGATTTATGCGGTGGTTGGGATTCATCCGAGTGATGCGAAGAGTGCCACAGAGGCGAGTTGGTCGGTGTTGCGCGAGCAGTTGAAGCATCCGAAAGTTGTAGCGCTAGGTGAAATTGGTTTTGATTATTACCACGACACGTCGTTCAATGACATTCAGCGTGATGTTTTTAAGAAGCAACTCGAAATTGCAAAGGAAATGGACATGCCGATTGTCGTGCACATGCGCGAGTCTGTCCACGATACTTATGACATGCTACGCGATGAAGGTCAAGGGCTAAGCGGCGTGATGCACTGCTATAGCGGTGACATCGACATGCTGCAAAAATTCCTCGATCTCGGTTTTTACATCGGTATAGACGGCCCTGTAACCTTTAAAAACGCGCATAACGTGCATGAACTAGCAAAGGTTGTGCCACTAGACCGTTTAGTCATCGAAACCGACGGCCCGTATTTGACACCTGCTCCTTACCGCGGAAAACGTAACGAGCCAGCTTACGTGTCATACATCGCAGAAAAAATTGCAGAAATAAAAAAAATGACCTACGATGAGGTCTGTCGAATCACAACTGAGAATGGATTGAAATTGTATAACATCAAGTAATCCCCCAACCAAAAAAGCAAAAAAAAAAGCGAGCTAGAGTAGGTTGGGGGGAGACCTACTTGCTCTAATGAACAGGCTGTTAGGGGAGTAACCTGAACACTGCTTAAGATTATACCACTATTTATTACGAAATGCAACAGTTATTGTCAAAAAAAATCACCTTTGTCGATAAAAATCTTTATAGATAAAATGACAGCGCAAAATAGTTTAAAAAAATTTAAAAGAGGGTTGACAATCTGATCAATTCGTGCTAATCTACTATACAATTACTCAAAAGAGGACTGATTTTAATGTTAAGGATATCGCTTCAGCTAGCAGCTAACAACTATTATTATAGCTATTATTGATACAGTTTGTATGTATGAATCATTCATGGATACAAACCGACGCAAGTGTTTGTATCTATGATGGCTAGTTTAGCGTGCTAGAGCGTTGCCACATAGAGCGAGTGAAATCTATGTGGATGATACCTTTAAAAACCGACTGAGTGAAAAGTCGACAACTTTAAAAGTCATTGCTGGATTTTACTAATAAATCTAGTGATGACTTTTTGCATTTAAATGAGTAACTCCTAGGAAAGTGAGATGAGAAACATGGCAAAAACAATTAAATCTGGAGTGGTTCTAAGCTGGCTGTTTATCTTAGGCTTGGCAGTTGCCGTTGTGATAACCAGCCCAAACGTGGAGCAACGTCAGGAGGACGAAATCGTCAGGATAGGTATTTTACAACTATCAAATCACGGTGCCCTCGAAGAAGCGAGGCTCGGCATTATGAGCCGCCTCGAGGAACGTGGGTACATCGACGGTGAGAACATTGAGATCATTTTGTTCAACGCGCAATCCGATCAATCGAACTTACAGCTGATGAGCCAGCAACTTATCTCAGAAGGCTCAGACGTGCTAATTGGGATCTCCACGCCAGCCACATTGGCACTAGCAAATGAAACAAGCGAAGTCCCGATTTTAGCAACGGCGATCACAAGTTTATCAGCGGCTAATCTCGTTGAAAGCTACGAACGCCCGGGAGGCAACGTGTCTGGGACGAGTTCGATGGCACCCGTTGCCACGCAGCTCGAGCTACTCGTGGAATTAACGCCAGGCATTCAAACGGTCGGCTTTATTTATAACGCCAGTGAGGCTAATTCAGCGGTTAAAATCGAGATTGCTGAAGAAGAGGCTGCGCGTCTGGGCTTAGAAACCGTGCATGTGACGGTGACGAACACGAACGACGTGGCGCAAGCTTTCCAGAGCTTAATCGGTCGCGTGGATGGTGTGTGGATTCCGGCGGATAATACGATCGCCTCAGCGATGCCAACGGTTGGTGCCATCGCGATGGAAAATGATTTACCGGTTGTGAATGCAAGTACAACGGCTGCGCGAGCAGGCGGATTAGCGACGATCGGCATTGACCATTACCAGCTGGGTCGTCAGGTCGCAGATATGGCGCTCGACGTGATTTTTAACGGGGCGGATGTCGCGGAAATGCCGGTGGATTTGCAGTTTGAGACGTACCTGTTCATCAACGAAGAATTCCTCGCGGGGAGCAACGTCACGATTCCGCAAAGTTTAAGAGATAGATTGGAGGATTAATGATGGATATTTTAATAACGGCAATCAGTCAAGGATTATTATGGGCCCTCATGGCCATCGGCGTGTACCTCACTTACCGCATCTTGCACATCGCGGACTTAACGGCAGAAGGAAGCTTCCCCCTAGGTGCCGCCATCTCGTCTTCTCTTATTGTGCAAGGTTTCAATGCCATTGTGTCAACCCTAATCGCAGGGGCATCCGGCTTAGCAGCGGGCCTTATCACGGGGCTGCTCTACACTAAGTTTAAAATTCCGGCGTTAATTTCAGGGATTCTCACGATGACCGCGTTATATTCGATCAACTTACGCCTAATGGGACAGGCAAACATTTCGCTGCTAGGACGTGAAACCGTCTTTGCCCTGTTCGAGGATCTCGGGCTTGCCAGCAACCTGATTCCGATTGCGATTGGGCTTGTCGCGGTTAGTATCATCATTTTCATTTTGTTCCTGTTTTTCCGCACGGAAATTGGTTATATTCTACGTTCGACCGGCGACAACGAGGAGATGTCCCGGGCGCAAGGGGTGGATACGGATAAAGCGAAAGTCATGGGGATTATGATTGCTAATAGCTTGATCGCACTCTCGGGCGCACTGGTGGCACAGAACAACGGCTTTGCGGATATCTCGATGGGCGTGGGGACGATTGTGATCGGATTAGCATCGGTGACGATTGGAGAAGTGTTGTTTGGGAATTTGAGTTTAGCGAAGCGGTTGATGTGCGTGGTATTGGGATCGGTCGTGTATCGGATGATTATTGCGTTGGCGATTAATTTGAATATGAATCCGAACGATTTACGGCTGGTAACGGCGGTGATTTTAGCGGTGGTGTTGACGGCGCCTAGTTTAAAGGATAAGTTGAATAAGCGGGCGATGGGGAAGTAGTGTTTGGGTGTCATCCCTTTCGGTGACCAGTGGGTAGTTTTATACCTAGATGATAGGCTATACTGAGAAAATAGGTAGTTTTATACCCAGATGACAACCTATATTGAGAAAATAGGTAGTTTTATACCCAGATGACAACCTATATTGAGAAAATAGGTAATCGCTGTTGGATGTGCGATGTTTAGTTTTAGTTGGATTTTTGATGATAAGAATAAGGAGGAATTAAGATGCCGGGTTGTTTGAAGATTAAGGATGTGCATGTGACGTTTGAGGCGGGGACGATTAATGAGAATCATGTTTTGAAGGGGATTGATTTTGAGGCGGACGCCAGTGATTTTATTACGGTGATCGGGGGCAACGGTGCGGGGAAGTCGACGTTGCTTAATACGATTGCGGGGGTGTATGAGGCCGATGCTGGTCACATCGAAATTGATGAGATTGATGTGACACGGACGCCGGAGCATAAGCGGGCGAAGTTGATTGGCCGTGTGTTTCAGGATCCGAAGATGGGCACGGCGACGCGGATGACGATCGAGGAGAATTTAGCGATTGCGACGAAGCGCGGCCAGAAGCGGGGATTGCGATTTGGGTTATCAGCAGCTGACCGTGAATTTTACAAGGAGCAGGTGGCACTTCTGGATCTCGGGTTGGAGGATCGGATGACGATGGATATGGGGCTTTTATCTGGTGGACAGCGCCAAGCTATCACGTTGCTGATGGCGACGATCGTGGAACCAAAGCTTCTCCTCCTTGACGAGCACACGGCGGCTTTGGATCCGAAGACTGCAGAGCAAGTTTTAGGGTTGACGCAGAAGCTTGTAACGGAGAAAAAACTGACGACGTTTATGATCACCCACAACATGCAAGACGCGCTCCGATACGGGAATCGTCTGATTATGCTTCATAACGGAAAAATTGTGGTTGATTTGAAAGGTGAAGAAAAAAAACTCGCCACGATGGAAGATTTGATGCAACTATTTAGACAGAACAGTCAGACGGAGCTTAAGGACGATGCGTTGTTGCTAAGTTAATGATGAGGAGCGTAACGGCTCCTCTTTTTTTTTGAAATTTTAGTTGTATGAGACGTCTTTTATTTTGCAAAATATAGGAGGAAGTGTTATAATTTATGGGTAGGGAAACACAAGATTTAATTTTGATTTGGAGGTTTTGATTTTGACTATTTTTCTCACAAAAATCCTCATTTTTTTGCTTAGATTAAGGGGTGGCGGATCCTCGCTTCCTGGTAAATTTGCATTAAGGTTGAACAAACGTATTTTAACGAAGCTGGCACAAGGTTGGCAAGTCATTTTAGTGACCGGGACGAACGGGAAAACAACCACATCGGACATGGTTTACAAGGCGCTCATCGCAGAAGGGTTTCACGTGATGAACAACTCAGCTGGGGCAAACATGACGCCGGGGATTGTCTCGACGTTTGCGAAACATCATAAATTTGGCGATCGCCGACCGAACCGTTATGCGGTGATTGAGGTGGACGAGGCGTATATGCGCGAGGTCACTTCGATGATCACACCTGAAATGATTGTTGTAACCAATATTTTTAGGGATCAACTCGACCGCTTTGGGGAGACAACCACGACTTATAAGTTTATTTTAGATGCGATTAAGAATGTGCCAAGTGCTAAGCTGATTTTAAATGGGGATGAGTCGATGCTAGGAAACATGCCAGTATCGAATGACTGTGTGTATCTTGGGTTCGAAAATTACGGTGAGGCTGTGATTGCAGCGAATACAGAATCGATTTTCTGTCGCGATTGCAAGACGCGCTACGAATATGAGAGCGTCGTGTTTAATCATTTAGGCGCTTATCGTTGCCCGAAGTGTGGGCACGCGCGTCCGAAGCTGGATTATGGGGTCACGGACGTGATGCTGAGCCCAAAGGAATCAACGTTTTTACTGAACGGCGATGAGGTAACCGTTGGTGTTCCAGGGCTGTACAACATTTACAACGCAACAACGGCCTATGTGGTTGCTGATCAGCTCGGGCTGGATCGGTCGACAATCAAAAACTCTTTGGCGACGCAGGAAAGTAAGTTTGGACGTTTCGAGAAAGTCACTGTGGGTGAACGAGACATGCGGCTGCTTTTGATTAAGAATCCGGCGGGTTGTAATCAGTGTATTGACACGGTGGCGATTGATCAGGACGAGGTGTCGCTGTTGTTTTTGCTGAACGATAAGTACGCGGATGGGACGGATGTGTCGTGGATTTACGACGCGCATTTTGAGAAGTTGGCGGCGATGAACGTGTCGAAGGTAATTATCGGCGGGGATCGTGCGTACGATATGGCGATTCGGTTGAAGGTGGCGGGGCTGGATCGGATGAACTTTACAATTTGTAAGAGTTACGATGAAGTGCTAGAGGCGGTTGCGAAGCAGGAACGTGATTTATATGTGTTTATGACGTACACGGCGATGACGAGTTTTAGGGGTTATTTGGTGGACAAGGGATTAGCTAAAAAGATTTAGCGGAGGCGGTGTTTGATTTGAAATTAGAAATTTGTATTTTATATCCGGATTTATTAAACAGCTACGGCGATACGGGGAACTCGTCGATTTTGGCGCACCGGGCGCGTGAGCGTGGGATCGAGGCAGAGATTCATCACGTTTCTTTGGCAGATACATTTGATCCTAAAAAGTATGACGTGGTGCTTGTCGGCGGTGGTCAGTTTCATGAGCAATCGATCGTGGCGGCGGATTTGCGCGCGTCTAAGGGAGCCTTGTTGAAAGAGTACGTGCATGCTGGGAAGGTGACGCTCCTCATTTGCGGTGCTTATCAACTAGCGGGTGATTATTACGTGGACGATCATGGAAATCGCGAGGATGGGCTTGGGATTTTACCGGTCTACTCAAAGCCGTGCGTGGAACGAATGATTGGCGACATTGTGATTAAGGACGAAGACGGAACCGTTTATACCGGCTTTGAAAACCACTTAGGAAAAACATACATTGGTGATTTACAACCTCTCGGCAAAGTCATCTCAGGCTTCGGCAACAACGGCGAAGACGGTTACGAAGGATGCCGCTTTAAAAACACGATCGGCACGTACTTGCACGGCCCATTATTGTCAAAGAACCCGGAATTAGCTGACTGGATGATCAAGACAGCACTGACGCTAAAAGGGCACGACGTGGCACTCACGGAACTCGATGATTCGTGGGAGAAGGCAGCGAAAGACGTGGTGTTGCGTAAAGTGAGGGAAGCGGGGTAGCTAGTGGATTCTGGTGGAGTTGCTAGTTGGAGCACTGCAAAATGGCAGAATGCCCGTATTTAGTGATTCAAAGGTGAATCCGGGCATTTTTTCGTGCTCTGGGCTTAAAAACTATCTCGTTTTCATGTATTTCACTGTAAAAGGGATAGTTTTTACATATTTAAGGCCATTATAATGGGATTTATGTCATAAAGGATAGCTTGTTTAGATTTTGGTTCACTTTTATTGCGCGGAATGTTAATTTCATTCATTCTGGTCGAACAAAAATGGTTGAGCAACTGATTATGCAGCGTTTAGATCAGTTTCTTGGGCCAGTTTTTGAAGAAATTTGCCGTGATTGGTTATTAGATGAATCAGAAAATGGCGCTTTTGAAGCATTTATTACCAATATTGGATCGTGGTGGGGAGGCAATCCAGAAACAAAGAAACAAGAAGAAATTGATATTATTGCGACGACAACAAACGCAAATGAATTGCTACTTGGTGAATGCAAGTGGACAATCAATCGTGTTGGGGCGGTCGTCATCGAAACACTTATAAAGCGTGCATCATTATTTTCACACCAAGAAAAAAAACTTTTTGTTTTTGCTCGTGAGGACTTTTCTACAGAGGCAATGGAGCTAGCAAACAAAAATAATATTCAACTCATTACATTTAAAGAGATGATGGACAGCTGGTAAAATCAAACCGTAGTTAGGAAAGGTGAAAAAGTATGGAAAACGAAATTATTTATAGTTCAAGTGCTGATTTGTTTTTCGAAAATGTTGCACAGTTAATTGAAAAGGCTCGTTCTTTTGTGGGACGAACAGTAGACGTTACAAAGTGTATGACTTATTTTGAAGTTGGACGCCGGATTGTTGAAGAAGAACAAGATGGTGAAGCACGGGCGAAGTATGGGAAGAAATTAATTCCTGAATTGTCTGCTTATTTAACTAGTCGCTTTGGAAGTGGTTTTTCAGAATCAACCCTTATAAATGCTAGAAAATTTTACAATGTCTACTCTCCATCAATTCCGCAAGCAATGCTTACGGAATCTAAAAATAAATCCAATTTACTCAGCTTTTTAGAAGAAGAGCGAATTCCGCAAGCAATGCTTACGGAATTTAGCCCATTCACATTAAGCTGGTCTCACTATCTAGTTTTAATGCGCATTAAAAACCCTGATGAGCGTCGTTTTTACGAAATTGAAGCGACTAATGAGAAATGGGATTATCGACATTTGCAACGTCAATATAATAGCAGTTTGTATGAACGGTTAGCATTGTCACGTAACAAAGAAGATGTGATGAGATTAGCAAATGAGGGACAGATAATTGAAAAACCAAGCGATCTACTTAAAAACCCACTCAGTTTGGAATTTCTAGGACTCGAAGGGCATTCAAGTTATAGCGAGTCAGATTTAGAACAAGCTTTGATTAATAATCTCCAGAAGTTCCTACTTGAATTAGGCAAAGGATTCTTGTTTGAGGCACGTCAGAAAAGATTTACTTTTGATGAAGACCATTTCATGGTTGATTTAGTTTTCTATAATCGGTTGTTGCAATGCTATGTCATCATTGATTTGAAAACAAAGAAAATCAAGCACCAAGACTTGGGACAAATGCAAATGTATGTCAATTATTTTGATCGTTTTGTTAAGACTGAACGTGAATTGCCTACAGTTGGTATTTTGTTGTGTAAAGAGAAAAATGACAGTGTTGTTAAGTTGACTTTGCCTAAAGATTCAAATATTTATGCATCGGAATACAAACTGTATTTACCAGATAAGGATTTATTACAAGAAAAGCTAGTGGAGTGGACAGAGGATTTTGAAGAAGTGCATGGTTCTGCTGTGAATTGATTGTAATTAAAAATAACAAATCGTCACTAACGCATAGTTAGCAAGATTAAAAAGAAAGTTAAAAGGGAGAAAAAACATGAACCATGAAACAATTGAACACTTATATGACATTGTCGATGAGATGGCGATGCTCTTGGTTGAGCACGCTAATCTTCGTTATTTAGATGCGTTGTGCGCGGCGAGTGCTAATATTATGGCGGCGGACGTGTTACAAGAGGTTGATACGGAAGTTGAAGTTAAGCTTTTTGCGCTTGGGAAACAATTGAACACGACGGAATTTGAAGTCGAAGAAGTTCGTAAGGCGTTACAGTTGGCACTCCTCAAAGGGATGAAGGCGGATCATGTGCCGCTGGATGCGATGACACCGGATTCGATTGCGTTGATTATCGGGCATCTCGTAGCTAAATTAGTGAGGTCGATGGACGGTCGCAAAATAGCTGATTTTACTAGTGGGACGGGGAATTTACTGACAGCTGTGCTGAACACGTTGGGTGAAGATCCGGCTGGCATTTATGGCGTGGATGTGGACGCTCAGATGTTGGAACTTGCCAAAATGATGGCGGATATGCAAGATTATGAAATCCAGTTTTTTCACCAATCCTCAGCGCGTGCGATGGCAGTGCCATTAGTTGATGTGATGATTGGTGATTTGCCAACGGAAGGACACGTTGAAGCCGCGGATGTGAATTCAAGATTAGCAGCTGCGGGGTGTCATTATTTACCTTATTTATTAGTTGAAAATCATTTAAACTATTTAGCAGCTGGCGGGTATGCGATTTACGTGATCGGGAATGATTTTTTCTCGCAGAAATACGCAGCAAAGTTCCATGAGGTTTTGACGAATTCGGCTGAGATTGGTATATTGTTACAATTGCCTGAAAACTTGTTTAAAGATGCTTCGAAGCAAAAGAGTCTTTTTGTTGTCAGAAAGCACAAGGAAGGGCTACCAAAAGTGCAAGAAGTACTTGTTGGAAATTTCCCCGTTTTCGGAAACATTGAGGAATTCCGCACAATGTTGACGAAAGTTGAAAAATGGATTACAATGAACAAATGGGGCATCTAAAGAGGTGCCTTTTATATCGAGAGAGAATAAGGGTGTCGGCCTTTAATATATAGGAGTGAATGTCAATGACAAAAATTTTAGCTATAAACGCAGGTAGTTCTTCATTAAAATTTCAATTACTAGAAATGCCAGCAGAGACCGTATTAACAGAGGGGATCGTAGAAAGAATTGGTTTTTCTGATGCGAAATTCAAAATTGAATTCGGTGACGAGGAAATCAAGGTAACAGAAGAAGTATTAGATCATACAAAAGCGGTCGATCTAGTGATGAACGCCTTGGTTGATAATAACATTGTTGCAAGCTTTGATGAGATTGTTGGTGTGGGTCATCGCGTGGTACACGGTGGCGAAAAATTTGCGAAGTCAGTTGTGATTACGCCTGAAATGCTAGCAACCATCGAAGAGTTATCAGATTTAGCACCGCTACATAATCCTGCAAACATTACCGGTATTAAAGCGTTTGCTGAAAAGTTACCACATGCAACGGCTGTTGCTGTGTTTGATACAGCCTTTCATCAAACGATGCCTGAGGTTTCTTACTTATACCCAATCAAAAATGAGCTATATAAAAAATACGCGATTCGTAAATACGGCTTCCATGGCACGTCACACAAATTTGTCTCAGAGCGTGCGATCGAATTAATTGATGTACCAGCAGAAGAGTCAAAAATCATCACGGTCCACATTGGAAACGGCGGCTCTTTAGCAGCGGTTAAAGGTGGAAAATCAATCGACACCTCAATGGGATTCACACCGCTTGCTGGTATTATGATGGGAACGCGTTCTGGCGATGTTGACCCGGCCGTGATTCCATACATCATGGAAAAAGAAGGATTAGACATCAACGGCGCGATGGACGTTTTAAACAAGCAGTCTGGCTTATTAGGAATTTCAGAAAAATCATCGGACATGCGCGACATTGAAGCAGGCATTGCAGCCGATGAAAAAATGTCAAAAATTGCTTACGACCTGTTTGCAAAGCGTATCGCTGATTACATCGGCTCTTATTTAGTCACACTCGGTGGTGCAGATGCGATCGTCTTTACCGCAGGTATCGGTGAAAACGGGCCAGAAGTGAGAAGAATTATTCTAGAGAAATTAGCGTTCTTAGGCTTGACGATCAATCATGAAAATAATAATACACGCGGAAAAGAAATTGAAATTTCTGGACCGGATTCAAAAATCAAGGCGTTCGTTATCCCAACCAATGAGGAAATCATGATCGCAAGAGACACATTTTCTTTCTTAGGATAACAATACAATTTGAGCGAAAGTAAAACGAAGGAGATGGTAGGCATGTTTGTTATTAACTCACCAAGGAATCAAAAGGAAATCATTGAATTATTGGAAAGCCAAGACGGCAAGTTCAAGCTCGTTGAAAAAGAGGGCATCATGAAAATGGTGTTTGAAACGACGATGGAAGATAAAGAGGCAGCAGCAAAGCTAGCGAAAGAAACAATCAAAAAACAAACTTGGGGTAAATCAATCTACTTTCAGATTGAAGTGAAGTAAGGATTTGACACATCCCCAACGCTATACAAATAGAACAACAGACAAAAAACAGAAGCTATCTATTCCGATAGTTTCTGTTTTTTCACGTTCCCAAACGACCATTCCTAACAAAGTTGCTTGTAATTTGGTTTTAAAGAGCTGAATTGTACTAGTACAATGGCATGTACGACCACTTGCAGATCCTGTCGTTCTTTGCTACTATAACCTGTAAGCGCATTTCAAGCGCCACATTTGAAATATTTTAGGAGGTTTTAGAATGAATGGTTTTACTGCAACGATAGAGAGGGTTTTCTTACCAATGGCTAACAAGGTGAACAACCAACGGCATTTGGCTGCCATCAGAGATGGCTTTATTGCTGGTATGCCGCTTGCTTTAGCAGGGGCATTGGCTGCGATGTTTAACAATGTATTTTTATTACCTTGGAGTTTAGTCGGGGAATTGCTTAACCGAATGGCTTGGTATCATGAGAGTGTACAGCCTTTCTTAAGCGAGACGTTGATTCCTATTTTCGATCAAATTTGGTGGGGCGGCGTGGGGCTTTCGGTGATCACAACCATTTTTGCGATTGCGTATAACCTCGCAAAGAAGTTGGGTGAAGAAGAAGCATTAATTCCAGGCATGGTAGCTGTGATTTGCTACGTGGTACTAACGCCACAATCGCAATCGTTTAACATTGCAGGTGCGATTTATGAGCATTCAGGTGTCTACATGGCAGAAGCGGTTTATCAAAGCTTCTGGGGCGTTCTTTCATGGAACTCGTTTAACTCGCAAGCAATCTTTGCTGGTTTAATTACGGCGTTGTTGACAACCGAGCTATTCTGCTGGCTCAAGAGCAAGGGCTTGATCATCAAGATGCCTGATGGTGTGCCACCAGCTGTTTCGAAAGCCTTCTCAGCGGTTTTGCCAGCAGGGATTAGCTTATTCGTTGTTGCAGCGGTTTCCGTTTTCTTCCTTCGCGTTTTAAACGCACCGTTCCAAGTTTGGATCAATGAATTATTACAAGCACCGCTTGTCAGGTTAGGTCAATCACCAATTTCTTTAATTTTCTTAATGACACTGTCGCAATTTTTATGGTTCTTTGGTGTTCATGGGATGTTAATCGTAGAGCCGGCTCTAGGTTTAATGTACGGCCCAGCAGGAGCAGCTAACCAAGAATTAGTGATGCAAGGATTAGAACCGGCTTATGCCATTACACGTAACTTTATCGATGTGTACGGGATGCACGGGGGATCGGGTGCGACGCTTGGGTTGATCGTCGCGATCTTCATTGTCGGTAAAAAACCGCACCACAGAGCGCTTGCGAAGATGTCATTAGCACCTGGTATTTTCCAAATCAACGAACCAATGATTTTTGGATTACCACTAGTACTGAACCCAATTATGGCGATTCCGTTTATCCTAGTACCAGCAATTACGATTGCCATTGCGTGGTTCTTTACAGCGGTTGTGCCGTTTGCAGGTTACTTATGGACCGGTGGCCCTTGGACAACACCGCCAGTGATTAGTGCTTTCTTAGCATCGGGTGGCGATATCGGAGCAACGATCTTAGCAGCCGGAACGTTCGTTTTATCCATTGCTTTATACATCCCGTTTGTGATCTTAGCAAACAAAGAAAAATCACCAGACGAGGAATAAACGCTCAACCAACCATACTCAAAACTAATTCATAAATAATGCCTAACGCATCTCGCAGCTGTTCCAAAGACACTTGCGAGATGCTTAGTCGTATGCTACTATCATAATTGTCGGGGTAATAAAACATGTCTCTGTTTGACTTAACAAAGACGTGCTTTTGCCTTAACCGCGTAATGAGCAAATCAGTGTCCACACTAGAGTGGCATTTCAACGTCGCATAATAGCCTGATTTTGCACCGATCAACGTCATAACGGCTGGGTCCCAAGCGACGCTCGTCGTACGAAGCACATACAGCTTTTTAGTGATCGACTGGTGCATGTTCAGCGTGTGTTTCTGGTAAATGGAGGAGCGGATGTACGCTTCAAGCGTTGCTTGCGAAATGAGCGATGGAATGTGATAGGAATAATAGTAGGATTTCATTGATATTTGCTCGAACGTTTCATAAAAACAGTCCGGAATCACGGCAATGCCAATCCGAAGAAAAGGCAACTCTTTAGTAAAGCTACGCAAATAAATGCACTTTTTTTGATAAGAGAAAAAATGAAGGGGCACGTATTTAGGCAACTTATGCACATGACCGAAATAATCATCTTCAACGATGTAAACGTCATACTTTAAAGCAAGCTCCATGATCCGCTTTCGCTGTTTATACGTGTAGGCGGTGCCAAGGGGATTATGGTTGCGCGGAACGGTGTAGAAAAATTTAACGTCACCGTGCTTAAAATAGGACTCCAACAACTTAAGGTCGATCCCATCCTTGTTACGCTTAATGACGCACGGTTCAACGTTGTGAGATTTGAGAAAGTCAATGTAGTAGCTGTAAGTCGGCTCTTCAATTAAAATGGTTTTCTTGCCGTTCGGGAAGGGAAAGAGCGTTAAAAAGGCAAGAACTTGCGCGACCCCTTGTATCGGATAAATGTGACTATCCTTGGTGTAAATCCCATCATCGCTTAAGTAGGGTACAAGCGTTTGGATCAATGAATCAATGCCTTTTAGGTTGATATCCAGTGAATGGTTGGCGTAAGCATCGGTGGCAAGATTGAGACAATGTTTCAGGTCGAGCGTCGGGAGCTCGTTGACAAGTGGGTTTCCGGTATCGAGTTTATAGCCGTTTTGAACGTTTTTTTCATGCATCAAATTATCCACAACGTAATACCCGCTTTGCGGTTTTGAAAAAATAATGTGCTGGGTGCGCAGCAAATCCAGTGCTTTTATGACGGTTCCTTTGCTACATTGATACGTGTGGCTGAGCTCCGTGATGGAAGGTAGTCGCTGTCCTTGCTTAATGCTGCCAGATAAAATGTTTTGTCTTAAATCAGAATGGATTTTTTGATATAATTTCATCGTCATCACCTGCTGTTATTATACACGATCTGCTAAGGTGAGACAATAAGGAGGAATGAACATTGATCAGTGTAACACTAGAAATGAACACCACAGCAACCCGATTTTATGAGTTGTTGCTCACTTCAGTCAAGCATGACATTGAGCAAAAAACAGGGGAGCCCATTGAGCTGAGCGACATACAATCGGGTTACGTATATGAGAAGCTTTTGACAAATAAGATGGGCAGTCAAGGGGCGGCCAAAACGACGCTAACCCATATCGAACCGCCGCATTTGTATGAAGCTGCGTTTGATACCGCTCGTGGAACGAACACCGTGACGTATCAAATCACAGAATTAGCTGCGCAGTTAATCGAAGTGACGTATCGTGAAAAATACGAGCCTATTAATCGGGTTGCCGGGCTTAATCACCGCATCATGAGTTTCTTTTATAACCGATCAAATCGCAAGCGGATGCTTCAGTTACTGCAACAAATGAAGGCGCATTTGCAGGGGTAGCGGCTGGCATGCGAGTCTTTAGAAAACCAGTTATTAACTAGAAAACAACCGCCCGTTGACTTCTAAGCACTGCTGTTATATGCTAATAGCAAATACGAAAATAACGGAGTGATCTAGGATGAAACGTAATTTCGAAGATTTAAAAACACTCATGGACGAGCGAATAGCTGAATTAGGATTTTCAGGCATAGACTGTGTGATCTATCAACATCACCAAGAAATTTTTCGTCACGCCGCAGGGTATGGCGACATGGAAAATAAGAGAGCCATTCAACCAGGCCAGATGTGTAACATCTATTCAGGGACGAAGATGATCACGTGTGTGGCTGGCATGCAGTTGGTTGAAAAAGGAAAAATGATTCTGAGCGAGCCCCTCCATCATTACCTGCCTGAGTTTAAGGACATGGTCGTGAAGCACGGCACATTCGTGGTGCAGCCGGCGAAAAAGCCGATTCGCGTGGTGGATGTGTTTACGATGACCGCGGGAATTAGTTACGACCTGGATACGCCACACGTGCGAAAACTGATGGCGGAAACGGGTGGAGACTTCAATACCCGAGACTTAGTGCGCGCCATTGCCAAGGAACCGTTACTATTTGAACCCGGTGAAGGCTGGAATTATAGTTATTGTCACGACGTGTTGGGCGCGTTAATCGAAGTGATAAGCGGGATGACATTTGGCGATTACCTGCGAAAAAATATCTTCGAGCCGCTTGGGATGAAGGATGCCACCTTTACCTTGGGTAAGTCGAAACGAGATAAACTTTATCCGCAATACCAGTACGATTCAGCCACGAAATCGGTCACGCGCGCCACGGATGACTGTTTAGGACGCGCTGGTACCAGACACGAAAGCGGCGGCGGTGGGCTGATCATGTCAGCAGATGACTACATTTTATTTGCGGATGCGTTAGCGTGCGACGGTGTGGGCAAGAGCGGGGCAAGGATCATTTCATCCCGGTCACTTGATCTGATGACCACACCACAGCTAAGCGGACAAGCATTGGCGGATTTCCGAAAAATGATGCCGTCGCCTGGTTACGGTTACGGACTAGGCGTCGGTGTGTACTTTGACCCGGCAGCATCGCTCGTCTTGTTACCAAAGGGTTCGTTTGGCTGGGGCGGACTCGGGGGAGTGCAAAACTTGATTGACCGTGAAAATAAGCTGTCGTACTACGTGTCGCAACATTTGCTACATAGCCCAAAAAGTTTGATCAGCTCACGTATGAAAAACGTGTTATACGCCAATCTATAAGTATCGTAGTCGTCATAACAAAGAAGTCCTTGACTTTTCGACTGTGAGATGCTATTATATACCAATCAGACAAATTAATTGTGGAAAGAAGAAACCCATTCTCACCTGATTGACGTTCGTGTCAATAGGTTTATGTCACGAAAATGTCTTCATTTGTCTCTTTGTAGACGATTGTACATTTTACTTATGACTTTAGCACGGGTGCCTTTTTGCACGCGTGTTTTCTTTTGCATGAAATTGAGCTGAAAGATAACGGAGGTGAAGGATCATAAACAGACGTGGAAATACAAAACCGCCACAAAGGGATACAACCCCTATCAACGAAAGAATTCGTGCGCATGAAATGCTAGTTGTCGGGCCTAATAAAGAGCAACTTGGCTTAATGAAAAAAGCCGACGCTTTGAATTTGGCTGCTGAGAAAAACATGGACTTAGTTTGTGTGGCTCCTACGGCAGACCCAGCTGTGTGTCGTATTATGGACTACGGTAAGTACAAATACGAAAAGCAACGTCATGAGCGTGAATCACGCAAGAAACAAGTAACCGTCTCGCTAAAAGAAGTTAGGCTTTCTGCTAACATCGAAGATCACGATTTCAATACGAAATTAAAGAACGCGAGAAAGTTCTTGGAAAAAGGCGACAAAGTAAAAGCAAGCGTACGATTTAGAGGTCGTGAGATTGCGAATACGAAGTTTGGACATGCTGTCTTAAAGCGCTTCGCAGAAGAATGCGAAGATTTAGCAGATGTTGAAGCAATGCCGAAAATGGACGGTCGTCAAATGTTCTTGACGCTAGCGCCAAAGAAAAAGTAATTCCCCACGACGAAGGAGTGGTAGGAATCACTTTCGAGACAGGAGCTCGATGACGAAGGAATCGTTAGCGACGAACCTGAAAAGTAGTAACACAATAATACACTAGAGGTGAAAGAAAATGCCTAAGATGAAAACACACCGTGGATCAGCAAAAAGATTCAAAAGAACTGGTTCAGGGAAACTTAAAAGACATCAAGCATACACGAGCCATTTAGCTCAAAACAAAACAACAAAGCAAAAGAGACAACTTGCAAAAGCAACGACTGTTTCAAGCGGAGATTACAAGCGTATCAAAGATATGCTATACAATTTATAATCAATCATAACGATAATTTAAAAGATGATATTTGGATGAAATTGAATCATTCCAAACAACTAGGAGTTGACACACAATGGCAAGAGTAAAAGGTGGAACAGTTGCCCGCAAGCGCCGTAAAAAAATATTAAAGTTAGCGAAAGGGTATTTCGGATCAAAGCACCGTCTATATAAAACAGCTAACGAGCAAGTCATGCGTTCATTACAATACGCATACCGAGACAGACGTCAAAGAAAACGTGACTTCCGTAAATTATGGATCACAAGAATCAACGCGGCTGCGCGTATGAACGGTTTATCATATAGTAAATTCATGCACGGATTAAAGCTAGCTGAAATCGACATTAACCGTAAAATGTTAGCTCAAATTGCAATTAGCGATCGGGAAGCATTTACGCAAATTGCAGATCAAGCAAAAGCAGCAATGGCTAAATAAGACCTCGAGAAAATCGAGGTTTTTTAAATGCAAAATTCCCTATAAGCTCAAATATAGTGGCAAAGTAGGGAAATTATTCCCTATTTCTCTCTCCTGAGACCGATGATAGGGAATTCGCCTCATTCGCTTCAAAACGGCTCATCACCGACCCAACCACCAGACCAGTGATCAAGCACAAAGCGGCAACCAAATTTGAACCGAAATCTCTTGGTACAATCAGAGCCGTCGACGCTAACACGAGCCCTAAAATGATGTGATAAACCATCGCATAGGCGACCCTTAATAAATAGCTAACTAGTTTAGCCGTCAGGATCACCGCTAACAGCCCCCCGATCGCAACCGGGAACAGAACAGCCAGATCCACATGACTGATCGCTTCGGTTAGGGGTAAGTATAACCCGAGATGCATGAGGAAATTGGACGGGCTTAACCCCGGGAAGGTGACGCCGAGCCCGATAATGCCGCCGCTTGTGACCCACTGGAGAATGCTGACGTTAGCCGGATGGCCAACCTCAGAGGTTGTAGCGGGAAATCCATGTGATAAGAGTAGAAAAGCCCCGATGGCGACACCAATGGCTAACACGACGTGGAAAGGGTCGCGCCCTTTGGCCCCGGTTTGCCGAACAAGCGCACCGAAGACGCCGAGCATGCAGCCGACGAAAAACACGCTGATTTCGGCCAAGTTGTGCGTCAGGAAGTAGCTGAGCACGTGAGATAACAAGAAAACACCAAACAGCCCACCAGCCAAAACAGGCAGAAAAAATTTCAGATTCGCGACAAAGTCCTTCTTTATATCGGAGACGAATGTAATCAACGGTTCGTAAATGCCAAAAATGGCTGCTAGTGCTCCGCCGCTTAACCCAGGCAAAACAGCTCCCATCCCAATGAAAATCCCTTTAATAAAATTAACGATCGTCTTTTTCAAAATAACCACGCTCCTACTATTCAAGCTTACGCAAAAGTGGTAGAATATAGACTGAACAAGTTAGAATTAAAGGGTGATTCCGATGTATAAATGGACCTATCAAACCGAAGTCGGTGCGGTGACGATCGGCGCAGACGCGCACAGCATCACGTATTTAAAGACTCACGATGCCTACGCGGCCGAATTAAAAGAATCCGCCTTAATTAAGAAGGCTTATTTACAACTAACTGAATATTTGTCTGGCGAGCGTTGCGACTTTGACTTGCCCCTGGCGCCAAAAGGCACGGCCTTTCAGAAGCTGGTCTGGGAAGCATCGGGGACCGTTCCATATGGAAAAACGGTGACGTACAAGCAATTAGCTGAAACAATCGGGATGCCACAGGCAGTGCGGGCCGTCGGTGCAGCAAACGGCAAAAATCCCATCTATATCGTGATCCCGTGTCACCGGGTGATTGGCAGTAACGGCAGTCTCACGGGATACGGCGGCGGTTTGGAAATGAAAGATAAACTATTGAAATTGGAAGGAGTGGCTGTGTCATGGAGGTTATAAAAATTACCCCTCGTGGTTATTGTCATGGGGTTGTAACGGCGCTTAATATGGTGACGAAGGCGATGGCAGATGAAACCGTGCCAAAGCCGATTCACATTTTGGGGATGGTCGTGCATAATGCGCATTTGACGGAGGCGTTTGAAAGGGAAGGGGTTATCACGGTAGATGGTATTGGTAAGACGCGCTTTCAGTTACTAGATGAGATTGAATCAGGAACAGTCGTGTTCACGGCGCACGGGATTAGCCCTGAGGTGAAAGAAAAGGCTCACGAGAAAGGGCTGCACTGCATCGATGCGAGTTGCAAGGACGTTGTCAAGACGCACGGGATTATTTTGGATCATGTACAGCGCGGTTTTGATGTGATTTATGTGGGGAAAAAAGGGCACCCTGAAACCGAGGGGTGTCTGGGATTAAGCGCGACAGGCATTCACCTGATTGAAAACACGGAAGATTTAGCTCAGCTAGAAATGACGAACATGGACATTATCATTACGAATCAAACGACCTTATCCTCGTGGGACGTCAGCGTGCTAGCAGAGGCGATTATCGCCAAATTTCCAACCGCTACTTTCATTAAAGAAGTTTGTAACGCAACCCTAATTCGCCAAGAAGCGGTCGCGACCATGGCTCGTGCAGCCGATCTAACCATCGTCGTCGGGGATCCGAAAAGTAATAACACGAAACGTCTGGTGCAAATTTCAGAAGTTCATGCCGGGACGCCAGGGCTGAGGATCGGGAGCTTGGCGGACTTAGACTTAGCTAGACTGGCTGGCGTGGAAACGGTCGCCGTGACATCCGGCGCGTCAACACCAACGGTCATGACAAAGGAAGTCATTGAATTTCTAGAGCAGTACGATCCGGAAGACGCGTCGACCCACGACACGACTTCAAAGATTGACTTGGAACGGATTTTAATGCGCAAACGATAAAATTTACGAGGAATGGTTAATATGTTAAACGTTGTGATTTACCCAAAGTGTGGGACGTGCCGAAATGCTGTGAAATGGTTTGAGGAAAAAGGGACGGCCTTTGTAAAACGCCACATTGTGGATGAAAGATTAAGCGCTGTTGAGCTTAAAGCGATTCATAGCAAATCTGGTTTGCCAATCAAAAGATTTTTCAATACGAGTGGCATGAGATATCGCGAACTAGTATTAAAAGATAAATTGCCTAATATGACCGACGATGAGTGCTACGCGCTACTTGCAACAGATGGGATGCTGGTAAAACGCCCACTTGTTTATCACGAAGACGGCCGAGTGACATTGGGGTTTAAGGCCGATGAGTATGAGTTAGTGTGGCAATAAACTAAAAGTCAAACAAAAATTAAGCATTTCTTATCAAACACTAAATCTGGAGGTTGAAACCATGAAGTATAACGAAAAAATTGTCTCAAACGCATTAACGATCAGAGAGCTCGCCACCGATGAATTAGCACGTGCCTTTCCAGTTATCAGTCAGCTACGGCCTCATCTTACTTTAGAAGAATACGTTGCGATGGTAAAACAGATGAAAGAACGTGGCTATCAAGTGATTTGTCTGTTTAAAAATGAGCAGGTGTTAGCTTATGCAGGTGTTGTAAGAAGGCTCAATCTTTACGACGGCGATCACTTGTGGGTAGATGATTTAGTGACCGACGAAAACAACCGTGGTGAAGGTTATGGTGAATTATTACTCGCTGCTGTTGAAACTTTTGCAAAAGAAAATGGATTAGGATGTGTCGCACTGTCTTCCGGCTTTCAAAGACAAAGTGCGCACAAATTCTATGAAAAGACGATGAAGTATGCAAAGTTAAGCTACCTCTTTAAGAAAGATGTGTAAAAGCCATGTAATTACTAGCAATAAATGGTATACTTATAAGTGATAACTGCGCCTTTCTTGGCGCGCTAATAAGGAAGATTAACATGAACGTAACCGATTTAAAAGTAAAACCGTACATCAAAGCGGCTCTAGAAGATTTAAACTTCACCGAGCTCACACAAATTCAGCAAGAGGTCATCCCCCTGGCCTTAAAGAAAATAGATATCATTGGCCAATCGCAAACCGGAAGCGGGAAAACGCATGCCTTTTTAATCCCGATTTTTGAGTCGTTAAACGAAGCCGAGCAGAAGGTCCAAGTCATTATCACCACACCGACGCGCGAACTAGCGGAGCAAATTTATCAAGTGGCACAGCACATCGCGTCGTTTTCAGAAGCGCCCATCGCCATCGCCCGTTACATGGGTGGAACGGATAAAGAGCGCTCGTTAGCAAAATTAAAGACGCAACCACAGATTGTCATTGGAACACCGGGCCGCATCAAGGATTTAGCCATTAACGAACGGGCGCTACTGGTTCATACCGCTAAAACGTTTGTCATTGATGAAGCGGATATGACATTGGAAGCGGGATTTTTACAAGACATCGATCAAATCGCAGGTACGATGGATAAAAGGTTGCAAATGATGGTCTTTTCAGCGACGATTCCAGTGGGGCTCAAGCCATTTTTAAAGAAATACATGCAAGCGCCGCAGCACATTCATATTTCGCCGAGGCAACAAACAGCCGTGAAGATTGAGCATATCCTATACCCGACAAAGCACCGCCCGAGAATCGAAGTGCTAAAAAAGGTGCTCCCGGCACTCAATCCGTACCTTGCGGTAGTCTTCGCCAACACGAAAAAAAGCGCTGCCGACATCTCACGAGAGCTGACGGCAGCCGGGTTTAAAGTCGGAGAAATTCACGGTGATTTAGACCCACGTAAACGTCGCCAGATGATGAACCGCATTCGTAACTTGGAATTCCAGTACATCGTGGCAACCGACATTGCCGCACGGGGAATTGACATCGAAGGGATTAGCCACGTCATCAACTTTGAACTTCCGGCTGATTTGGAGTTTTATATTCACCGAACCGGAAGAACTGCACGTGGTGCCTTTGATGGCGTTGCGATCACGTTATTTGATACAGGCGAGGAAGAAGCTTTGTTACAACTCGAAGCACGCGGCATCAGTTTTGCCTACAAAGAACTCGACAACTCTGGGGAATTGGTCGATACAAACACAAGAAATCGCCGTGTCTCAAGAGTGAAGCAAGAAAATGAAATCGACAAAATAGCCAAAGCGAAAGTCCGCAAACCAAAGAAAGTTTCACCGGGGTATAAGAAAAAAATGAAGTTTCAGATGGATACAATCCGTCGTCAAGAGAAGCGAAAAAGGAGACCATAACATGCTAAAAATCGGATCTCACGTAGGAATGTCAGGAAAAAAAATGCTGGTCGCTGCTGTTGAAGAAGCCATGTCGTACGAGGCTAACTCGTTTATGATTTACACCGGTGCCCCACAAAACACACGAAGAAAACCCATCGAAGAATTAAACATCGAAGCGGGCTGGGAGTTGATGCGCACAAACGGCTTCGACGAGATCATCGTTCACGCCCCGTATATCATCAACCTCGCCAATACAATCAAACCAGAAACGTTTGAGCTCGCCACAGAATTCCTAGCAAAAGAAGTGCAGCGCTC
The DNA here is from genome assembly GCA_009780245.1 of Turicibacter sp. Classification (GTDB taxonomy): domain Bacteria; phylum Bacillota_I; class Bacilli_A; order MOL361; family Turicibacteraceae; genus WRKJ01. The sequence continues at coordinate 23,908 of WRAJ01000020.1, forward strand.
AGAAGCCATTGGCGCGAAAACGATCGTCTTGCACCCAGGTGCACACGTCGGAGCAGGCGTGGAAGCCGGTCTTGACCGCATCGTCGAAGGGCTGAACATGGTCCTGCGCGAAGACATGACCATCACCATCGCCCTTGAAACCATGGCTGGCAAAGGGACAGAGCTGGGACGAAGCTTTGAGGAATTAGCCTATATCATTAATAACGTTCGACTGAGTGATAAATTGATGGTCTGCTTCGATACTTGTCACGTTCACGATGCAGGCTACGATATTGTCAATGATTTTGACGGTGTAATGGCAGAATTTGACCGTATCGTGGGTGTGAATAAAATCGCTGTTTTCCATATTAACGACAGCAAAAACACCGTTGGAGCCAAAAAGGATCGTCACGAAAACATCGGTTTCGGTGAAATCGGGTGGCAAGCACTAGAGTATATCGTTCATCATCCTTCGTATGCTCATATCACAAAAATATTAGAAACACCTTACGTACCAACTTTCGCCGATGTAAAACAAAAAAACGCGCCTTATCAATATGAAATTGCGATGCTAAGATCGCGCGTGTTTGATAAAGAGTTGAAGAAAAAGATGGCTGAATAAAACAGCGATCTTTTTTTGTATAACGCTTTCTCATACTATCATCGACGAACAGGTAACGCTTTCTATACGAAAAAACATGATTTTCTTCGATTTAGGGGTTGCAATCTCACTGATTTTCTGGTAGATTACTGCCTTAACAACTCAAAAGTGATTTTGAGTTGTTGGTAAAAACTTAAATAGCTATGGTTTAAACCGCACTAAAAATATTCAAGTAAGAATATGTTTGCAAGAATACAGGAATCACATTCAAGGTCACTAACAACCTTGGTCAAATGTCCTCTTTCAACGGGACATTGGGAATCTTCTGTATATTTTTAGAGCGGTTTTTCTGTACCTAAAAAAGGAGAATGATGATGATGAAACTAACTTTCAAAAAATTGTCACTAGCGGCAGTTTCAGCACTAGCACTATTACTTTTAGTTGCTTGCGGCGGCGATGAGAATGGAAACGGGTATGAAAGCGGAGATGAAAACGGCAACGGCGATGCGGTTGCTGATGGATTAGATCATCTATTAGTCGGAATGGCCGTAGAACCAAGGACGCTTGACCTTCATGGTACTAATGACATGGCATCTGCACAAGTTTCGCGTCATATTTTTGAAACGCTGGTCTTGCAAGATGAGGATATGAACATTGTACCTGGACTAGCTCACACATGGACGCAGTATAACGATCGCGTTTGGGAATTTGAACTTAACGATAACGTCTACTTCCATGATGGTACACGATTAACCGCATACGACGTATATGCCACGTTCCAACGAGCGGCAGGATCACCACAAATCGAAGCCATTTTAGGAATGATTGACCCTGCTACCATCGAAGTGGTAGATGAATTAACGATCCGTGTCGGAACGCCTGAGCCGTTCTCACCATTTTTAAGCCACTTAGCGCACAGTGCAGCCGGGATTAAAAGTGCTGACGTTTTAGCAGAAATTGCTGACGATGCTTCAGGAGATTTAGACGCAAACATCGATCGCCTACCAATTGGTACGGGACCGTTTATGTTTGAGAATGCGAACACATGGGTGAGCGGTGACCGCATTGCCTTAGTCAGATTTGAAGATTACCACGCAACCATTGAAGGGCGTGACTTGCCTGCCTTTAGTGAATTAACGTTCAGATTTATGGGCGACGCAGGTGCAAGATTCGCAGCGCTTGAAACAGGAGAAATTCACATTGACCTCAACCCAATCACGGATAACTTCCCGCGTGTTGCAGACACGGCTAACTTAAGATTAGAGTACGTCGACGGCCTTCGCACGGAGTATTTAGGAATGAATAACGAGCACGAACATTTAAGCAACGTGATCGTACGTCAGGCGATTAACTACGCGATCAACGTCGAGGAGATCGTTGAAGCGATTTATCAAGGACACGGTGCAGTAGGACAAACACAATTAGCAGCAAATGTGTTTGGACACAACCCTAATATCGTCGGCTTCCCACATGACGTGGATCGTGCTTTAGAGCTCATGGCGCAAGCAGGGCTTGAAGACGGCTTTAGCATTGTTTTACACGCGAACACGGAACGCCAAGATCGCGTGAACATCGCGCAAATTGTGGAACAGCAATTAGCAGCGATCAACATTGACGTTGAGATCATTCAACTGGAGTGGGCGACGTTGTTAAACTTACTAGACGATGGCGAGTCTGACATGTTCTTATTAGGATGGACAACCGTTACAGGTGATGGCGATTATGGCTTATTCCCGCTGTTACACTCTTCGCAGCACGGGCCTCCAGGAAACTACACACGCTTCACGAACGCTGACGTGGATCGTCTTTTAGACGCAGCTCGTGTTTCAGTTGATGTAGATGAGCGTTTAGAGCTATACTTTGAAGTACAGGAAATCTTACGTGACGAAGCGCCATGGGTCGTGATGCTTCAAGAACGACCAAGTGCGGTTATCAACTATTCAATTGTTAGCAACCTCATCCTTAACCCGATTGGTACGCACTATTTAGGTGACATTCAGTTAGGCGAATAAATGGCAAAAAAGAAAGGCTTATTATTGGGATTTTGACTTCCAATCGTAAGCTTTTTTTCTTTCTATATATAGAGCGTGGTTTTTCACCCTGATTTTACTGTTGATAATCGTTCTGCTGAGATAGAAGTTTTTTGCATTGAACAGAGAATAAAACGAAATTTAGCATTTTTGATAATTAAAAAGGGTAAATTAGCGTGGGCGCAAAAATGATAACGTTTTCATTCAGTAAAAAACACAAAAACTACGCTTTAGGGATTGCAATCGGTGCGATTTTCTGGTAAATTACTAACTTAACAAGTCGGTGTGTTTGGTAGAGATTCACACTCGGGGTGTTGCAAAACTAAATAGCTATAATTTAACCGCAGTAAAATATTCGAGTAGAGTTTAGAATATGTTTTCAAAGAAGTCAAAGGAATCACATTCAAGGTTGCACGCAACGTTGATCAAATGTCCTTTTCACGAGGGCATGAGGGATCTTTGATATGTTTGGAGCGGTTTTTATTATATCTAGTATAAGGAGAGGTTTACATGTTGAAAAACAAAAAGTTTTTATTTGTAGCAGCATTTTTTGCATTCTCATTGCTGTTAGTTGCTTGTGGTGGTGGCGACGATAATGGTTATGACAATGGCGACGATAACGGCTACGAAAACGGAGAAGAAGGAACTTCAGTTGGTGTAAGTGGTTATAACGATCACATCACGATTGCAATCGGTGCTAACCCAGCATCTCGTGACCCACACGGACAGAATGATACACCATCGTCACAGATTCATCGTCACGTGTTTGAGCGTCTTGTAGAGCAGGATTACTATTTAAATATCAACCCTGGTCTAGCAGAATCATGGGAGCAAATCGATGAGCGTACGTGGGAATTCAATATCCGCCAAGGTGTAACGTTCCATGATGGGACGCCATTAACGGCATCTGACGTGGCATTTACGATGACAAGAGCAGCTGGCTCTTCGCACGTAGCACCGTTCTTAGGCATGATTGACCCAGATACGATCAACGTTGTTGATGATTACACGGTTCAAATCGGAACTGAGTACCCATTCGCACCTTTCTTAGCTCACTTAGCGCACCCTGCAGCTGGTATCATCAGTGAATACCATGTTGGAGATACGCCAACGGACGAGACAACGCCAGAGCAATTAGTGGGATCTGGACCTTACATCATCACTGCTTTCATGTCAGATGATCACCTTGTTTTAGAGCGTTGGGACGATTTCTCTGGTGAAGCACCAAACATGCGCGTGATTGACCTTCGCATCATGCCTGATACAGCGGCTCGCTTAGCTGCTTTAGAAACAGGCGCTGTAGATATGATCATGGCACCAGCACCAGCTGATGTGGATCGTATTTTAAACGATGCTAATTTCTACACTGCTACAACGCAATCACTAGGTTTTGAGTACATGGGAATGAACTTTGACCACCCATACTTAGGTATTCCTGAGGTTCGTCAAGCAATCAACTATGCATTAGATATTGCAACAATCGTAGACGTTGCTACTGAAGGAACGGCTAACCCAATTTCATCGTTTATTCCATCGAACGTTTTCGGATATCACCCTGGTATCTCATTACGTACGCAGAACATTGACCGTGCACAAGAATTAATGGACGAAGCAGGCGTTGAAGGGTTTACATTCGAAATCATGACCAACCAAGGAAACGTTGCGCGTGCAGCGTCGGCAGAAATCATTCAACATCAACTAGGTGCAATTGGTATTGATGTTACCATCATTACCGTTGAGTGGGCTGCTTACCTTGCGACATTAGATGCTAGTGATTTCGATGCATTTATGGGCGGATGGGGCGTTGTAACAGGTGATGCTGACTATGCATTATTCCCATTATTCCACTCTGCTTATCACCCAGCTTCTAACCGTGTTCGTATGGCAAGTGATTACTTAGACGCTCTACTTGAAAGTGCACGTGTGTCAGTTGATGAAGCAGAAAGAATTTCTTTATACGCTGAAATCCAAGAATACTTATACGAAGCTGCACCATTCGTTATGTTAAGTAACAATAACTTATTCGTACCAATGTTAACAAACGTACGTAACTTTGTTATTATGCCTCACCAAGGGCACTATTGGGGTGACATATACTTCGCAGACTAAAATGTGTTAAAACACTTAAAATCAGGTTAAGAGTCCTCGGATTCTAAACCTGATTTTTTTGATGATTAAAACATCCAATCTAAATCAATATCATTCACAGTAGAAAAATCACACAAAATAGGATATAATATAAGGAGTAATGAGAACGTTTCAGAAAGTGGTGAAACCTATGACAGATGTAAAACTTAAGCCACTCCCAATCGGTGTTGAATTTTTTGATGATATGATTGAGAATAATTATTATTATGTGGATAAAACTTTGTTAATCAAAAATATCATTAAATACGGGATCGCATTCTATCGAAAAGATTGTGAAATCAAATTATATGAACAATCGTAATTTTCATACGTTGCTGTGACTTAGAGGTATCCTTAAACTAAAAATCTAAAAGTGAGGCTATGGCTATGTTTAAAATTCCTTACGGAGAAAGTAATTTTGAAAGACTCAGAACAAAGAACTTTTTGTATGTGGATAAAACACATTTTATTGAGTCACTTGAAATGTTGTATTACGTCATTCACCTACGTCCTCGTCGCTTTGGTAAAAGTTTATTTGTCGACATGTTGGACAACTATTACGATGTTAATTCGGCAGATAAATTTGATACCTTATTTAGTGGCTTATATATCCATGAAAACCCAACTGAAAATCAAAATAATTATTATGTTTTGAGGTTTGATTTTTCTGGGATACAGAACACAGCAAGTGAAAATTTAGAGCAAGGTTTTTTGCGACGTGTTAAAATGGATGTCGAGATGTTTATTGACCGTTATAAACTAGCTATCACATTGAATAATGTAAGTTCACCTGCAAGTGTTTTGGATTCCCTACTCAAGGGGTTTCATGCACTAGCATTAAAAGAACAAATTTACATCATGATTGATGAGTACGATCACTTTACCAACTCACTTTTAAGCGGCGATGGTGAAGAATTTTTAGCTATCCTAACACGTGGTGGCTTTGTGCGCTCTTTTTACGAAGTTATTAAGCGAAGTGCAGGAGCAGGCTTAGTAGGGCGATTATTCGTTACTGGTGTGATGTCAGTGACCCTTGATAGCATGACGAGTGGTTTTAATATAGCGACAAAAATTACCACGGAAGCAAGCTTCGCTGATATGATGGGCTTTACTACTGATGAAGTGAAAGATTTGTTGAAGTTATCGTACGTCGTTAATCCTGGGAAAGCAGCACCACCAGTAGCGTTAACAGAAAAAGAGCAAGAAGATGTTTACGGTATTTTCCGTGAGAATTATAATGGTTATTTATTTTCAGAAACTAGTGAAAGTAAAGTGTTTAACTCAACCTTGATCATGTATTTCTTGCAAAAATATTTGCCGAGGAAAGATATTCCTAGGAGCTTAATTGACCCAAATTTAAACCAAACTGGTACAACAATCCAAAACATTGTTGAGTTAAAAAATAGTGAACAGAATTATCAAATTATTGAGGAGATTATTACTAACAAGCAAATAGGTGGCACACTGCAACCATTCATTAATATTGATGCAAAATTTGATCACGATGACTTAATCACACTGTTATTCAATATTGGTATGCTAACAATTAAGGGATTTGATATGGAAATGCAATTCGAAATACCTAACAAAATCATTGAAAGCATTTATCTATAGTATTTAAGTAACCTCATTCAAAAACAATCAAATTACACGTTTGATATTTCAGCTCAACGAAAAGCTATTATTGAATTAGGAAGAAAAGGCAACATAACGACTTTAACAAATTTAGTTAGTGAGTTTTTAATGCACCTATCGCAACGAAATGCGAGAAATTTTAGTGAAAAAGATATCAAGTTGATTTACTTGATGATTTTAAACTATAGTGATCAATATGTTGTGTACGATGAACTACCAGCGTTACAAGGATTTAGCGATGTTTTGGTTTTCAAATCACCAAACAGCACCGCTAATTATGAAGCTATTATCGAATTAAAATACATTAAAAAGGGTGATGCAACTGAAGCAAAAATAGAAGCAGAGCTTACAGAGGGGACGGATCAAATTCAGCGATATATGAAAGATAAACGATTGGCAGAACGAGACAACTTTAAGAAGTTTGTTGTCGTATTTGTTGGCTTTGAAGTCGTAAGATTGGTTGAATTACCCTAAAATGAATTAGTATAAAAACACTTAAAATCAGGTTAAGCGTCCTCGGATTCTCAACCTGATTTTTTATTTGAAGCGATACGGAGTAAAATTTGAGTAAAATTTCGAACTCATCGTTCACTTTTATTAGACTTAACGACAAGAAACATGGTATACTAATAAGGCTTAAAAATTAACAATGTATTAGTAGGAGATAAGAGTTATGTTTAAAGGGTTATCAAAAGAAGAAAAAAGTTGGATTATGTTTGACTGGGCGGATTCAGCCTATACAATGACGGTGTTAACGGTCGTCATGAGCATGTATTTTGCTTATGCAGCGGAGGCATCCGGCTCAGACAATGCTTTGGCTTATTGGGGCTTTGCAAGTGGGTTTGTGACACTTGTAGCAGGGTTTATGGCACCGGTGCTTGGAACGCTTTCAGGCTACCACGGCAAAAAGAAGTTCTTGTTTAACTTCTTCACCTTTTTAGGCATTGCATCAACAGCAGCCTTAGCGATCGTTCCTTATACGATGTGGTGGTTGCTGCTCATCGTGTTCGTGATCTCCGGCATTGGCTTCAACGCGTGTAACAAAATATACGACGCCTTTTTACCAGATGTCTCAGAGAAGAAGAACATGGATCGCGTTTCAAGCCTTGGTTTTGGTATGGGGTATATCGGTGGGGCAGTCGGGTTTATTCTAAGTATCATCGTACTTGTCCTGGTTATGATGGACGTCCTCGATTGGCCGATCGTCCGTGCGTATCAGATCTCTTTTGCCATCACCGCTGTGTGGTGGTTAGTATTCAGCATCCCAATGTTCAAAAACGTTAAACAACACATTGGCATTGAACAAGAAGAAAAATACATCCGTAAAAGCTTTGAACGCGTGTGGACAACCCTAAAAGACATTTGGCAGGATAAACGCATCGTGTTGTTTTTAATCGCCTTCTTCTTATATAGTGACGGGGTCGGTTCGATCATTAGAATGGCAGTCGCGTTCGGGGATGATATTGGCATTGATCAAATCATGCTCCTTGCGGTCTTGCTCGTTGTACAGTTTGTTGCATTTCCGTTTGCGATTTTGTACGGGAAGATGGCGGAAAAGTTCGGGGCGAAAAATGTGATTTACTTCGGGATTGCCACGTACTGTGTGATTTGTATGATCGGTTTATTTATGAACCCTGCACGTGGTGAGGATTTTGTAACCGTGCTATTCTGGATTCTTGCCATTTTAGTGGGGACCGCGCAAGGAGGTATTCAGGCGCTCAGCCGCTCTTATTTTGGTAAGATCATCCCGAAAGAAAAATCAAACGAGTATTTTGGGATCTACAACATTTTTGGTCGCTTTGCTTCGATTATCGGGACGACGATGTTCGGGTTTGTGGCATTAGTGACGGGTCAGCCTCATTTAGGGATTGCGGTAATTGTTGTGTTATTTGTTGCAGCTGCGATTATCTTTAAGTTTGTTCCGGATGATCGTGAGTTTAGTGATGAATAAATTTGCTTGTGTGACGTAAATATTTAAAATTAACATTCCTGTAGTTCTTTTTCAGGCCAACTTGATTTCTTAGCGCCCCTAGATTGCGAAATTCAGCAATTAGGGGCGCTACTTTTCTTTTCGTAATTGCCTAACTAATTTTTTCATGAGGGGGTGGAAGCCTCTCTATCTTGACGGCGAAGGAACACCCGTTTTATTAGGTTTTGAATAGTATGTAAAGAGAAGAACAGCTAGGCAGTGTTTGAAAAGTCAATTGGCATTTGAATCCCTTGAGCATGACGACTTACATCAGGCAACCTAGTAATTTCTTTTACCAAAACCGAATAACAGAACGAACACACAGGCGAACCGTTTTAAATTTGAATATGCTAGAATGGTCGGCAACTTTAGTAAAACAAATTATTGCTAACCCAATTTAATTTAAAGAGGAGAATGATCATGAATTTCAACGATAATTGGCCATTTATTTTTGATGATGAAGTAAATATAACGGAAGGAAACTGTCGGTGTAGCCGCTGCCAACCACGCCCGAGGCCTTGCCCATCAAAAACACATCCGCCACGATCTTGTCCACGTTGTTGTCAAGGACCACCAGGACCACAAGGACCACGAGGACCGCAAGGATGTCCAGGTCCAAGAGGACCGATGGGGCATCAAGGTGTAATTGGTGTGACTGGCGTAACCGGGGCGACTGGAGTAAATGGCGTGACAATCATGTTAGCATTTGATATTATCGAAGCCCAGAATTATACTGCAGGTCAATTAATTGACTATAACGGGCAGATTTTCAAAGCAACTGTTGATAACCCATCTGGAATACCAGGAAGTTCACCAGATTATGTAGCAGTGTCGATTATCGGTGACACGGGTGCAACGGGACCACAAGGAATTCAAGGAATCCAGGGTGTAACTGGCTCAACCGGAGCGACCGCCTTAACAGGTGACACGGGTCCAACGGGAGCGACTGGCTTAACCGGAGACACAGGCCCAACGGGAGCGACTGGCTTAACCGGAGACACAGGCCCAACGGGAGCGACTGGCTTAACCGGAGACACGGGTCCAACGGGGGCGACTGGCTTGACCGGAGACACAGGCCCAACGGGCGCAACTGGCTTAACCGGAGACACCGGTCCAACTGGAATAACTGGTTTAACTGGCGATACAGGCCCAACGGGCGCAACCGGTTTAACTGGCGATACAGGCCCAACAGGAGCAACCGGTTTAACTGGCGATACAGGCTCAACGGGAGCAACTGGTTTAACTGGCGACACAGGCCCAACGGGCGCAACCGGAATTTTCGACACTACGACACCATTATTCACGGTCAGCGGTCCAACTGGTGTCGCAGCCCCAGTCTATGTTGGCGATCAATTAATTTTCACTACGACAACACCGGATTTGCTAACCATTTCAACGGCCACCGGTTCAGCGGTCGTAAATATTGATGCAATCGAACCTGCACTTGTCGGAAGCTCTTTCATTAGCTTTTCAAATAGTGCCTACTCAGGTGGCAGCACGACAACACCTGTTTTACTGCCATTAGCACAACAAACAGATCCAAATGTTGCTGGTCAATTTACATTAAGTGGCGGTGAGGTCACAGTCAATGAAGCGGGAGCTTATATTGTAACTGGCTTCGTTCAGTCAGCAACAGGAACTGGATCAGCTTATAGTATTTTAATAAACGGAAATACTGCTGGTACTTTCTATTCGGCGTTTGGAACAACCGACGGCGGTGCAAGTAGTGTTACAACCGTCATGACATTAAACGCTGGCGATGTGTTATCATTGAATTTAATCAGTCCAAGTGTAACATTATCCCCTTCAACCGGTGGAACAACGACGCCATCACTGGCGTTATCACTAGCAAAAATTGCATAATCAATTTGAAAAACCCATGCAAAGGAGAATTACTAATGAATTTTGATGAGTTCAACGTAGAAATTTACAATTTCGGAAATGACAGCTTTAAACCAACCAATCATTCATGCTGTTGCTCTCGTTCAAGGCCTTGTCAGCCACACCCAAGACCTTGTCCAAGATGTTGTCAAGGTCCACCTGGTCCACGAGGATCACAAGGATGTCCAGGTCCAAGAGGTTGCCCCGGACCAAAAGGTCCAAAAGGTTCACAAGGTCCAAAGGGAGAAAGTGGCAGAGTATTGCAGTTTGATCCCACGTTAGCAACTGGCTATTTGGCAGGACAGTTAATCGACTATAATGGTCAATTATATATTGTTAATGTTAATAGCCCCACGGGAACCCCTGGAAGTTCCCTAGATTACACGTTATTAGCTAATGGACCATCGGTCGTAATCTTTAACCCAGCGGCAACACCTGGTTATCAAGTCGGCCAAATTGTCTATTATAATAGTCAATTATACATGGTTAACGTTAATAATCCAACGGGAACACCCGGGACTTCGCCAGACTACACCCCGATTGCTGGAATAACATCGGCAACCATCTTTGACCCAGCAGCAGTAGCGGGACATCTAGCTGGAGAACTAATCGATTATAACGGTCAACTCTACATGGTTAACAAAAATAATCCGACGGGCATTCCAGATACTTCCCCAGATTATACCCCTGTAACTAGTGGTTCATCCGTAACAATTTTTAATCCAAGTGCGGCGCCTAATTATCAACCGGGACAGCTGGTTTACTATAACGGTAAAGTCTATACGGTTAACGCGCCGAATCCAACGGGGACTCCAGGTAGTTCCCCAGATTATACAGCGATAGTAGCCCCGTCACCAGCGATGGTCACTCCGTTTGACCCAGCAGCGGCATCGGGCTATCAACCTGACCAACTGATTAATTATAACGGTCAACTCTACACAGTTAACACAAACAACCCAACAGGAACACCAGGTAGCTCACCCGATTATACAGCGGCAACAGCAAGTGCTACTCATGGGACATACTTATTTGACGTTATTGGTGCGACTGGTGCAACAGGGAGTGCCATCATGAATGTCGGAGATGATCTGATTTTCACAACAAAGACCCCGAATCTCCTAGACATTACAGTCGAACCAGGATCAGCAGTTGTTAATATCAATGCAACTGGTTCAAGTGTAACATCATTCGATCCAACACAGTCTTCAACGTACACCCCGGGTCAATTAATCAACTATAACGGTCAACTTTACACGCCAAATGTGGCTAATCCATCTGGCACACCAGGCAGCTCTCCAGATTATACTCTTGTATCAGGTGGAACAACTGGCTTAACTGGCTCAACGGGTGCGACTGGGATTGGCATTGCTGGTGCAACGGGAGCAACCGGGATTGGAATAACTGGCACGACAGGTGATACTGGTGCCTCTGGTCCAACGGGTGCGACAGGCATTGGCATCACTGGTTCGACGGGAGCAACTGGGATTGCTGCTGTAACAACATTTGATCCAACGCAGTCTTCGACATATGTCCCCGGTCAGTTAATCAGCTATAACGGTCAACTTTATACACCGAATGTGGCTAATCCAACTGGCACGCCAGGTAGCTCTCCAGATTATACCCTTGCATCTTCGAGTGTGACTGGTCCAACGGGTGCAACTGGCATTGGCATCACTGGTTCGACGGGAGCAACCGGGATTGCTGCTGTAACAACATTTGATCCGACGCAGTCTTCAACGTACACCCCGGGTCAGTTAATCAGCTATAACGGTCAACTTTATACACCAAACGTGGCTAATCCATCTGGCACGCCAGATAGCTCTCCAGATTATACCCTTGTATCTTCGAGTGTGACTGGTCCAACGGGTGAGACGGGTCCAGCTGGTGGACCAACAGGACCGACAGGTGATACAGGTGCCACTGGTCCAATGGGTCCAACTGGTCCTGCAGCCGGACCAACTGGTACAACGGGGATTACAGGACCAACTGGTCCATCAGGTCCAGCGGCAATTATTCCTTATGCTTCAGGTGTTACACCGGTTGCCCTTGCCACTGTAATTGGTGGTCTGGCAGGAGCTAACTCATTTGTTGGATTTGGAACGGCCGCCCCAGGGATAAGCATTATTGGAAGCACAATTAATCTAGCAGGTGCGGGATTATTAGATTATGCCTTTTCTGCTCCCCGTGATGGCGTTATCACTTCCATCTCAGCAATATTTACAGTAACTGCTGGTCTTTTTGCAACCCTCGGATCAGTAAGTGTTCGCGCACAAATCTACACTGCGCCAGCAAATAGCACAACATTCACCTTAACAGGTGCTGCGGTTACCTTAACACCTTCAATGACGCTCCTTTCAATCGGTCAAGTCCTATCGGGTGTTGCTTCAGCAAACGTGCCAATTACAGCAGGGACACAAGTATTACTGGTCGCTAGTGCCGTTGATTCGTCAGTTTTATCAGCAGCAAGCACTGTGACAGGTTCGATTAGTGCCGGGATTGCGATTTCTTAATCATAAATACAAATTAACCCGAGCGTCGAAGAATTTTCTTCGGCGTTTTTTCGGAGAGAAGTCCCGCTTTGTGGCTGGTCGCATATCATAATAAGAGTGAAAATTAAATAAAAATGGGGTTACCAAAATGATTACTGTTAGTTTGTGCATGATTGTTAAAAATGAGGAAGCTGTCCTCGCTCGCTGTCTAGCGTCTGTTAAAGATGCGGTTGATGAGATTATCATTGTCGATACGGGTTCAACCGATAAAACGAAGGCAATTGCGAAGGAATTTACAGATAAAGTTTATGATTTTGAATGGGTCAACCATTTTGCGAAAGCCAGAAATTTTGCTTTTTCGAAGGCGACGATGGATTATCAAATGTGGCTTGATGCCGATGATGTGATGGAACCCACCGAACTGGAGAAATTTGTTGCGCTTAAAAAAACATTAGATGCTAGTGTCGATGTGGTGACGTTTAGGTATCATACGCATTTCGATTTGGATGGTAAGCCAGTCCTAACATCCACTAGGGAACGACTCTTTAAACGTGAGCGAAATTTTCAGTGGAACGATGCGATTCATGAATATATTTTGATGGCGGGTACTATTTTACATGAGGAAATTGCGATCTCGCATAAAAAAGTCGGCTCTTCTGGCGACCGAAATCTACAAATATATCGTAAGCTTGTTGCCACGGGAAAAGAATTATCACCACGTGAGACGTATTATTTTGCTCGTGAATTGATGGATCATGGCATCCATGAGGAAGCGGTCGTTTATTTTAATCGGTTTTTAGACGATGGTTTGGGCTGGTTTGAGGATAATATTGCGAGTTGTTTTAGTTTGAGTCGCTGTTACGAAGCCTTATCGCAACGTGATAAAATTTTGCCAATTTTATTTAAGAGTTTTGAATATGCGACCCCACGAGCGGAGGTTTGTTGCCAAATTGGTTATTATTTTAAAACGCTTCACGATTATCAAAAGGCGATTTTCTGGTTTGATTTAGCATTAAAATTGGTCAAAAATTCAAAAGGTTTTGTCCTTAACGATTATTGGGATTACATTCCGGCGATTGAGTTATGTGCTTGTTATGGACAGGTTGGCGAATTGGAGCGGTCTTATCATTATCATTTGTTGGCGGCTCATTATAAGCCGAATGCGAGTGCCGTTTTGTATAATGCGGACTATTTTGCAAAACAAGGGTTTGGTGCAAAAGAGGTTGATGTTGATGAAAAAAATTAATCTGTTGTTATCGCTGGTTGTTAAAAATGAGGAGCACCGCTTTTTAGAAACGGTTTTGGTCTCGGCGCAGAAATACGTTGATTTTATTTTGATTATTGACGATGCGAGCACCGATGCAACGGTTCAGCTTTGTCGGGAAATCTTGGCTGATTTTCCGCATAAAATTGTTGAAAACGCAGAATCGCTATTTGCCAATGAAACAAACCTCCGTTCGCTGCAGTGGGAAGAAAGTTTGAAACTGAATCCGGA
>WRAJ01000021.1 GCA_009780245.1 Turicibacter sp.
TGAATTATAGCAGCAAACACCCGCAAAACTCACTATAGAAGCTTATATTTCGATACTTATAGTGAATTATAGCAGCAAACACCCGCAAAACTCACTATAGAAGCTTATATTTCGATACTTATAGTGAATTATAGCAGCAAACACCCGCAAAACTCACTATAGAAGCTTATATTCTGCACGTTATAGTGAGTCCTCCTATATTTTTTCACAGCTGCCTAATTATTTTTGACTGCTGATAATACCATTAACTGCTTTTTGCCAACCCTCGTACCAGCTATCTCTTAAATCCTCGGCAAGCTGTGCCGAGTAAACCTGCGAGTCCTCGTTCAAGGTGCGAATCCTATCCAGCGACTCCCACACGCCAAAGCCCAGACCCGCCAAGTACACCGAGCCCATCGCGGATAGCTCTGCTAAATCGGACGTTCGGACATCCGCCCCGAGCATATCCGCTTGGAATTGCATCAAGAAGCGATTCTTTGTCGCACCGCCATCTGTGCGTAGCGCTTTCACGGTGATGCCGGATTCCTGTGCAATCAACGTCACCGCATCTTTCACTTGGTAAGCCGTGCTTTCAAGGGCCGCTCGAGCGATATGGGCTTTCCCGCTACTTCGGGTCAATCCAACAATGGCAGCCCGCGCATGCGGATCCCAGTACGGTGCCCCTAAACCAACAAAGGCTGGTATTAAATAAACGCCCTCATTATCGGGTAGCTTTGCCGCTAGTGGTTCTAGTTCGCCGACATCACCGAATAATTCCAGTTGGTCAATCAACCAATTCATCGTATCGCCCGTTGAGTGGATGATCCCTTCTAGCGCGTAGCTGACCTTCCCGTCAATCCCCCACGCCACGGATGTCACTAACCCGTTGCCGCCTCGCACCAACTCGCCCGTTTGCATCAGGACCGACGTCCCCGTGCCGTAAGTCGCTTTCGCCATGCCCGGTTCAAAGCACTTCTGCCCGAACAAAGCCGCTTGCGAATCGCCAATCACACCTGAGATTGGTAGGCCTTTTGCATGGATTTCCTCGTCGGCAATGTGCCCGAAAAGCGCGTTACAACTTTTCACCTCGGGGAGCATCGACTTCGGGATCCCCATAATATCAAGGATTTCCTCGTCCCAGCCTAGCGTGTTAATGTTGTACAGCGACGTCCGACTAGCATTCGTCACGTCCGTCGCATGCACCGCACCGTCCGTTAATTTCCAAATCAACCAGCTATCGATCGTGCCAAGTAGTAACTGTCCGCTCCTAGCTTTTTCTAGCGCACCCGGAACCTGCTCCAAGATCCATTTCACTTTCGTCGCTGAGAAATACGGGTCCACCGTGAGCCCCGTCTTCTCGAAAATCTTCTCTTCATAACCCTGCTGTTTCAACGCGTCGCAGAGTGTTGCTGTTCGCCGACATTGCCACACAATCGCGTGATGAATCGGCTCACCGGTTGTTTTGTCCCAAACTAGCACCGTCTCGCGCTGATTCGTCATCGCCAAGCCAACCACTTGCTTTTCTGCTAACACCTCACGGTTGACAACCTCGTTTAACAGCTCTTTCACATTCTCATAAATTTCCGTCGGATCGTGCGCCACCCAGCCCGGTTGCGGGTAATACTGCTCGTGCGCCTTCGTCTTCTTCATCACAACCTGCGCCTGCTCATCTACCAACAACGCCTTCGTCCCCGACGTACTCTGATCAATTGCCACGATATATTTTGTCATCGCCAGCCACCTCTACTTTGTAAGAAGCTCATGTGCAACCTTAACGACTTGCTTCACACTTAACCCATAGTGCTCAAACACCTCAGCCGACTTCCCCGCCACAGCAGGCTCATCCGGTATCCCTAAGATCTTCATCGGAACTGGATGTTGTTGCACCACGACTTCCGCCACCGCAGCGCCCAAACCACCGTGAATACTATGCTCTTCCAATGTGATAACACAGCCAGTCTCTTTCGCCGCTTTTGCAATCGCTTCAGTGTCTAACGGCTTAATCGTATGGAAATTCAACACACGTGCTTGGATACCCTCCTGCTTAAGCTGTTGTGCCGAGTCGAGCGCCACACGCACCGTTTCGCCGGTTGCGATCAGCGTTAAGTCCGTGCCTTCGTGCATCGTCACTGCTTTTCCTATTTCAAATTCGTAATCTTCGCTTAAATAACAATCTTCTACCGGGTTTCGCCCGACTCTTAGATAGATCGGACGCGGGTAATCGATTAAAGCTTCGACCATCTTTTTCGCTTCGTGACGGTCAGCCGGTAGCATCACGTCAAGCCCGGGAATCGCGCGTGTCACCGCTAAATCTTGTACCGAGTGATGGCTCATCCCAAGCGCTCCGTAGCTAATGCCACCGCTAATCCCGATCAGTTTCACGTTTGTCTGTGAATAAGCAACGCTGACTTTGATCTGCTCGATGCTTCGCATGCTTAAGAAGCAAGCCGGGGAAGCAACGAACGGAATTTTTCCTGAGTGTGCCAGCCCGGCGGCCACGCCCACTAAATTTTGTTCGGCAATCCCGATTTCAACAAGTTGATCCGGAAGCTCTTCGGCAAATTTCACCATGGAAGCCGAGCCGCGCGAATCACTCGTTAGGACGAGAATGTCTGCGTTCGTTTTGCCATGTTCGAGCAACGTATCGCTGATGACTTGCCGATTGGCGATCTTGTTTGGTTTTGTTCGTTCTAATGCGGTGTGTGTCATGTTAGTTTCGCCTCCAGTTCATTTAAGGCTGCTTTATACTGTGCATCGCTTGGTACGTGGTGATGCCAAGCCGGGTTGTTTTCGCCCGCTGGGATCCCCTTTGTTTTGATCGTATTCGCCATGATCAGCGTTGGTTTCCCGCTTCCCCTTCGATTGGTAGATAAAGCTTCGATTAACTGATTCATGTTGTGGCCATCCACTTCCACCACGTGCCAACCAAAACTTGTCCATTTTGATGGGAGGGGTTCTAGGGTCATCACATCTTCTGTTGTTCCGCTAATTTGGAGGCGGTTGCGATCGATGATGGCCACTAAGTTGTCCAGCTTGTAATGGGCCGCTGACATTGCCGCTTCCCAGACGGACCCTTCGGCTTGCTCGCCGTCGCCCATTAAAGTAAAGGTTCGGTAAGCCTTGCCGTCCATTTTTGCCGCAAGCGCCATGCCCACAGCCACTGATAAGCCTTGACCCAACGACCCGGTGTTCATTTCCACCCCGGCAACTTTATTATTGGGATGCGCGATCAACCGCGTGCCAAACCCGCAGAAGGTCTTTAGCTCTTCTTTTTTTATGAAGCCACGATCAGCTAGGACAGCCCATAATGCCTCAGCGATATGCCCTTTGCTCAGGATAAAACGGTCACGGGCATCGTCAGTTGGGTTTTGCGGATCGATGTTTAGGACGTTGTGGTATAGCGCGGTGAGGATGTCAATGCTTGAGAACGACCCACCGATGTGCCCCGCTTTCGCTTCGTGAATCATTTTCAGTACTGCTATGCGAATTTCAGTTGCTTTTCTTTCTAAACGCGTGTTCTCGTTCATCTGCGTTCTCCTTTTTATTTGATTTCATTCGTGCTGATTCCCTAT
Source organism: Turicibacter sp. (assembly GCA_009780245.1). Classification (GTDB taxonomy): domain Bacteria; phylum Bacillota_I; class Bacilli_A; order MOL361; family Turicibacteraceae; genus WRKJ01. The sequence continues at coordinate 3,552 of WRAJ01000021.1, forward strand.
TTACACGAAATAGGAGGTCGTCTAGGGAAATGGTTCCCTATTACCAGCGAAATAAGGGGGGTGATAGGGAAATGGTTCCCTATTACCAATGAAATAAGGGGGGCGATAGGGAAATTTTTACCTACTATCTTTGAAATAGGGGTGTCCCTAGGAAAATCACCCTACGCTACTTATTCAAATCACTGCCGCGTAGCCACGCCTGGATTTCCGCTTCGGTTGGATCGACTGGATCTGGCGTTAATCCCGGAATATACTGGCACGCTTCGTATAGCGCTGGGATCACGTCTTCGTGGATCCCCGTTGAATGGTGAATATAAGGCCCTTTGACTAGCTTCTCTTCCCATAGCGGCCAGTCGTTCACTTCCACCCACACGTAAGAGCCTCTTGTATACGGCCCTTCGATGCCTTTCGCTTTCCCCAAGAAAATCGAGTACTCGCCGTGATCACCGTCAAATCTTGCGATCGTCATGTCGCCACCCGCGACTTCTCCCTCAAGAGCGCCTGGGGCTTCATCCTCGAATAACCAGTGACGCTGTAGTTTAGGCTTGTCTTCAACCTTCATTGATAACGGGAAATTTCCGCAATGGAACAGCAATTCACCGTTTGGATTTTCCGGGTGACGCACCGTAATATCAGCAAAGAACGTCGGCTTCTGATTCATCGTCGCCGCTTGTACCATAATCGACGTGATCGCACCGTGAATGTCCGTTTCACACGTCGTCGGAATTTGCTCATCCGTTAATAACCCGTTCACAAAGCACGGCATAATGCCGGTAATGCTTTGCAGCGCTGACCAACATTGAATCGCCACCGCGTTACTTCTGGTCTGCTCCACCATTCGTCTAATCGCAATTTTCAGTGCGGCCATCTTAGTGATCGACTCATCTGGCAACCCGTCCCAGTCAACCGCTTCTTTCATCAACTTGATTTCATCCGCAAGCACGTCCCCACCCATTTTTTCAATCCGTACAACCGATTTTCTTAAATCTTCCAAACTAATCGGGTGGATTTGAATCCCAAACTTTTCTAACAACTCCCCTTCGTTACAAATCACTGACCAGAAATCTGACGGTCGTGTGGAAATTTGTAAAATACGCAAGTCTCTAAAATGCTTCACGACATTGGCAGCTGCAATAAAGTTTTTAAATCCACGTTCAAAAACTGGATCGTCAACCCGACAATTGGTGATGTACGTAAATGTCACACCGAAGCGTCGCAACACTTTCCCAGTGGCGAATAACCCGCATTGCGTATCGCGAAGTCGCATCCCATCTGCCAGAGGTGCCTCATCTCGTGGTCCCCATAATAGCACCGGCTTATCCAGCGCCTTCGCAACCCGAGCAACAATGTCCTCCGTTCCAAAGTTACAGTGCGGAACAAACAACGCATCCACTTCCGCATCTTTAAAGCGTCTAATGATTTCAGCTTCTTCGTGACGTTCGTGTAACAACCCTTCCTCGTTGATACCTTCCAAATCAATGATGTCGATATCGAGATCAAAACTTTCCATCTTTTCCTTGATCAATACTTTGTACTTCAATGCGTCTTCCTTACTAAATACGAAGCGTCGTGTTGGTGCATAAGCGAGTTTAAACTTTTTCATCTTCTACATCCTCCTGGTCTTAAATAAAATTTGTTTAGCAAATCACTAAACGAATCCGATGAATCGTCATTTGTAAACATTTTCTTTCATTTGTTGCGTTAATATTACCACAGCAATTAGCGTTGGTCAAGTACTTTTGATAAACTTTTTTAGTTTTATGATAATAAATTTTATGTTTTGTTTAGTTGCATTATTCTTAGATAACATTAAAAAACCGCCCAAACACCTTGATAAAAGGCATTTATACGGTTTTAATAAAGCACATGATAGGTTTTGTTCCCGTTTATCATAACACACTCTTTTTCGCACGTCAATGATTTTTAACATCAAAATCGTTTAGCGTTTAACTAAAATAGTTTAGTGGAGGGGGTTTATTTTTTAGAGAAATGTGTTATAATAGAAGGAAATCTTAAGGTTATAGGAGAGAGTTGTTATGAAAATAGATGATATCGCTAGGTTAGCAAACGTCTCAAAATCAGCCGTTTCATTAGCGCTAAACGGGAAAAAAGGCGTCAGCGCCGAAACGCGCGATAAAATTTTAAAAATCGCATCCGAACACGGGTACATGACACGCTCCGTTATCAAAACCGAAGCCGACCATTCCAAATTGTTAAGACTGGTCGCTTGTACAAACGGGCACATCGTTACCGAGCAATACGAATCCTTGCCCTTTTTTACGGAGTTAATCGGTGATATTAATAAGCAGATTTCTTCTAACGGGTTTTCGCTCATCGTTTCAACCGTCAATAGTACAAACCTCGAGGAAGAGATCACACAGCTAGAAAAAAACCAAAAGTCCGCTGGTATTTTACTACTAGGAACCAATTTAAACGCAGAACAAATTAAACTGATCGCGACGATGCAACCCAACCTCGTTGTATTAGACACATGCTTTGAAACGTTAGAAGTTAATTTCGTTTCGATCAACAACGTCTACGGCGCTTATCAAGCCGGAAAGTTTATCACTGATCTCGGCCATCAAAGCATTGGCTATGTCGCATCCGATGCCAGAATTTACAACTTTGATATGAGAAAAAAAGGCTTCTTGCAAGCCATGTCAGAATCAGATTTAGAGATCGCAGATGAACACTATTTCTCTATCTCCCCTACCGTTTTAGTTGAACAATCGGTGTTCACTCATGCGATTAAAAACCTTAATGGCCAGCTGCCAACTGCCTTGTTTTGCGAAGCGGATTACATGGCGATCAGTGTCATCAAATCACTGACAGAGCTTGGCATTAGGGTTCCAGAAGATGTTTCTGTTGTTGGGTTTGATAATATTTTTGAGTCTCAAGTTATTACACCGGAGCTGACAACGATTCACGTCAGGAAGGACTCGCTGGCAACGTTGGCCGTGGAAAAATTGATTAGTGACATTAGTCATCACCAAGATAAAACGAAGGTGTTTGTTGATACCGAAATCGTCATTCGGAAATCGTGCAAAGCCATTGGCTCATAAAAAGGACATCGCTCAGATGCCCTTTTTCTTTACTGTAAATCTCTAATGAATGCCTCAATTTCAGGCGGCGTCTTCCGATCTTTGCTCACAAAGCGCCCCACTACCTCCCCATCCACAAATGCCAGAAACGACGGGATACCGTAAATATCCAAATCTTTGCACAGGGCGAGGTGGTCGTCACGATCAACGTAAGAAAATTGCCATGCAGGAAAATTCGCCTCAATCGTTGGCAGATGAGGTTTAATAAAGATACAATCCCCGCACCACTCTGCCGAAAACACTACGATGTGCTTGCCTGTTTCGGTTGTTTGTTCAAATTGCGCTAATGTTTTAATAATTTCCATGTTATAACAACGCTCCTTCTATTAAAAATAAGCTAACCATTGCATCAGTTAGCTTATTCGGATCACCCTTATTATTCGCGATTCGTTTCAATCACACCAATCTGCCCATCTTTACGACGATACACGACACACACAGCGTCAAGTTCCATATCGAAGTACACGTAGAAATCGTGCCCAAGTAAATCAAGCTGCATAATCGCTTCTTCCACGTCCATCGGCTTCAAGAAAATTTCCTTCGACTTAAACGGCGCTTCGTTTGCCACTTCGCGATCACCGTTTTCTAGGTTACTAAAGTACTCGGCAATGCCTTCTCTTTCTTTAATTTTTTTATTTGCTTTTGTTTTATGACGACGAATTTGACGTTCCAATTTATCAATAACGAGGTCTACCGCTGCGTATAAATCCGTGTGCTCTTCTTCTGCACGTAAGATAAATTGCTTTCCTGGAATGGTAACTTCCACTTTTTGGATAACATCGTAAATTTTAATATTAACACGAGCTTCTAAATCATCACTAGCCGGTAAAAATTTTGCTAAAGAACCTACTTTTAGCTCGATGTGCTCTCTAATTGCGTCTGTGATGGTAAAATTATTTGCTGCTCTCGTTACTATTGTCATGCCAACCAACTCCCTTAAATCTGTTATGGCACTATTATAACATTCTTAAACTCCTTTGTAAACACTTTCTAAAGGAGAAAATGCCTTTTCTTTCTAAAAAGAACAAGATTCGTTTATACTTCGAAATACATCGAAACTTGCACAAATCCAGACTTATTTCGCAAATTGTCCTCATTTTCAGGAAAATAGACACTCATCTCGCGGTATGTATTCCCTCGATCAAACACAAATTTCGGCGCCTCATTGTGATTCACTTTTGCTAGCTTACAAAAATAATTGAACTTATCCAGCGCCATCAAAACGTCTTCGTAATACTTATCAAAATACACCGATTCCTCTGGCTGAATCACGACCAATCGCACACGACTAAAATTTCTTTCCATTTTACTATTCCCCCTATTACATATGCATCACATATCAATACAACCTCTCATGCCCAGACACCACATTACTCCGCACCACCTGCTCCAAAAATACCCGCAACGCCCGATCGTATTTCTCGCACATCGCCTTACCAACCACCTGCAATTTCTCAATATTATCCGCCGTCGCCACATCCATTCCTGGATGAACGTCAAACTCATTCAAATCAGGCTCAATCCGCAAATAATTGCCTCGACGATCTTTGTTTTCGTAAAACATTTCCAACTGATGGTTCACGGTTTGCGAAGCCGCCGAAGCGTAAATCTCAAGCGCAGGCCGAACCCAATTTAACCGCCCCCATTTCCGCGCCTGATCGAAGGGATAAGATCGGTTAATCGACCCGGTTCCAAGTGAAAGCAACATAATATCTTTACTACTTGGCCCCGAAGGAAATTTACTCGCCTCCACATACGCACAAAGGGCGGGGTTATTCGCAAACATCCCCCCATCAATAAACGCCCCACGCTGCTTTTGGGTTGGCGCAAAATAAGTTGGAGCCGCAGTCGTCGCACGTAGCACATCGCGGACCTTGCAATCGTATTCCGGTTTTTCGTTCACTCGAAGCCCGCTCACAAACGTCGCCACGCCCGTTTCAATGTTATAAGTTGGTAACAGTGCCGGACGGACCAGCTCGCTAATTTTGATATCGCCCAAATACGTTTGTAATAACCCCTCTAATGGTTCGTGCTGATATAAAGGGTTAAAAAGTCCCAGCCGATCCACCGTACGAGTCGCAAGGTTGCGCGTGAAAATCGCCTCACCGTGGTTAACGTAAAGCGCCGTCATATCAGTGGCGCGATATTTCTTGTCTGGGTGTAGAAGGAGTGCCGTTAAAATACCACCGGTGGACGTCCCCGCAATCAAATCAAAGTAATCGCTAATATGAGCCTCTTTGTTTTTGCTGATCTCGCGCAACAGCTTTTCAATGTGCGCCAGCACGCCAGCCGGGATGATTCCCCTAATTCCGCCACCATCAATGGCCAACACTCTAATTTTAGAAAACATCGCACATCCCCACCCTATCGTTGTTAATCATTTCAGTCTATGCGACGACGTATAAAAAAATGAGAACTTACTCATTTGAGTTCATCCTCATTTCCACATAGTTGTGATTACATCGCTAAGATATCTTGTTCTTTCTCAGAGCCAAGCGTATCGATTTGTTTAACAAACCCGTCCGTTAACTTCTGAACATCGTCCTCAGAGCTTTTCACGTCGTCTTCCGTCATCTCATTCGCCTTCTCAGCTTTTTTGATCAAATCGTTCGCATCGCGGCGGATGTTACGAACCGCTACTTTCGCGTCTTCAGCTAAGCCTTTTACTTTCTTAGCCAACTCTTTACGCGTCTCTTCCGTTAATGCTGGGACATTTAGACGAATAAGCTCTCCGTCATTGTTTGGCGTAATCCCGATATTCGCTGCGTTAATGGCTTGTTCGATATCACCTAAAATGGATTTATCGTAAGGCTTGATCACTAACTGCTTTGCTTCTGGTACCGAAATCTGTGACGTTTGATCAATCGGTGTCGGCGCTCCGTAATAATCAATCGTAATACCTTCTACTAATGCTGAACTTGCACGACCTGTTCTTAATTTTCCTAATTCCTTTTTGTAAGAGTCAATTGACTTATCCATTCTTGCTTGAATTTCATCTAAATTAAACATCTTTATTTCCTCCTCAATCCTTTATTTCATACTAACGACCGCTTACGATCGTTCCAATCTTATCGCCGGCAACGGCTTTTTTAATATTGCCCGCTTCGTTCATATTAAACACCATTAAATCAATATCGTTATCCATGCATAACGATGCCGCTGTTGAATCCATCACTTGAAGACCTTTGTTTAACATTTCTAAATAAGTTAACGTTTCATATCTTTTTGCCTCTGGATTTGTGCGTGGGTCGTCGTTATAAACACCGTCTACACCGTTTTTCGCCATTAAAATCGCATCCGCATTAATTTCTGCTGCACGTAGCGACGCTGTCGTATCCGTTGAGAAGTAAGGATTCCCTGTCCCACCACCAAAGATGACGATGCGTTTCTTTTCCAAATGGCGAATCGCGCGACGACGAACATATGGTTCAGCTACTTGGTTCATGTGGATCGATGTTTGCGTACGTGAATCGACACCACAAGCATCTAAAGCATTTTGAAGTGCTAAAGCGTTCATAACCGTTGCTAACATGCCCATATAATCGGCACTAGAACGTTCCATCCCCATTTCACTAGCTGTCTTACCGCGCCAGATATTTCCACCACCAACGATAATAGCAATTTCCACACCCGTTGCATGAGCTTCTTTAATTTCAGCAGCAATCTGTGCTACTTTTTCAGCATCAATGCCAAAGCCATCCGCACCTGCCATTGCTTCCCCGCTCAATTTTAAAATAATACGATTATAAGTTGACTTCATAAACTCACTCCTCCATTGATGAACCTTTTTAGGTAATTGCGAAATTTCCCTACTTTTACAATATATCAAGGACTATAGGGGAATTTTTCCCTACTTCCACGAAATAGCAAGGGGCCTAGGGAAATTTATTTCCTAACAGCAATTTCGCAATTGCCAATGAATCTTTTGGTCGGTCATTGTCATTGCGAAAGTCGCTGTTTTTAAAAAATCAACGAGTTAGCGACTTTTCACAATCACTTGGCATAAACACTTGAATGAAAGGACACAAAAAATCTGTGTCCTTATCATCGCTATTAACCACGAACTTGACTCATTACTTCTTCAGCAAAGTCAACTTCTTTTTTCTCAATACCTTCACCAACTTCAATACGCGCAAACGTACTCATCGTTGCAGAGATACTTTCTAAATACTTCTCAACTGTTTTGCTATCATCCATGATATAGCTTTGTGATAATAATGCGTAAGTTTGATCCACTTCAGTGTTATCTTTGATAAACTTGTCTAGTTGACCTGGAATGATTTTGTCCCAGATTTGCTCAGGCTTACCTTGTTCTTTTAACTCAGCTTCCAAACGCGTTCTAACTTCAGCCATCACAGCGTCTGTTAATTGTAACTTAGAAGCAAACTCAGGAATACGTAATAACGTCTTACCCGTACGCTTGCGGTCTTCGTTTTCAATTTCAATGCGTGCACGTAAAGCCACCACTTCTTCTTCGATGAACGAAACATCTAAATCCGTGTAAGATAATACCGTTGGCTTCATCGCTGCAATGTGCATCGCGATGTCTTTCGCCACTTGCTCTGATCCGTTTTCAACGACAGTGACAACCGCAATTCTGCTACCAGCATGCTTGTAAGCACCAAATACTTGTGCATCTGTTTTCTCAATGATTTGGAAACGACGTAATTCAATTTTCTCACCAATAACAGCCGTTGCTTCGATTAACGCTTCTGATAATACCTTACCACTTGCAGTCGTTAAAGCTAAAGCCGCTTCTAAACCAGCTGGCTTGTTATCGCTAATTAACTTCGCTGTGTCTGCCACTAATGTCACGAATTGCTCGTTTTTAGCAACAAAGTCAGTCTCAGAGTTGATCTCAATCACCGTTGCAAAGTTTCCATCTACGTAAATGTCAGTTAACCCTTCAGCGGCAACACGATCCGCTTTCTTAGCAGCATTTGCCATTCCTTTTTCACGTAAATGCGCGATCGCTTTTTCCATATCGCCATCCGTTTCAACTAATGCTTTTTTACAGTCCATCATCCCTGCGCCTGTTTTTTCGCGTAATTCTTTTACCATTTGTGCTGTTACTGCCATTTTCATACACATCCTTATTTACTTTAGTTCCACCTCGCAACACACGTCACTCGGCGCCACTTTTCTTTTATAAAAATACCTTTTGACTTGCGCAATCAAGTCGCCTGTACAAAAGGTATTTGTTTATTTCATTTTATTATTCTGCTACTTCAGCCTCTTCAGCTTCCACTTCCGCACCTTCATTAGCTTCAATAATGCCATCAACCATTTTGCTAACGATCAAACGTACGGCACGAATCGCATCGTCGTTTGCTGGAATAATGTAATCCACATCGTCCGGGTCACAGTTCGTATCAACGATTCCGAATACTGGAATGTGTAACTTACGTGCCTCAGCGATCGCGATTTTTTCTTTACGTGGGTCAACAACGAAGATTGCCGCTGGCAATTCTTTCATATCGCGGATTCCGCCTAAGAATTTGTTTAACTTTTCAAATTCTTTACGTAATTCCAACACTTCTTTCTTAGGAAGTACTTCGAACACACCGTCGTTTTCCATCTTCTCGATCTCTTCCATACGCTTAATACGCTTCTGGATCGTGTTGAAGTTCGTTAACGTTCCACCTAACCAACGCTTGTTTACCCAGTACTGTCCACCGCGCGTTGCTTCTTCTCTTACCGCATCTTGTGCTTGCTTCTTCGTCCCAACGAACAATACTTTTCCGCCGTCCTTAGAAACTTCCTGGATGTTTTTGTAAGTTTCATCGATCATACGTGACGTTCTTTGCAGGTCGATGATATAAATTCCGTTTCTTGAAGTATAAATGTACTTCTTCATTTTTGGGTTCCAACGACGTGTCTGATGACCGAAGTGAACACCCGCTTCTAATAATTGCTTCATTGAAATAACAGCCATGTTATTTCCTCCTTTGTTTTTCTTCCGCATACATCACCGTCCGTGCTCACCCGAAGGCACTCGAACACTCGCTCAATATACGTGAATTATTTTGATTTTTTCAAACCAACGAGTATTTTACCACAAAATAGACCAGCAATGCAAGCGGGTTAACAAAAATGTTTTAAAAAATCATCCTCTGCAACCCTTTCTACTGGCCTTAGTATTGGCGCATGCCCTTCATGACACGAATTGGCATCTTTTCACTGGCTTCTTCTTCAGCAATTCGCAGCAATTCTTTCACTTCACTTTTCGCCAAATGCCTAAACTTCCCCTGCTCCACACCATTCGCATCCAAAAACGCAAACCGGTCACGGCGCAAGCGCTTCACAGGATGCCCCACCGCCTCAAACATCAGCTTCACTTGATGATAACGGCCTTCGTGAATCGTCAATTCCACCAGCGTCGAATCGTTTTCTGTGTCCGTGCTGACGATATGAAACGCGGCCGGTGCCGTCACATAATCTTTAATCTTAACCCCATTAACAAGCGGCTTCAGCGACCCCTTCGTCGCAATCCCCTTCACTCGAGCCAAATACGTCTTCGGAATGTGCGTCCGGGGATGCATCATCTTGTTAGCGAAATCGCCATCGTTAGTCAACAGCAAAACCCCGGCTGTGTCATAATCTAACCGCCCCACCGGATAAACCCGCTCAGTAATCTCCTTGCCGATAAAATCCATCACCGTCTTACGATCAAACTCATCCTTCATCGTCGTCACACACCCACGCGGCTTATTCATCAACAGATAAACGTGATTTTCTTTATGTACCGGAATTCCGTTTACCTCAATTTTATCCTGCGGCGACACCTTCGTGCCAAGCTCCTTCACCGTTTTTCCATTGACCTTCACCACCCCAGACGTGATTAACTCCTCCGCCTTACGCCGCGAAGCCACACCCGCAGCCGCTATTACTTTTTGTAATCTTTCTAACTTCTCCATGCTGATTCTCCTCTTGCCACCTATTTATCTTCACCTATTATACACGAACTCACTTTATTTTAAAAGAAAAAGACTCCCCCTAAAGAGAAGTCTAGTTTAAAAGATGACTTACATCACGCAACCGCAATCTGTTTCTTGGTTGTCGAATCCGCCTTCGAAATCATTTTCAAACCTTGGCGTTGGTCTTTCTCCGCCGCAGCCGCCTCCGCCGTGTCCTTGTCCGCCGTGTCCTTGTCCGCCGCCGCAGCCTCCGCCAGCAGCCGCGCACCAGTCTTCGTTACGACGACCGTGCTCATGATGGTTGTGATCTTGCGTATGACGACGCTGAATTTCATACTCATGGTGGCGATGATGGTGATGCGTCTGATGGAACACTACCGGTACGATATGGCGCACGCGCTTATGATGGTGCATCTCAGAACGGCAATGAACCGTCGGCTCTACAATCGTCTCCACATTTCCACAACCTCCACCTTGGTTCCAACCTGGCTTCTGACCGCACCCACATGGTCTGCATCTTTGACAATTTCTCATATATAGCCTCTCCTTTACTTTGAGAATATCTCTGGGAGATACTCTCTCATTAATTACTACATTATAGTATATTGCATTAGGTCTTTTCATGGCATGGCATAAGCCAATGCTTCACTACTTTTGACTTGCATTTTTCAAGCAGATCAAGTATGATGGAATTTGCAGAAATTCGCTATCAAAACCCTATGGAATAGGAGCTACTAAATATGGAAAAATGCCTCATTATCTTTGATATTGACGAAACACTCTACATCAACCACGAACGACGTATTCCCAACTCGACGCTCGTGGCGCTTGATCAATTAAAAAAAGCCGGTCACACATTAGCCGTTGCCACCGGGCGAGCACCGTTTGAAATCAACGAAACGATTAAAAATCAGCCCTTTGATTTTTTCATCTTAAACAACGGGCAATACGTGACGAAAAACGATGAAGTGATTTATGAAAATCCAATTGATCCTGTGACCATTAGAGAACTCGTTGCCGAAGCTACGAACGAAGGGATCCAGCTAGGGTTTTCCTCCGCTGCGCGCAGTACGGTGACCGGGATCGACGAGTGGATTCACGATGTGTTTACGCATTCTGATCTCACTTATCCGGAAGTTGATGCTTCTATTGTTGAAAAAGAACCTGTTTTTCAAATTTGGTTCTTTTCCGATGATTATCCAAAATACGAGGAAAAATACAAAGAGAAAGTCCGCTTTGTTCCGTGGTTAAATCGTGGTTCGGATGTGATTCCGCCGGGCGCTTCAAAAGCAGCGGGCTTGCAGAAGACGATCGAGGCTTACAAGGGCGAGCTACCAACGAAAAATGTCTTTTTTGGCGACGGTGCCAACGATATCGAGCTAGTTGAAATGGCGGATATTGGCGTGGCGATGGGAAATGCAGTGGACAGCTTAAAAGAAAAAGCCGACTTCATCACGAAAAACATTGAAGACGACGGTATTTATTACGCGTGCGAGCAGCTTGGCCTGTTTGACGACGAAAAGTAGGTGTGAGGATGGAACGTTCGATCGAGCTACTCGAAAAAGAGCTGGCAGAAAATCCGGAAGATATTAAACGGTTAACCGAAATTGCAGCGGTTTACGAGTTTGAGCTGGAAGATTACGCGCAAGCCAAGCATTACTATGAAAAAGTGCTAGCGCTCAACCCTGATCATGCGATCGCTCGTGAGGCGCTTGAGGTGCTGAATGACCTTGCGCTACCTCCAAATTTATCAGAGGATCTTTGAATAGGTTCTCTTTTTTTGTTCCAAACTATATGTAGATTCGAACCGGGGAGAGATGTGCATGAGCGAAAAGAAAGAGCCGATCTATATGAAGTGGTGGTTGTGGGTTTCCATTTTTATCATCACGGCTTTTATCGTGAATTATACGACGGACGACGCCGTGGAGCAGGTGGATAATCCTGCTGAAGCGGGCGCTGTCATAGCGGAAGAGGACGAAATGGAAGAAGAACCGGTTTTGGATGAAGAAACGATGCAGGTGATGGTTGCAGCACATCTTAATGATGAGACAGCAGAGGAAGATTTGGCCGTCGATGACGGTGCGCCTGCGACGTTTGCTGTGGGGGATGCGTTGCCAGCTGGGGAGTATTTTGTGTTTACGCGGGATGACGGTTTTGGTTATGTGTTGTTAACGCGCAGACGTGATTTGACGCCTGGCGAGCTGATTTGGCAACGTCATTTTGAGAATCACACGATGATTTACATCCGCGACGGCGAGTATTTGACGACGAAAAATGCCACGTTAATCCCGATCGACGATGCCATCGTGCCGAATTTCGAGGACGGCGTGTTGCAAGCCGGGACTTACCGCGTTGGGGTTGATATTCCACCGGGTGTTTATACGTTATTTCCAGTAGCAGATAAGGTTGGTTTTTTTTCAACCGCCTCAACCAGCCACCAGTTAAACGCCCACACCACCGCGCAGCGAAACTTCAGCGAGCCGATCACCATCTCCTTAAATACCGGGGATTATTTTACGATGTTACGGGCAGAGATCCGGAAGTAAAAACAGTTGGTAATGACTTTTGACAGTGACGCAACGATAAAAGGGCGTAGTCCCCGATTTTAAAGAGATTTTTTAAAATCGGGGACTTTTTGCACGTTTCAGCAGAAAAACTATCCCTTTTTCATGATTTTCGAAGGAATTATGACATTTTTGAGGCTTTTGGGCTTGAAAAATCCCCTGATTTCGCGATTTCGCTCGAGAACAGGGGATTTTTTTTGTGCTAAGCTTAAAATGCCTATCATAATTTATGAAACTTCGGTTGCATACGGTCAAACGTGCAAAATTCGGTGAAACCAATCTCTTTCAACAACTCGCGGCCTTCTTTGATATAAAAACCTAAATGATCTTGATGATGAGAATCACTCCCGACCGTAATGACCTTGCCACCCAAGTCGTGATAAAGGGCTAGTATATCCCGAGCTGGCATCCAATCGGCAAGACCGTAGCGAATATGCGACGTGTTCAGATCAATCCCTTTTCCCTTTTTAATGACCGTCTCTAAAATTTCCACGATGATGTCACGGTGGTCGGCTAGTACCGGTTCACGGCCATCGCAGTAACGGCGAATTAAATCCAAATGTCCTAGGACAGAATAATCATCGAACATCTGAATCAAACTCAAAATCTCTTGATAATAGTCGTGCACGTATTCAGCCTTCTTCTTCCCGCGCTGATAAGTCCCAGCCCAAAAGCCTTGGTTATTAATTTGATGCACCGATAAAATCACAAAATCCAGGGGGTATTTCGCAATGATATCTAAATACCTTGGCACCGTGTGTGTCTGCATCCCGAATTCTAAACCCTTTTTAATGGCAATTTTACGACCATACTTTCTCTGCATGCTTTCAATCTCGGCAAAGTACTTTTTAAAATTTGGTGCTGTGGTCGCAGCAGGACCCCGGTAATCCGTGTGATCGGTAAAGCAAATTTCATCCAAACCTAACCGAATCGCATCTTTCACAACCTGCTCCATCTTATAGCGCGAATCCGAGCTATGGTTCGTATGCATGTGATAATCAGCAACATAATCTTTAGCCATTCACTTTCTCTCCTTATTCAAAATCCAACCACAGCTGATCCACGCATAACGCCACGTTCATATTCGCGCGTAGATGACGCTTAGCCCGTTCAATCGCCCGTAATTTTCGCGTGCAACTACTCACGTCATTGCGCATCACTGAAATCTCCAGCAAGTTCTTATCAAAATCACCGCCGTCACCAAGCCCCAAAACCACATCGAGCACCACCTGATAATACAACAAATAAGCGTCTAAAAATTCCGGTAATTGCTCCTTAAACACAGCCGCAAACTTAGCCACCACAAGCTGTGCCGGAACCGATCCCGCCTCCAACTGCCCGATCACAGCCAAAAATGCCGCACTAATCTCAGCCGCCACGGCATCCGCACCAGCAAAATTCACATTCACCGTCCGCGAGACAATGGTCGAAAGCAACGCCTCTTTCGACGGCGACAGCAAAATAATGTGCACCCCCGGCGCCGGCTCCTCTAAAAACTTCAACAAGCTGTTCGTCGCCGAAGCCGTCATCTTTTCCGCCCCGTCAATCACATAAATTTTCGCCTTATCCTCAACCGATTTCTTCGCAATCTCCCCCTTCAAAAAAACAATCTGCTCCTTCTTAATCAACTTCCCATCCGGTCTAATCGTAATGACATTGGCATGTTCTTCTTGCTCAACCAACCGTGCCACGCGTGCGTCATCGCCAAGGATCAACCGCGCAAAGTACTTAGCAGCTGCGAGGCGATCTAACCCGCTACCACCAAAAAACAAATAAGCATGGACCAATTGGTCGCCTTGCACGCTTTTCTCAAGAAAATCGTTCACCCAAGGCTGGTTATTCCGTAGCTGCTGCATGCTGTAACCTCGCTTCAATCAGTTTTGTCACGTCCGCCACAACACCATCAACCGGTTGCTCACCGGCAATGACCTGGATCCGCTGCGGATGCTTCCGAGCCAATGCTAAATACCCGTCATAAACGGACTGGTGAAAAGTAAGTTGTTCCAAGTCCAAACGGTTGATCTCACGGAACTGATCTTGACTAATCCGCTTCAGCCCAATCTCAGGCTTCACATCGATGAAAATCGTTAAATCAGGACGCATGCCCGCAATGGCAAAATCGTTGATCTCCTCTACCTCAAGAGCACCGATCCCACGCGCATATCCTTGATAAGCAATGCTACTGTCAATAAAACGGTCGCACAGCACGACTTGCCCCTTGCTTAGCGCGGGTGCGATGACATCCACCAAATGTTGGCGTCTAGCAGCCGCATACAAGAGCGCTTCAGTGCGGCCGTCCATGTCCGTGTTGGTCGTATCTAAAATCACTTCACGAATTTGTTCCGCAATCTTATTCCCACCAGGTTCGCGCGTATAAAGCACGTCGTACCCGCGGCCTTTCAGCACCGCCATGATCGCCTGCGCCACCGTCGTTTTCCCCGATCCTTCCACACCTTCTAACGTTATAAACATCGTCTTTCTCACCTTACCCTTAAAAAAGCTACCGATCATCATCAGTAGCTTAGATTCTTTTTTAATTATAGCATAGTTTTACTAGGATTGGTACTAATGCATCAAATCATGAAAAAAGTAATTCAACAGCACAACCAACAATACCCCAGCCAACATCACTAAAAACTTCCACTTCGAACGACCTGCATACTCAATGGCCAACGGAAGGATTTCTGAAAACACAACCCCGAGAATACAGCCTGCGGCGATGGCAAACATGAAGCCTGATAAGTACACATTAATGCCACCAACGAGGTAGCCAATGACCGCACCCATGACCGTTGCCAGCCCTGCAAACCCGCAAAGCCCGAGAATTTTCCACGCCTTTGTGCCACCGGCTTTTAGCGGAATCGCAATCGTCATTCCCTCTGGGATACACGACAAACCGATCATCACAGCGGCCATAACCGACCCAGCACTTCCAATCGCCAGCCCCTTCGGTAAATCGTGCAAAATAATCGCGAACGCCACCGGAATCACAGCCATTAACATGCGTCGCCTTTCCGTTTTCGTCAATTCCGGCTCTTCGTCGTGCGAGCAATCTTCCGTATGAGGCAAAACCCCGTGAACGTGCTCGTGCCCATAGTGATCAAAAAAGCTAAGAATCACAACAAGCCCCACGCCAACGGCAACACCAAGAACTGTGAACCAAATACCAGCGCCACGATGCTGATGCCAGTAGCGATACATCGTGCCCGTAACCGGATCAATGTTCGTGTGGTAATGGCCGTGCCCAATCGCGTGCGGAATAAAATCCACAAAGACAAGCGTCAGGAGCACAGATGCCGCAAAAATAAAGCTCAGCCCGATAAATTTCTTACTCGGCCTACTCGTCACAATCGCAATGATGCCACCGAGTATGGAGCTAGCAAAACCAGCAATACTGGCAAGCACGATAATATCTATGAGTTCTGGTCCAGTTTCAAACATGATAAATCTCCTTCCAAATCAAAGCCAATCTACTCTGCGATGCGCTCAGCAAACATTAAATCAATCACACCGCCACCAATGGTAAATCGCAACCTAAACTCACCCGTTTCAACGATGTAATGAAGATTTCCGTGCTGATAGGCACTTTGCGTGTTATCGTCTGTTGCTTCAGGATTGTTGTCAATGCCTAATCCTGGTAAAAGCTCTTGAAAGTTAATACGTGGACTTCCAGGTTGTGTCGACCCGGCATAAAGGTGGTGATGCCAATACCCCGATTCAAAACTCGGATGCTCTCTTGAAGGGTTAATAGACGCATGAATCGTTGTATTTGCCAGCTCCATGATGACGTTGCCGCCTTGCTCTTCGCCAACAAATGTCAACACGGCATGTGAAAATGGCGTGTCATGTCCATGATGGATTTCTTCTTCGCCTTCGTTCACCACTAAGCGGTCTAAATCATAAACGCGGATTTCAAGCTCGTCTGCATCGTTTGTTTCCGCTGCGTCATCTGCCGCTTCCGTCACTTCTTCCGTTTCAGGCGCGTCGTTTGTATCGTTACCGTTGCTATCGTCGTCGTTGCACCCTGTTAATACAACCGCCACCACAGCAAACAGCGCTAATAAGCTTAATAGTTTCTTCATTTCAAATCTTCCTCTCTTTTTTGTCATTACTGCTATTTAGACCCAAAACCGTTCTAACTCAAGTGAAGTGCCTTATTCTTGACACCCTTTGCAAAGGCAATCGATTTGATGCTGCAAAGCTTTCAACGTCTCTTGAACCTTCTGCTTTGACACACCCAACTCTTTCGCAATGTCACGAATACCGGTATCGTCCATTCGAACGTTTAAAATCTTCTCTCCGATCCCAGCCTTCCACCCGTTGTACGTATATGCCAATTTGAAAGACTTCCCCTCGCATTCATCGTCTTTACAGACGTAGCGCTGCTCACCTTTGGCCGTTCTCCCGTTTTTCGCTACGTTATCACCAGTACACTCCGGGCAATTGACTAATTCTTCCGACATGCTTCACACCACCTTCATCACACTTTTAGGACAAGCACAGGGCAGTAGTGTATCACACTTTTAGGACGAGCACAAGAGTAAAATGAAAAATTTTCATAATAAAAAACCAGAGCGTTAGAAACTCTGGTTTTTACAAACTAATGACATCTAATTTCAGCAATTCGATAATCGCTTGGGAACGCCCCTTCACACCTAGCTTTAAAATAACATTTGAAATATGATTTCGCACCGTCTTTTCACTAATATCTAGAAGGCTGGCAATCTCACTCGTCGTCTTACTAATAACGAGTAAATCAAAAATCTCTTGCTCACGTTTTGTTAAAATTGATTGCTTATTCTCCAAGTACCTAACCCCCCTCTTCAATCTCGAGGTAGCCTATAGCCTCTGATACAAACGCCCAAAACAGGCCTCTATCGATTTGTATCTAATACTATTTTATGAAAAAGGAGCCATTTGGTTCTAATTCTTTTTTTATTTTTTCGACTTGTCTTGATCAAGATATTCTCTAATGACTTGTGCTAGTTTTGCTGGGATGCCAATCTTTGCATAAGCCTCGTCCGAGGCTGTGCTCATCTTATCGATGCTTTTCATTTCTCGCATCAGCAGTTCCTTGCGTTTAGCTCCGATCCCCGGTATATCATCGAGCTGTGAGGTAAACGCTCGTTTCCCGTGTGAAGCCCGGTGGAAGTTGATGACAAAGCGGTGGACTTCCTCCCCGATCTGAGCCAGCAAGTTGAACCCGACCCGGTCATCCGGTGTAAATGGCAACTCTTGTTCCGTGCGCCCGTCGATCAACGCCCGGGTGCGGTGTTTATCGTCTTTCACGAGGCCCACGACTAGCAGGTCGGCAAAGCCTAGGGAGGCCAACGTTTCCTTGACGGCGCGCATTTGCCCGAGACCGCCGTCGACGACGATCATGTCTGCGGGTTGTAAATCATCGTTTAACACTTTGAAATACCGACGGTAGATCACTTCTTTCATCATGCCGTAGTCGTCTTTTGTATCGGCGTGCTTGATTTTATATTTGCGGTATTCCTTTTTCGCCGGGCGGCCGTTTTTAAAGACGACCATCGCGCTCACGGCGTCCTGCCCAGCGTGGTGGGAGTTGTCGTAGGCTTCGATCCGCTGCGGGGCTGATACGTTTAGCAAGCGCCCCAGAATCGCAATGGCGCCTTCGGTTCGTTCTAGCTTTCGATCGACGAGCTGTTGCTTTTGCTCAAGCGCTACGGTGGCATTCTTCATCGCGAGGTCGATCAGCTTCTTTTTGCTGCCGATCTTGGGCGCGATGACCTTGGCCGCCAGTACCTTGCCGAGCAGCTGTGCATCTAAGGTTTCTGGGACAAAGATTTCCTTTGGCATCACGTTCCCGCGCTGATAAAACCACGCGATAAAGCTCGTCACTTCATCCGCCACGTCGTTGATCAGATTGAAAATTGAGACGTCACGTTCGATGATTTTCCCGCCGCGCACGAAAAACACCTGCACGCAAATCAGGTCGTCCACCGTGGCAAAGCCGAACACGTCGCGATCTTCAAAATCAGCAAACGTCACCTGTTGCTTTTGCACCGTCAGTTCGATACTCGCGATCATGTCTCGGTACTCGCCGGCACGCTCAAAATCTAATTTCTCCGCGGCGATTTGCATTTTTTCTTCCAGCTCTTTCTTTACGTCTGAAATGTCGCCTTTTAAAAACTTCGTAATCGATTCAATGAGTTGCTCATAGTCTGCGGGTTGTACCACATTCACACACGGAGCTAAACACTGGTCAATGTGTGCATATAAACAAACCTTGTCTGGCAGCTTGTTGCATTTTCTGAGCGGGTAAATTTTGTTCAGAAGGCGCGCCGTGTCGTTGGCCGCGTACGCATTTGGAAACGGGCCGAAATACTTGGCTTTGTCTTTTTTGACCTTTCGTGTGGTGACCAGGCGGGGATGGCGTTCGCTAGTAATCATGATATACGGGTAACTCTTATCATCGGTCAACTTCACATTAAAGCGCGGATCGTATTTTTTAATGAGGTTCATCTCGAGCAACAGTGCCTCGACTTCGCTGTCTGTGATAATGTATTCAAAATCCATGATTTCGGACACCAGCACTTGCGTTCGTCGGTTGTGCACCTTCATAAAATAAGACCGCACCCGGCTCTTCAGCGACTTCGCCTTCCCAACGTAAATCACCTCACCAGCAGACGATTTCATCAAATAACACCCTGGCTCCGCTGGCAATAGGGCTAACTTATCTTTTATTAACTGATTCATGTTTGACAACCTACCTTACATCACTGTTCACAATCACTTGATTTCCACTCATGCGCTGCCTCTTATCCCATTATACAAAAAAAGCCGCCTAGCCAGCAACTTTTTTTTCATGTCTTTGCTTTAAATATTCAATAATTAACTGTAAATTCTGCAAGAAGATAATCCACAACACCGCCGGCGCCAAAAAGTGGGCTTGATTTAAGAATAACACCGCAAACCAAATGACTGTGATCACCGTTGCAGCCACTTTTAACTTCCCATCGTTAGACGGATCCACAATGCGTTGGCGCTGCTTGCTACGAACCGGTGTCGCAATGTAAGTCATCGTAATCGAGAACACCGCAACCAGCAACACCACAACGTTGCTAAGCGGGATAAGTGGAAGCACAAAAATGGCCAGCACCATACCAAGCAACGACCAAGCGAAACAGCCCCAGACACTCGACGAATGAAACCCACCTGCATTCGGTCTAATCGTGATGATCGCTAACATCGCCGCCATAAATTCCCAATGAAACCCGATCACGAGAAAGAGGACGAACATATAGAGCAGCTTCTCAATCTCCCACAAAATCGCTTGTAGACTAAACCGCATCATATCAATGTCGTCTTCATCGTAATCCGTCTCTTTACGAATCCCATTTAAAATTCTAATAATTAAAAAATCTGAAATTGGCATAATCAAACATCCTCATCAACTATTTTCCTGTTACAATTTAATTCAAAAGATGGCCAAATAAAATGTACTCGTGACCATCCGAGCATTCCAATACGTAATGAATCTCTTGCCCGCGAAAGATTCGAAATAACCTGACGTGTTCTGTCACTGAGTGGTTGCTAGCTTCTTCAAGAAGATCAATCGAAGTGAGTAACAGGCGGCCATCGATCGTCCGTAACTCGTATTCTCTAGCTCGTACGGTATAAGGGTCGACAATCAAAACAATCTCATCTTCCATGTGCCACCTTGCATTTTGGTAAAAGGCACTCATGTAAGATAAATGATGGATGTGACCGTTTGACACGACAACCGTTCCTTCCTCAAGGAGCGCTAATACTTGTTCCTCGTCCACGTGTTGATTGGCAAACAGGTCGAAATTAGTGACACTGAAAAAGATGGCAATGGCTAAGATGCCAGCTAGTAATAATTTTCTCATCGTTTCGTCACTCCTTTGTCGTGTGAGAATCAACGTTTTACATCTAAAACCAACGCTTTTCTCATTTGTTTGCGTGTTCCTTAAACACAATTAGATTAGCACTTAGGACGCATATTATACCAAATTGTGACAGCGGTTGCAACTGTTTATCGCAACTTTCAGCAAATATTTCGTCATTTCTCCACCGTTCTTTGAGGAAAAAGATGTGAAACAAACTATTAGTTGAAACGCAACACATAAAAAGACCTCGGATTTGGGCTATTATTCATCCAAACCCCGAAGGCCTGTTATTACTCAGTGATCGCTTTTTTCTGCTTATCTTTGCCGGCAATTTTATTGACAACCATCACAACCGCGCCGTCTCCAAAGACGTTGGCAGCTGTACCGAAGCTATCTTGTGCAATGTAGATCGCAATCATCACGGACATCTGTGTTTCGGTGAAGCCCAGCATCGTTTCAAGTAAGCCAAGCGCCGCCATGATCGCACCACCCGGAACGCCAGGCGCGGCCACCATCGTGACACCGAGTGTCATGATAAACGGGAAGAGCTGTTCAAAAGATAAGCTGACGCCGTCAAGCGCTAATACCGCAATGGCACAAGACACGAGTGTGATCGTGCTGCCTGATAAGTGCGTTGAAGCACCAAGCGGTGCCACGAATTCAGCCACTTCATCGTCGATACCTTCAATTTCCTTCATACACCTTGTCGTAACCGGGATCGTTGCGGCTGAAGATTGCGTTCCAAGTGCCGTCGTATAAGCAGGGAGCATTTTCTTAATCGTTTCAAACGGGCTTTGCTTGGTGTAAATCGACGCCACTAAATACTGGAACGCAATGTAAACGTAGTCGAGCGAAATCGTTAAAAGGAACACGACACCGTAGACCACTAACGTGTGGGCAATCTCACCCGAGTAGGCCATCTCTGCGAAAATTCCTGCGATGTGAAACGGTAATAATGGTAAGAACACATGCTCAATAACTTTCTTGATAATCGCTTGGAATTCTTGGAAAACGCTCAGCATGTTATTTCCTTTAACAGCCGTAATCCCAATTCCTAAAATGAAGGCGGTGATTAAAGCGGTCATAATGCCCATAATTGGCGCAATCTCAATGCTGAATAGCACTTCAAGTTCCCTTCCTTGGTAAACCTCGCCAATATCTCCAACCAGCATTGGCATAAAGAGGCTCGCACCCGCCCAACCCCAAATACCAGCAAGTAGCGTCGAGATATAAGCAATCGCCACCGTAATCCCGAGTAGCTTCCCCGCTTTCCCTCCAAGCTCAGCAATCCCAGGTACGATAAACCCGATGATAATCAGTGGAATGACGTAACTTAAGAAGTTTCTAAACAAACCACTAAACGTCACCATGACGCGATTAATCGGTGTGAATCCCGTCAGTCCAATCAGAATCCCCAAGATAATTCCAATTAATAATTTTGGCAGTAACCCCATTTTCTTCATTCAAACCAGCACCTTTCCAGTCGCATCTAAAGGTATTCTAAAAACCATTGACCGCTCAAACACCACTGACTATATTTTCGTATTTTCGCTATTATAACACAAATCTTTCACAGTGGGAGTCCTTTTTGAAAATAAAGTTACAGTTTTTTTCGTACAAATTTATAGAAATTCGTTTGTTTGATGCGCCGACTTTTGGCCGACGGGTAGAAAAAAAGATTGAGCACGCTCAACCTATCGTTTCATATGATGAGTAAAAAGTCACTATGATATCAACAACAGTCCCTCACTAATTCAATATTTCTTTCCCTTATACGGCTGATAGGTAGTGGGTAGCCAAACAACAGAGGGATCGATATTTTCAAGGGTCGATACAGCTGTTCTTGCCATCGTCCCTGCAAGGCTAGCTGTTATTTCTTCTACTTTGGCGGTTACTCCCGCTGCCCCGTTATCCGCTAGCGGCTTCATCATCGCACGACCAACCGATACAGCGGTTGCTCCTAACGCCAACGCTTTATATACATCCATCCCACTTTCAACGCCGCAGTCAACAAAAATCGGAATCTGCCCTTGAATCACTTCCACAATTTTAGGCAAAGCCATCAAAGGTGGAATCGCATAATCCATAATGCCATGATGATGCGACACAACAATCCCACCGGCACCGACTTCTAGACACTTTTTCGCATCTTGCACACTCAAGACACCTTTAATAATAAAGGGTAACTTCGTTGCGCGTACAAAGCTTGCCAGCTCTTCCGTTGTCTTACCTGCTAAAGGACAGCTACCAAAAATATTATCGTATTCTCCTTTATGATTATAAGCATGATCAATATCGATGCCGACCGCGATACACCCCTGCGCCTCTGCAAAAGCAACCTCACGCAAAATCTCCTCATTACTCACATGAGGCTTAATGATCTTAATCGTCTTGGCACCCGTCTGACAAACACGCGCAAGCTCTTCGTCCTCCCCCATCCCTGACCACATCACAGCACCAGCTGCAAGTGCCCCTTTCGCCATTTCTTCTAACCCATCTGGGTGACACTTATTCAAATGCGACAACGCCGCCATCATCACAGGTGTCTTAAAGGTCTCCCCAAATAACGTCAAATGCGTATCAGGAATAACCGCGTCAAAATGCCGCATCTCTAGTAATAAAGAATCAAAGTACTGCCTTGTGATAAGATTTGAATCGTGTGCTCTTTTATTAGTTTCCATTTCCACATGCCTCCTGATTCTAACTTTTACTTGCTAGCAAAAGTTGCTCTTCTAGTTGCTCATGTGAGCGTGAAAGTTCTGCTTTTAACTCGTCTTCTGTTGGCATATGCATACGATATTTAGAAGCAAATAAATTCTTGTCATCCGCAAGGACAGAATACCTCGCAATACTTTCATCTTTATCCGCACACAATTCTCATTAACGTCCGATAATGTGTCCAACTCAATTCGCTACGCAGTGCGTAGCGAATTGGGAATTGTTGAAAAAACTGACGCATATTTCGTAAATTAGCCACTGTAAAGCCTTCACCAAAGTCTTTCGTAAGGCGTTCTGATAAGAATTTTAATAAATGTTTGCCATAATCAGCTCTATTTCCCACTGCTTCACTAATATACCTACCAACTTCCCAATAGGTTAAAACCATGGTTTGATTAACTGTCTTTATCACATCCGCTCGAGCTGTTTTGATCGTTCCATGAATATTTTTATATAACTTTATATCTGATTTAGTTACTTCTACATTGCTCATTCTTTCACTCCTTGATTAGTTCGCTTGGTTAAATGAAGTTTTTATATTAGGTATGTTATTGTCAATTTTCTTGTTAGCTAGTTCTCACTAATAGCTATATTTATACGAGGTTACACAAATTTCTGTTAAGATCGATAGGCTTTATTTGCTCAAAATCGCTCGTTATCGACAGTGCTATATTTTGATAGAGAGATAACACTGAAAATTAATTAAAAATTTTTATTATATTCCTTTCAAATATTATACCATTTTTCACTAGCTTTTCCTATTAAAAACTCATGAAAGGACAAAATGCTTGTGCATTCTTTTCTTCTCATGAGCAAAGTAAATCAACCACTTAGATCACTACTCAAATTTCTTGTGAAATTTGCACCTGCTGACTACCCCTGAAATGATATCATATGCAATCATATGATTTTCGGCAAAAAGAAAAACCCCGTAAGATCAAGGGGTTTGACGCTATATGCGTCTCTATCTTCATATATGGCAGGGGCGACAGGAATCGAACCCGCGCTGACGGTGTTGGAGACCGTAGTTCTACCGTTAAACTACGCCCCTGTATGAGAGCACTCTTTTAAAGCACTCAAATATAATACCATTTTCATGTTTACAAGTCAATATTTTTTTTGCTGAAAATCAAATATTTTTGTTTGCAAATCAATACTTCTCAAACACTCCCGTCCTACTTAAACACGCAAAATCTTCTCCATCGCACGCCCCTTAGCCAACTCATCCACCAACTTATCCATGTAACGAATCTTCTGCATCAACGGATCCTCGATCTCCTCCACGCGCACCCCACAAATCACACCCGTGATTAACTCAGCATTCGGATGCATCGCCGGCGCCTCGTCAAAAAACGCCGCCATGTCAATCTTATCTGCGATCGTCTGCTCAAGCCCAGCCACGCTATACCCCGTCAACCAACAAATGACTTCGTCCAACTCATCCCGAGTGCGCCCCTTCTTCTCGACCTTTGTCACATAATGCGGGTAAATACTTGCAAAACTCATTTTAAAAATTCGATGTCCCATGTTTCATAACCTCACTTTCATTTTTCACACCTTCTACCACCCCTAACTCACTCAAACATCGCCTCAAGGATCGCTTCAATGTGTATCTGCGTCGTATCTAACAAAACAGTATCTAAATCACCCTCACCGATAATCAAAGGCAACTCCGTACAACCTAAAACCAACGCATCCGCTTCACACTCAGCCAACATCCGCCCAGCAATTTCCAATAAAACCGCTCGATCCGCTTCCAACACAACCCCTGCTACCAAATTCGGAAAAATAATCCCATGAATCGCCTCTTGATCCGCTTCGCTAGGCACCACCGCCTCCATACCGTATGCGCGACATTTCTCCTCATACATCCCGCTACTCATCGTAAACTTCGTCCCAAAAACAACCACCCGCTTACAACCTTTAGCCTGTGCAACCTTACACGTCTCATCCACCAACCCAACGATCGGAATCGGTGACTGCGCTAAAACGTTATCAAAGACAATATGGGCCGTGTTCGCCGAAATGGCTGCCACCTCCGCTCCGGCCTGATGCAACAACCGAATCGACGTAGCAAACAGGTTGGAAAAATTCACCCAATCTTTCTTCTCAACCAACTCATAAGCCTCCGCTAAATTTAAACTGTCGATCACCATCAAGGGATTTTCACCACTCTCAGCCGGACTCGTCAATCGATTGTAATAACTCTCGTTAATCCGCTTATAATATTCAACCGTTGCTGCCGGCCCCACCCCACCAACCAATCCAAGCTTCCTCACACGCGTCACTCCTTTCAAACTACCCCCTACACACCAAACCGCCCTACCAGCACATCCACATCAATCGTCATCTCGCTAACCGCGCCCAAATTCACCTGCTCCGAATCCAGGTGAAACAACATCGGCGTCATCCCTGCAAAATCCGCCACCTGCTCCGACGTCACCGGCAACGTATACCGCACCCGACGCACCGCTAGCACATCTAAATTCTTCTCAAACAAAGCCAAAACATCCGCATTCGAATACGCCCCTTTCGCCAATTGACCTTTCACCACGTCCCGCAATTCAGCCAGATAAAAGGCTTGTGGAACAACCTTAACGATCAGACCACCCCTCTTGAGTACCCTGCCAAACTCCTCATATCGCGCAGGTGAAAAAACGTTGATAACCACATCCATCGTCCCGGTCTGAAGGGGAAGCTGCGCTAGGTCAGCCACAAAGCACTTAGCCCCGGTTGCGAAACGCGCGGCGAGTTTAACCGCTTCTTTCTCGATATCGACCGCGAAAACGTTTCGCGCAGCCTTCGAGCCCCCGGAAAGTTGGGTTGTGAAAAAGCCTTCACCACAGCCTGCGTCGAGGACGTTGATCACACCTTCCGGTGCATACGCCGCGATGATTTCCGCGAGGGCGGCGGTGAGTTGGTCGTAGAATCCGGCGGTGAAAATGCGACGGCGACTTTCGAACAGGGCTTTGCTGTAGAGGGTTTTGACTTGTTTTTGCAGCAAGTTGATGTAGCCGGCTTTGGACAAGTCGAACGTGTGGCGCGACTGGCAGACTAGGCTGGCCTCGTTTTGAAACGCCACGGCCGATTGGCAGACGGGGCACTTGAATAGCGGAGCCGAATCCTTGAATTTCTCGTATACTTTCGTAATTTTCATCCTGTATGACCTACTTTAATTGATATTATTCTTCCCAGCAATCCGCAACTTCACGCATCGCCCGCTTTGGCATTCGCGAGACATAGGGATTCCCCTCGACGAAAAACCGCAGAGGCGCATCCGTCCAACTCCCTTTATTCGGAATCCCGATGCGTGGCGACGCC
This sequence comes from Turicibacter sp., assembly GCA_009780245.1. Classification (GTDB taxonomy): domain Bacteria; phylum Bacillota_I; class Bacilli_A; order MOL361; family Turicibacteraceae; genus WRKJ01. The sequence continues at coordinate 30,050 of WRAJ01000021.1, forward strand.
ACAATCCCCCGCGGCTTTAGACTAGCCGCTTCATCCAATATCAGCTGGCCGTCGCCAAGGGCCATGCCATCTAGCTCACGGGTGATCCCGAGAGCTTTCGTCAACTTCCCAGGGCCGTTTGATAAGCCAAGACCGTCTACCCCACGATGCGACACCATCACATCCCGGTGATCCGCCGGTTGCAGCGCACGAATCAAAATCGCTTCCGGAATACCCGCTTTTTGCGTGACGATGTTTAACATGTTGTGGGTGTGCATCGTGTAAACGTAAATCGTGCCGCCCGGACCGTACATCGACTCGATCCGCGGCGTCCGCTTCCAATTGTAACTGTGACACGCTCTATCGACCGCTCCCAAATAAGCTTCCGTCTCCACGATGTAGCCGCCAAGCCAATGCTCGCCGCATTTGAAAAGCAACTTCTTCCCTAGCAATTCCCGCGCAATTTCTTCCGTTGACGCCTCAATAAAATCCATTTTCAACCCTCATTCACAACTCAAATCTGTATGCATTTTCAAAAATACAATAAAAATTTTATTTTTTAAACCTTTTCATGTTGACATCCCATCTCTTATTTGTTATAATTCAACTATAATTAGAATACTTCCCAGAGGGAAGTCTAGTCGCGCACGATTAGACTTCCTTTTGCTATTGATATTAGATCTAAAGTAGCCACAAAAATCACCTCAATTATGCCGTAATTATAGCATTTCCAGTGCGTGTTTTCAACCCACCCGTACAACCCCAATCGTTTAATTTGCAACCCTAACTACTAGCATTCAATCGCCTTGGATAACTTCCATCGAGGCTTTTTTTATTAGATAGAAATTGTAAGCTAGTACCTACGGGAACTCTCTCAATTAGCACGGGGGCAGCGAGCCAAAAATTGCCTTTTAGTTTTCGTTTAGGATAATTGTCGCATGCAAAGAACAAACTTGCGGGCTTATTTTAAAATTTGGGGCTCGCTTTTTCCAACATAAAAAATAAAATAAAATTGCAACAAATAGGATTGCCATGGCCGTCATCGCGTGTTATAATGACTTAAAACTCGAAATTATGACACACTATCAACAACGTTTACCTTTGTGAACACCCCAGCTTCTTACAAATCCAACTCCCTATTCCTTACTAGCAAAGAGGTGCTATTATGACGGCTATCATTCAATTTTTCCAAGATTCATTTCGCGAAATCCTAGAAATCCACGTCCACAACCCGATGTGGATGGCCAGCCAAGTGTTTGCCTTTTTCTCCTTAATCACCATGTTCTGGTCATTCCAAATTAGAAACAAGCTAAAAATGATGTTACTCCTTGGACTAGGCACCACATTCCTCGCGGTCTCAGCAGCACTACTAGACAATTGGACACTAACCGTTCTCTTTGGTATTGCGAGTATCCGTAACTACGTTTTCTGCTACTTCGAGTGGCGTCAGCTAAAAGATCGCCCAGTTCCACGCAGCATTTGGAAACTATTTGGCGGCATCTTCATCATCGTGACCGTTGCCTCTACCCTCATCCTTGTTCACATCATGCAAGTCAGAATCCATTCTGTATGGTTAGAATGGCTCATTTGCGGCACCTTAATCGGCCTGATCATCGGCAACGTCCTCGAAGGAGACACCCACTGCATGCGAATCAGCTTTATCTTCAACCGCATCTTCAACATCATCAACCACGCCTACTTCTTCAACGTCATCGCCGTCATCATCGCCTGCTTAACCATCTCATCAAACCTCATCTTCTACCTCCGCCAACTAATGGAATGGCACCACGCCAAGAAGCATAACCAGACTTACGTTTGGCCGAAGTGATCTCAAGGATCACTTACTAAAAGTGAACCTAAAATTTCCGAGGAAATAACTAGTCTCGATTCTACAAAAAAGCCAAAACCAACCGAACCAAAACCAACACAACTAAAACCCCCAACAACACCCGATACGGCCACTCAACCCGCGGCGCCTTAATATACCCCTCAAAATTCTCATCAGTAAAATACAACGTATCCGTATAAAACTTTTTCAACTGCCGATACTCCTGCTTATTCTGATAAATGTTACGACAAAAGATCGCGATGATCACACCAAGCGCCAACAATAACATCGCCAGCACAACCTGAGCCCTTTCCGAAGAAGAAGCACAAAACAGCCTGACCCATAAATCATTCTGGTCATCCGTCTGACTCACCTCGCTGTAAACATAAATCGCAACCGCAGCCAACCAACCAATCATCTGAGTGTGCACAGCCTTATAAGACCTAGCCATGGAATTGCTAATCGTTAAAAAATCATCCTTTAACCGATTCACTTGCTCAAAATAGTTTTCCGTCTTATCCGAAATAATGCGATTAAACGCCGACTTGGACTTCTCCAACAACCCCTCAACATCAGAAAAAGATTTTACCTTTGCAACCACCTCTCTCACGACTTTCAGCTTCGTTTGGTAAGCGTTCGTATCCAGCTCATCGTTTACAACCCAGTCATACAACGGATATAACCGAAGCCCCTCCGGCTCCATGAATGACAACCTCAGCTCAAAAGGCTCCTCACTCTTTTCAGAGCGCACAGAAAAAATAAAATTCCCCTTCTCATAAGCAGAGCTATTAGCCAAAAAGAGCAGCACATAGATATTCTGTACCCACTTTACTCGCTCAGTCCTTCTCAACAGTTCAAACACATTAACCGAAACCCTTAACTTCGATTTCTCAACCTTCATATCAAGGTTATTCGCAGCAAGAACCGCCTCATAGATCGCCACTTCATCAGCAACATCAACCTCGATAAAATCTGTTTCAGTTGGATCATCGTAAAGAAATAAAGGCTCTTCGTATTTTTTTACAGAAAGCTTTTCACAAATGTCATTGAAATGATCTTGACGTTCCATGTAATCTGATTCTAAAAGCAAAAACGCACTGTTTTCAGTCGCATTGCTATAAATCGCTAAAAGTTCATCAAAAGTCACAAAATTAAAAGCTTGCCGCTTTTCTTTTAGATCACTTAATATTCTTCTATTCTCGCTAGTATCCTTCAAATAATAAGCTTGATGTTGCCAGTGCCCATCCAACTGCTTCATCCTCAATCACCTAACTCATTTTTAATGTTTTCCAAAAACGCACTTTCGACCCTCACACTAAGCCAGCCATCTTCAATTTTGATGCCATTCTCACGCCTAAGCTTCACGAAATTATTGGTAGATAGTTTCGTATCCTCAGAAACTTGCAGCGTTTTTTTGTATTCCCTATTCAACTCGCTCTCAGAAACCGTGAACTCAGAATCAATCAACGCGGCTTGATCCGAGAAAAACTCATCCTCATCTTTCACCTCAATCAATTCGAGTTGATTGAGAGTATGAATCAGTTTTTCTTTATCAAATACTTTATTCTCAAATAAATAATCTTCCGTCGCAAGTCTTATTTGTTTGATGTTCGGTGCACTTACGATGTCATCTGAAAACAGTTCATCACTTTTGATTAATGCAATTAACTCTTTTGTATTTAACGCATCATCTCGTTGCCTAGACAAATCCAAAAAACTTTCTACCCAGTATTTTGCTGCTTTCGTATTCTTATCCACAATGATGATATTATCAAAGTCATTTTCAAAGATACAAATCTTATAATAACCAGCATCCGTTCCTAGCTGAGGTTTAATTTCATACGTTCCTAAATCAATGCCTTCTGTTCCTTCAAGCTTCAATAACAACAGTCGACTTGCTGCTTGACTAATAAACAAATGCCCTGCCGGAATTGACTTCTTCCGCCCATCACCTGATTTTCTCATCTCAGCTTGGAGCAGGCTAGATGCAAAAATTTCAAGTGAAAAGTCTTCTTTCGCTTTGTCATAATCATAGAGCAACACATCAGACCTCTGCTGATCTGACGCAAGCGTACAGACTATTCTTGAATGCTTTAACTTCGAATCCTCCCCCAGCAACCTGTCAAAAATCTTTTCAATGTTCGTTCGCTTTTGATCATCAATGTCTACCCTCTCAACCTCTTCGCCCACATTATAAACCTCTAATCTACTCACATCCGTCACCCTCTCTTTAGCATTATTGGAAACCTTCGATCGTCTCTTGTCTTAATTTCATTATACCGCTTTCCATCCGAATTACAACCTCTTACGGAACAGATATCATCAAAATAACCCAAAAACGGTGTGTTGTTTGAGGTGCTTTGCAAAAATAAAGCAACTTTTTGACCACTGTATTTTCATTTTAAACTGATCAATATCGCTGATATTCATAATTTAAATTACTGTACTATTTCTTCGGAAAAATATTTCAAAAGCACTAGTACTAAGATCTAAGATGAACAACTTCTTTTTTGCACGAGTTATTCCAGTATAAATTTCCTCTGGACTTAATCCATTTTTCTTATCTGTCAGAACTAAAACTACTACATCTTCATCATAACCCTTAAAGCTATGAACTGTTGATAATTTTGTATGTCCGGAATTTTTTCGAAAATTTATTTTCAGCAATCGCTCAAAATTTTTAATATTTTTTTTCAACAATTGTTCATAACTATTGCTAATTTCCCTTTCAAATTCAAGTTTTGGATTTTTCTTTATTAATGCCCATTCCTCATTAGAACGTTTTTCTATCATCTTAAATTCTTTATTAGTTACAAAAGTACGATTGATACCTTTTTCATTCATTTTCCTGAAGTTTTCCTGTATTATATCAAAAATTTCACGAAGAATCGCCTTGCTATAAGCTAAATAAGTGTAATCATTAGGAGAGATTCGCTCCTCAATTAAATATTTTTCAATAGCAATAATCCCTTGCGTTATTTGTTCTTTCTCAATTTTATAATAAATGACTTGTGAAATATCAAGGCTGAAATCGAGTACCCCTTGACCTTCCGCAATACCTAATTCCGACAAAGATACAAATGCTTCCTCAGATATTTCAGGGAGATATTCTTTTTCAAAAACCTGCGCCACTTCCAACACATTTCCTTTAGAACGATAAGAATTCGTTAATCCTCTCCACTTCCAATTCATGTGGGGGATAATTGGTAACTTGTCAATTCCCATCTCTTTTTTATAAATATTCTGTGAAACATCACCACACACCATGAAAAGACCATCTTCTTTCAGAAAATATTTTTCTACAATCCGCAACCAATTTTCTTCATAATCTTGAACCTCATCAATAAAGACCGCATCATATCGACGAGGACTACCTCCTTCAAAAAAGGACAGCTTTGCCCAATCATCGTAAACATCATATGACAACTTTTTTTCACAGTTATTCGCTTCAGTAGCAAAATACTCATGATAATTACTAATAGTTAAATTTTTATTCTTAATTGTTTTCCTTGCACTATTTCGTATACGATCCTGCAAATAATTCCTTAGGGTAATATTAAAAGTTAGTACTAGTACTTCTAATTCTTCATCAAGAGCCATTGAAATCCGCTTAGCTAAAACCTCTGTTTTACCGCTTCCGGCTATGCCATGGAATTTCAATCGTTTGTTTGTGGTTTTTATAATAGAGCGCTGTTGATCATCAAATTTAACTTCTCTTTGTTCAATCTCAGCACTAATAGGTAGCAGATATTGGGCAATGCTTCTATACAGTGTATCATTCAGTTGTGATGTTCTTATGCTCATAAAATTTTCTAAAATAGAAAAATCACCAAAAGAATTCACATCAAATATCTTAGTAAATCGATGAGTATTTGAAAGTTCATCTTTAGAAAGTCTGTATGTACTTGAGGTCAAGAACACTGCCGTTCTGACTAGCCCATATATCGATTCATTCTTGAACTTCTCACGTAATAATTCAAGAGAATGCTTCTCAAACAAATTATTTTTATATTTCAACACTTGTTGGAATGGACTTGCAATTTTCGCTTTATTATTTTTTAAAGACCATTCATTACCAGAACCATTCACATTATAATAAGCTAGATTCCAATCTTTAACCTCAATGATCCATACTCCACCTCCTGAGGTAGCATTTGACTTTTCAAGAATAACAAAATCTGGGCGATCACCATTAATATTGGGTTGAACGTGTAATTCAAAAAATCTTCCAGTCAAGCACTCTAACCCTTTTTTAAAATAATCATAAACCTGCCATTCCCCATCAGTCATCGGTGTTTTGAAATTTCTAATTTCCTCTATTGAGGGATAACTAATAACATTCACTGAAATTCCTCCATTCTATACTATCGTTGTATTTTCTTATTTTTGCAAAACTTGACAGTGTGTCGGTATTTCGCCACACACACCTAAACAAGGTGCGACAGATAAAAACTCTCATCAAGGAACGGCATACTTCTATTTCAATCCACGCACCTAAACAAGGTGCGACCAATTCCGAGTGATGCACGATGAGCTTTTTTTGTAATTTCAATCCACGCACCTAAACAAGGTGCGACAGCCGTTGTTATTACTGATGATGATCACTGCATAATTTCAATCCACGCACCTAAACAAGGTGCGACCAAACTTGACAAAGACTTTATGTCAAAAGGATCAATTTCAATCCACGCACCTAAACAAGGTGCGACATGCGCTATCTTCTGTGTCTTCTTCATGACGTGGCATTTCAATCCACGCACCTAAACAAGGTGCGACCTTGTTGGTTCAGGTTAATAGTCCTTGTCGGATTATTTCAATCCACGCACCTAAACAAGGTGCGACGGTTGCTTTTTCGGGACACTAGAGGAGTTTACTGAATTTCAATCCACGCACCTAAACAAGGTGCGACAAATTAGAAATATGTGTCGTTATGCCTTAATTTTATTTCAATCCACGCACCTAAACAAGGTGCGACAGAAGAATGCTATCTACATTTCGACACAAAAAGTATTTCAATCCACGCACCTAAACAAGGTGCGACCCGAGCAGGGCGCGGAACGAGTCACCGGATCGTCAATTTCAATCCACGCACCTAAACAAGGTGCGACAGCAATTTTAAATCTACGATCACGCCAGATTTTTTATTTCAATCCACGCACCTAAACAAGGTGCGACACAGTTATCGCAATCAGCGACAGAAGATCAACTTATTTCAATCCACGCACCTAAACAAGGTGCGACAACATCACTTCGTCATGGGTTGCGCCCATTTCCTATTTCAATCCACGCACCTAAACAAGGTGCGACCAAAATCATCTAGCAAGTCCTCAATTTCTTTTCCAATTTCAATCCACGCACCTAAACAAGGTGCGACAGCATGGTTATCCTGTGTCGCGAGGGTTTGTCGAATTTCAATCCACGCACCTAAACAAGGTGCGACAAACATATCCAACAATATATTCGACGGAATTATCATTTCAATCCACGCACCTAAATGAGTATTACGGCTCTTTAGCACCATCAATCCGCTAGTGGGTAGTCCAGTTGTGTGCTAGTGGGTGTTCCACCAATCTGCAGCGAACTGTGCCAGTAAAAAATATAAAGTAAATGACCATAATCAA
>WRAJ01000022.1 GCA_009780245.1 Turicibacter sp.
AAGACGCAGCTGGTTTTGCAACAAACGTTTGGACAAATGTGGTTTTTGAAGACGACTGGACGTTCGTACTAAACGGTGAAACAGCCATCGGTATGGGAACGGTAACGATCACTGACGGTGAAGGTGGCGAAACGGTTGTTCAAAAATCAATGGCATGGTTTAGAGGAACTGACGGTAACTTAAGACTACAACTACACCACTCAAGTGTCCCATTCGGACAGTAATAATAAATCGGAAGTCACAGGTTTAGCCCTGTGGCTTTTAATGTGCCGTGAAAAATGCTATAATTGTTTGATTAACGAGGAGGCAGGCCATGAATAACTATTACATCGGGGTCGATTTGGGGACGACAAGTGCCAAGAGTGTGCTGTTTGACCACCAAAATCAGGATATCGCGACAAGCAATGTGGAGTATCCGCTATACACACCGGAGCCGATGATTGCTGAGCTTGATCCAGAGGAAATCTATGAAGCGGTGATGAAGACGATCAGAGAAGTGGTGCAAAAATCAGCCGTAGATCCGGAGCAGATCGCACTTGTTTCATTTAGCTGTGCGATGCACTCGGTTATTCCGATTGACGAAGCGGGCTTGCCGCTGATGCGGGCGATCACGTGGGCAGATACGCGAGCTAGTGCACAGGCTGCTAAGCTGAAGGGAAGTGACGAGGGGTTAGCTCTGTATCAACGAACCGGAACGCCGATTCACGCGATGTCACCTTTGACGAAATTACTGTGGTTAAAAGAAGAGAAGTGCGAGGTTTTCAACCGTGCTCATAAGTTTATCGATATTAAAGCGTACGTGCTTTACAAGCTGTTCGGCGAGTACGTGATTGATTACAGTTTAGCCTCGGCGACGGGGATGTTTAACTTGGGAAAGTTGGCTTGGGATGAACGAGCGCTGAGCTTGACTGGTCTCACAGCAGAGCAGTTGCCAACGCCGGTACCGACCATGCAGGTGATGACAGGGTGTACCGTTGAAGTAGCTCGGTTGCTCGGGGTGGGGGTTGCCACAAGATTTGTCATTGGTGCGAGTGATGGGCCGTTGTCTAATTTGGGCCTTGGCGCGATTCGGCCGGGGGATGTGGCGTTGACGATTGGGACGTCGGGGGCGATTCGGACGGTCGTGGACAAGCCGGTGACGGATGAGCAGATGCGGACGTTTTGTTATGCGCTGACCGAGAAGCATTGGGTCGTTGGCGGGGCAGTGAATAACGGTGGGATTGTACTCAGATGGGTGCGTGATGCGCTTTTGGGTGGTCAGCTGGATTACGAGGCGATGACGGCTTTGGCGGAAGGAGTGGCGCCGGGTGCGGATGGGTTGTTTTTTCACCCGTATTTGCTCGGGGAGCGGTCACCGTTGTGGGATGCGGATGTGCGGGGCTCATTTTTCGGTCTTGGGATGCACCATCAGTCTGCGCATTTGATTCGCGCGGCGCTGGAGGGGGTTATGTTTAACTTGTATCACGTGCTGAATGGTCTGCGCGATGTGATTGGCGAGCCGCAGATGATCACGGCGACCGGTGGCTTTGCTCGAAGCGCGTTGTGGCGGCAAATCTTGGCGGATCTGTTTGACGTTGAGGTACGAATCCCGGATAACGTGGAGAGTTCGTGCTTAGGTGCGGTGATGCTAGGCCGGCTGGCGCTTGGTGAGGTGGCGGACTTGGAAGAGCTGATTCCTGATCAAACGAGTAGTCATCATCATCTGCCCGCTGCAGGTGTGGCGAGCAAATATCGTGAGCTAATACCTGTGTATTTGCGGTTGGTCGAGGCGTTTAGCGCGGCCCATGCACAAATGAAAAACTTATAGAAGACGGAGGAATATTGGATGAGGTTAGGAATTGTTGGTTTAGGAAAGATGGGTTTGAATTTAGGGTTGAATCTAAAGGATCAAGGCTTTGATGTAAAGGGGTTTGACGTGAATGCGGAAGTGCGCGCGCAGGCTAGTGCTGAGGGGCTTTCCGTTTACGATGGTTATGATTTATTTTTCGACGCGTTGGGAGAGCGCCGTACGGTGTGGGTGATGGTGCCAGCTGGTGATATCACGCAGAGTGTGCTGGATGTCCTGTTTGAGCGGTTGGACGCGGGGGATATTGTCATTGAAGGCGGTAATTCACGCTACACGGATTCGGTTCGTCGCGCTGAGCGTTTCGAGGCGAAGGGGATTCACTATTTAGATGTAGGGACTTCTGGCGGGACATCGGGGGCGCGAAACGGTGCTTGTCTGATGATCGGTGGGAACGAGGCCGCGTTTAAATCGGTCGAGCCGTTGTTTAAAGCGATCGCGGAATCGGACGATGCGTATTTGTACGCGGGTGCAGCGGGTGCGGGGCATTTTTTGAAAATGGTGCATAACGGGGTCGAGTATGGGATGATGCAGGCGATTGGCGAAGGGTTCCATTTGCTCGAAGCGAGCGATTATGATTTTGACAACGAAGCCGTGGCACGCGTGTGGAACAACGGATCGGTGATTCGCAGCTGGCTCATTGAATTAGCGGAAAACATGTTTAGAGAAAGTCCTAAGTTGGAAGAATATCGCGGTATTGTGGGTGCCAGCGGGGAAGGGCAGTGGACAGTGGAAACCGCGCTGGAAAAAAACGTGGCGGTACCGGTCATTGCCTTGTCAGTGATGACCCGCAGCTTGTCACAGGAAACCGACGCGTTCCAGAATAAAGTGTTAGCCGGGCTGCGAAACCAGTTTGGCGGTCATAGCTTTGCGAAGAAGGAAGAAGAGTAGTAGAAAAGCCACTAGATGCTGATTCCAATTAATTATGCAGTAAATTTTAACAGGCAAAACAGCGCAAAAAAGTCATCAAATCGATGGAAATTTCGATCTGATGACTTTTGCTTTGGCTTGTGCGCCTTTAAAGTCACAAAACATATTGCGTTGGGTCGTGAAACCTGTCATTCAGGTCAAACGAGCAACGTATCGTACAGCGCAATCGTGGCTGCGATGTAATCGTTATTTTTAACTCCGAGGATAATGTTTAATTTTCTCGGACTTTGTGCAATAAAAGAAATCGCAATGTCTGCATCCGCTAGCGTGGTGAACATTTGGCCTAGAAAATACGGGTTGTCCACGATGTTGCGACCAACCACGGTGATCAAAGCGATGTCTTCTTTGACTTCAATGTCGTCTGCTTGTAGTTCATTGCTCAAAACGTCGAGCAAATCCTCGATGCAGTGGTTGACTGATTCAGCAGTGACCACGACGCCCAAGTGATCAATACCGGTTGGGACGTGTTCAACGTTGACGTGATACTTGGAGAAGATGGCCAAGGTTTTTTCGAGGAAACCGATTTCAGTCGACATGTGTTTTTTATAAATCGTGAACGACAGGTAATTCTTTTTCCCTGAAATCCCGATGACTTTTTTCTCGCGCTCATCCGGTGAATCGTCGCAAATCATCGTCCCGGCGTCATCCGGTGCGTTCGTGTTTTTGATGTGAATGGGGATACCGGCATCTCGGACAGGGTGGGCACTTTCTTCGTGCAGCACATTCGCCCCCATGTAAGTCAGTTCGCTTAATTCTTCGTACGTCAAGCTAGAAATGGCAGGCGGATGTTCCACGATGCGCGGGTCGGCAACCAAAACGCCGGAGACGTCCGTGAAGTTCTCGTATTTGTCGGCCCCCATAGCTGCTGCGATGATAGCACCAGTTATGTCGCTGCCGCCCCGTCCGAACAATTTGATTTTCCCGTTTGGATAGGCGCCGTAAAAACCAGGGATAACGACGCAGCTACCCTTGGCAAGGTTAGAACATTTTTCACGACTGGAAGCCATGTCGATTTCTCCGTTGGCACAGAAAATGATGATGTCCTTAGCATCCAGAAAGTCATAACCCAAATATTCACTCATCAATTTTGCGGTCAAGTACTCGCCGCGGCTGACCAAGTCATCCACCGATAAGACCCCCGCTGCAAGGTTATCCTTGATCTCGCTGAGCGCAGCCTCAATCGAAAAGGTCAATCCAAGTTCTTCTTTTACGTTAATAAAACGAGACGCGACTTCATTCCAAAGAGCCTCGTAGCAAATGCCGTGTTGCGCGTGCGTGTAAATCACGTACAGCAAATCAGTCAGCTTATTATCGCTCGGATTCCCTTTTCCAAGCGCTGAAACGATGACAACTTGACGCAACGGATCAGCTTCAATGATATTCTTAACCTTTTTAAATTGCGTTTCTGAGGATAAGGAAGAACCTCCAAATTTACAAACTAGCATAATCAGAAATCTCCTGTTAAATCAAATTTTCTGCAATCATTTTCAAGGCAATTTGCACGGCATTCGTCGCAGCACCCTTGCGGATATTATCGGCTACGCAATAAAACAGCAAGCTATTGGTAGCAGACAAATCACGGCGAATACGACCGACGAATACCGAACCAGATCCCTCAGCCATTATTGATGTCGGATAAACGTGCGCCGCCCCATCATTGGCCACAACGATGCCCTCGTGTGCCTCAAATGCCGCAATGACATCGGCAATCTCAAATTCACGTTCAAGCTCAACGCGCACACTCACCGCATGTCCGTTCATCACTGGTACCCGCACGCAAGTTGCCGAAACCGGTAAATCCGGTAAATGCAAAATTTTCCGCGTCTCGTTCACCATTTTCATCTCTTCCTTCGTGTAACCGTTGTCCAAAAACACATCGATCTCCGGAATACACGTCTGACTAATGTTATGCGGATAAAACTCAGGCTCAGCACCAGCGAGCGTCCGCGCAAGATCAACCTGCCCTGAACCACCGCTCCCGCTTACCGCCTGATACGTCGAATACGTCACACTTTTCAGCCCGAATGGCTTTAAAGCATTTAATGGCACAACCGACTGAATCGTTGAACAATTAGGGTTCGCAATGATTTTATTTAACGATGAATCAGCCAAATTAACTTCTGGGACAACCAGCCCAACCCCGTCGTCCTCTCGCCAAGCGCTGGAATTGTCAATCACAACCAACCCTTTCTCTTTTGCAATTGGGGCGTATTCTTTGGAGATACCCCCACCAGCAGAGAAGAAGGCGATGTGATAACCGTCGAAAGAAGAAGGGGTTAATTCACTCACGGTCAATTTCTGCCCTTTGTACTCAAGCACCTTCCCCGCACTTCTTGCAGAAGCCAACAATTTTAACCGATCAATCGGAAAATCAGCTTCCGCTAAAACCTTTAAAAACGTTTGGCCGACCAACCCAGTCGCGCCCACGATACACACGTCGTATTTTCCACTTATACTCATCACTCAAAACCTCCAAACAAAACATCTTCCATGCTATATAACCCAGCGGCGCGTCCCACTAACCAGCCCGCGCCTTTGATCGCCCCTTTAGCAAAAATAACCTTCGACAAGGCCTCGTGCTTGATCGAAAAAATCTCGTCGGCGCCGGCAAACAAGACTTCGTGTTCGCCAACAATCGAACCGCCCCGGATCGTGTGAATCGCGATCTCATTTTTTTCACGTTTACAGATACCTTCACGACCATAAATCACCTGATGATCGAGCTTTTCATTGGCTGCCTGTAGCAACATCTTCGCGGTTCCAGACGGGGCATCGATCTTATGATGATGATGCTTATCGATGATTTCAATGTCAAAGTCGCTCCCGAGCACAGCTGCGGCTTCACGAACCAAGCGTTCCATCAGAATAACACCGAGGCTATAGTTACCACTATATAAAACGGGTACTTCTTGGCTTAGGTCCTTAAGCATTGCTAACTGCTCATCACTGTAGCCCGTTGTCGCGATCACAGCCGGGACTTTTTTTGACCGGCTGAAGGCGGCGATGTGCCTCAGGCTATCCGGGTGCGAGAAGTCGATTAACACATCAAACTCATCGTTTACAGGGAAGTTTAAATTTGCGACAACTGTGGTAAGGTGCCCGCTCGCCGTCAATTCCTTATGTAAGACAGACCCCATCGCGCCATCTCCAACAATTAGTATGTTCATTTTTTCAGATTCACACTCCTCATCGCTGCCTGTAGCGTTGCTTGGCATGCCTCGCTCGGATTATCCAGTGGTGCACGGAAAGGGCCAACTTCAAAGCCGAGTTCGTTCATCACGTGCTTCACTGGGATCGGATTCGTTTCGATGAAGAGGGCGTTGATGAATGCCAAGTTCTCGTGCAAAATCGCCAGACTTTTCTTAGTATCGCCGTTCAAATAAGCGTCAACTAAATCGTGGACTTCCCGTGGCATCACGTTCGCCCACACACTGACAATCCCTGAAGCACCGAGGCTAAGCGCTGGGACAACCGTGTCATCGTTGCCGGTATACAAAGCGAAATCGTCTGATACATAACGGCTAATACGGGTCATGTAATTGAAATCCCCGCTCGCCTCTTTAATCCCCATGATGTTCGGGTGCTTCGCTAACACTTCCACGGCCTGCTCACTGATCGCACAACCCGTACGCCCGGGAACGTTATACATCATAATCGGGATCGTGACCGCATCGGCGATCGCTTCGAAATGCTTGATCATTCCCGATTCGTTGGTCCGGTTATAATAAGGGGTTAAGACAAGCAAATAATCCGCACCGAGCTTTTCAAACGTCTGGCTCGACACGATGGCCTGTGCGGTATCGTTGCTGCCGCTACCTACCATGATCGGGACGCGTCCGTTGGCATATTTAATCGTATGTGCAACGATGACTTGCTCTTCTTCGAACGTGATGGTCGGTGATTCCCCGGTTGTGCCGAGAATTAAAATGCAGTCGGTTTTATTTTCGATGTGGTAGTCGATCAGCTGTTCTAATTTTTCGTAGTTGATGCTCCCGTCTGCATGAAACGGTGTGACGAGTGCCACCGTGCTTCCAGTTAATTTGTTCATTTTTTATTCCTCCAATTAATGTGTATTAATCTAACATTTCATAACGTAACAAATCTTCCAACGTTTGGCGGCGAATTACTTCCCGCGCGACACCGTCCTTGACGAACACGACGGCTGGGATTAAATTTTTATTATATTGATTACTCATTGAATGCCCGTATGCCCCGGTTGTGTAAGTGACGAGCAAATCGCCTTCCTCAGCAGGTGGCAACAGGCACTCGGTGATCAAAATGTCTCCCGATTCGCAACACTTCCCGGCGACCGTGACTTTCTCTGTTTTCGGCGCGTCCAGCTTATTGGCAAGGTCGCACGCGTATTTCGCTTGATACAACGACGGGCGTAAATTATCACTCATCCCACCGTCGACAAAGTAGTACAACTTTTCAGGGGTTTGTTTTTGGTAACCAACCGTATAGAGCGTACTACCTGCCCCACCGACAATACTACGCCCGGGCTCAATCATTAATGCCGTGATGGTGACGTCTTGTTCAAGGAGCGCCGTTTCCACATAACGAATGAGAAGCCTAAGCGATTCAGCGAGTTCAATCGGCTGATCGTCGTCGGTGTATTTGATCCCGAAGCCGCCACCGATGTTTAATACTAGGGGTTGTTCGAATGTTTTTAAAGCTGATACCAATTTGTCAATCGCGGCGTACCAAGCGGTGAGGTCAAAGATTTGCGAGCCGATGTGGCAATGAACGCCTTCGAATGTTAAATACGGGTGATCCGTTAGCAGAGCCAAGCACTGCGAGCACTCTTCGCTTTCGAAGGCGAAGCCGAACTTTGAGTCGATGTGGCTCGTGATAATGTATTCGTGCGTATGGGCTTCTATGCCAACGTTTAGCCGGAGCATGATGTTCATCTTTTGCTGGTACTGGTGGGAGAGCTCATCGATGACGTTCAATTCCATGATGTTATCGCAGATGATATGGCTTACCCACGATTTGAACGCCAGGTCTAGCTCTTCGCGGCTTTTGTTGTTACCGTGGAAGTAAATGCCTTCACGGGGCATCTTTGATTTTAGGGTTGTAAATAATTCACCACCGCTTACAACGTCGATGCCTAAGCCATAGTCTGCCACGAGATTGACCATTTGGACGGCCTGGAACGCTTTGGATGCGTAGATGATTTTAGTGGGGAATGCTTCGGATTTGAAGTTTTCCACAAAGGTAGTGAGCGTGTCTTCGATTTGATTTTGGTCGTAAACGTAAAGGGGTGTTTTAAATTGGTTTGCGAGCTCCGTTGCTTTAACCCCGCCGATTTCTAAGATTGCTGACATGATGATAGCCTCCAGATTATTTAGAAGTAACAAAAAAACGCCTCGTTCATCGGCGCTAACGTCAACGCATACCAGAAAGTATGCCATGCAAACTAGCGCCACCACTTCGATAAGAAATGGGAGTATAATAAGTCTTTCCTATCATACCACAACCATTGAATGCCTTCAACAATTGTTCGGCAATGGTTACCTTTCACGTGCGATCATCAGATGCCTCTTCCTGACACGTTACTCATTTGCATTGCTACCTCTAACTATTTAATTTATGGGTAATGATACCACGAAACAAGCGGGATGTCTATAGGGTATCTCTATTAAATAAAAGTTTATTTTTTAGCCAAGTTCTGGTATAATAAAGGCATAGTAAAAGGAGGCTTTTTTTATGGCGTTAAAAATTGCAATCGCAAGTGATCACGGCGGCTTTGAGCTGAAACAAAAAATCGTCACTTTACTTGCTGATCTAGGTTTGGTACACACCGATTTTGGACCTACGAGTAGCGACGCGGTTGACTACCCAGACTACGCTTTTTTAGTTGGATCAAAAGTGGTGAGCGGGGAATTTGACCGCGGGATTTTGATTTGTGGAACGGGTGTCGGTATTAGTATTGCAGCGAACAAAGTAAAAGGGGTGCGTTGTGCGTTGGTGCACGATGTGTTTACTGCCAAAGCGACGCGTCAGCATAACGATTCGAACGTGTTAGCGATGGGCGGTCGTGTCATCGGTGATGAATTGGCCTTGCTTATTGTTAAGACGTGGCTGGAAGAGGCATTTATGGGCGAGCATCATGCAGGGCGCGTTGCTAAGATTGCTGCGTATGAGTGCGCGTCAAATTAATATTCAGTTTAAGTTGCCGTGCTAAACTGCGATCATTGTGTCGGAACCGGGAGGTGAAACGTCATGTCTAAGTTAAGGGATAACCCCGCAAAAGAAGTACCGAGGCGTGTGCTAATCCTAGCACCCATTATCACGTTGTTAATTTTTGCTGCAACCTTTATATTTGAGTTTAACTTTTTTGTTGTGGGAGGCTTTTTCTGGTTAGCCACGTTTGCCAACATGATTGCCTTTCATTTAATTGTCAAAGGTGCAGACCGGATGATTACTAAAAAGCAAGCGGGCGAAAAAGCAACGATCATGCCGAATTTAATGATTCGCTATTGCCTATACATTGTGGTATTGCTCGGGGCCGTGACATTAGGCGACTTGCCAGCACTCATTGCCGCATTTATCGGGGTACAAATGTCACAAATCGTGATTAAACTCGATTCATTTGTCGGATAATATTTTAAGGAGGTGATTGGATGGATATAACATTAACATTTGGTGATATTGTTTTGGAACCTACGATAGTGAACTCACTATTAGTCGTTGTGGGATTAACGATCTTTTTTATCATTTGTAGTATGGTGATAAAAAAAGCAGATCCGACAAAACCATCCACTGGATTCATGGGCTTAATTGAGTTCGTTTATAGTGCCCTACACGATTTTACTAGTAATGCCATTGGTGATGCGGCGTTAAGATTCATTCCGTTCGTGGTCACGGCCGTGTTTTATTTAGCTGTGGCGAATCTGATTGGATTGTTAGGATTGACAGCACCGACCACTAACATTAACATCACAGTAGCATTGGCCGTTATCACGCTATTATACATTATGTTTTCGGGAATTTTCTCAAAAGGTTTGTTGCGTTATTTGAAGGACAATTACATGGGAAGTGTACGTGGATTCTTGTTGGTATTGTTTATCCCGATTAACATTGTTGGAGAACTATCAAAGATTATTTCACTATCGTTTCGTTTGTTTGGTAACATTGTGAGTGGTGCCCTATTACTTACCCTTGTGACGGGATTACTTAGCTGGTTGTTTACTGTGTTAGTTCCGCTTGGCGGGGTTGTAGGTGGTGCGTTTAGTGTCAGTTTGTTACCGGCGCTTAATGCTTACTTCGATATCTTTGCCGGGTTGATGCAGACGTTTATTTTCTGTACGTTGACGACGATGTGGATTAGGGCGGCGGTTGAGAGTGAGAGTTAGGGGCGTTTATTGTGAAATATAATACATGAGAATAATGAGATTTAAAGGAGAATGATTGATTATGGATGGAATTACAACTGAAGGATTTATTATCGGGATGTCAGTATTGGCAGCGGCAATTGCTATGATACCAGCTGCAACTTCTGGTTTAGCGCAAGGTTTGGCAACTGGAAAAGCGGTAGAGGCCGTTGGTCGTCAACCGGAAGCTGGTGGAGAGGTTAGAAGTACGTTGATCATGGGTCTTGCTTTAACGGAGACGTCTGGTATTTACGGGCTGATTGTTGCGATGGCTTTGATTTTTGCAAACCCATTTGTTTAAACCTAAAACTTAATTTTATTTAAAAGGAGATGGGTGAGCAATGATAAGTTTAGATCCTAATTTAACAACGTTTTTGATCCAGATCGCGGCAACGATTGCGTTGTTTATTGTGGCAAAAATTTTCTTTACAAAGCCAATGAAAGCATTTATGGACAAGCGCCATGCTTTTGTGCAGGGGCAATTTGATGAAGCGGAAACGGCAAAAAATGAAGCGGAGCAACTTCAAAAAGCGTCTAGGCTTGAGTTGATGACTGCCAAAGATAATGCGAATCAAATCGTTGAGGCAGCCAAAGGTGAAGCGGATGTGAAGCAAGAGGCGATTCTCGAACAAGCGCGTGTGGACGCAGAAGCAGAAATGCGTCGCGCGCAAGAGGATATTAAGCGTGAGCGTCAGAATATGCTAGAGACAACGAAAAAAGAGATCGCCGAAATCGCGACGTCTGCCACTGAGAAATTAATTAAAAAAGAAATTGACGAGCAAGTGCATGCTGATTTATTTGCTGAATTTGTCGGACTTGTAGGTGGTTCAAATGAATAGCGGTATTCTTTATAGTGCAGTGACGTTGAAGCCTGAGCAAATTGCGACGCTAACGCAGGTGATGTCTGACAAGCTTGGCAAGGCGATCACCATTGACGTGCAGATTGACGAAACGATCATCGGTGGGTATAAATTACTCGTTGATGACGTGTTATATGATTTTACAATTTCTACTGGTTTAGAAAGTTTCAAATCAAACATCACGGAGTTCCAACCTGGACTCGGTGTGTTTGAGGTTGGGACAGTTTTAAACGTGGGGGATGGGATTGCTTTTTCAAGCGGTCTGGGTGATGCGATGTCGATGGAGATCGTCGAGTTTTCCTCAGGAACGTTTGGGATGATTCAGAATTTAGAGGCTGAGCGTGTCGGGATCGTGTTATTTGGTGACTTCTCGGGCGTTGCGGTTGGGGATGAGGTTCGTCGGACGGGGCGCATTATGTCGGTGCCGGTTGGCGAGGCTCTTTTAGGCCGTGTTGTGGATTCGCTCGGGCAGCCGATTGATGGGCTTGGGTTGATCGACACGGACAAAACGCGCCCGATTGAGGTGAAGGCCTCAGGCGTTATGGCGCGTCAGTCGGTGGACGAGTCTTTAGAAACGGGGATCAAAGCGATCGATGCGTTGGTACCGATTGGTCGCGGGCAACGTGAGTTGATCATTGGTGACCGTCAAACCGGGAAGACATCGATTGCCCTTGATGCAATCCTCAATCAAAAAGGCAAAGACGTCATCTGTATCTATGTGGCCATTGGCCAGAAAGAATCCACGGTAACGTCGGTTGTCAATACGCTTAAACAACATGACGCACTCGCTTATACCATTGTGGTATCGGCCTCTGCTTCAACGCCGGCGCCGATGCAGTATATTGCGCCTTATTCGGGCTGTACGATGGCGGAGGAATTTATGTATGCGGGGCGTGACGTGTTGATCGTCTATGATGACTTGTCGAAGCAAGCCGCAGCCTATCGTGAATTATCGTTATTGTTGAAACGACCACCCGGGCGTGAGGCCTTCCCTGGAGACGTGTTTTATTTGCATTCAAGGCTACTCGAACGCGCTGCGAAATTGAACGATGCTTTAGGTGGCGGATCAATTACTGCCTTGCCATTTATTGAAACGCAAGCCAGTGATTTATCGGCTTACGTCGCGACGAACGTGATTTCGATTACCGACGGGCAGATCTTTTTAAAGTCGGATTACTTCCATTCAGGGGTTCGCCCGGCGATTGACGCTGGGTTATCGGTATCGCGAGTCGGTGGGGCGGCGCAGATTAAAGCGATGAAGAAAGTAGCGGGAACGTTGCGTTTAGATTTAGCTTCGTACCGTGAGCTAGAGGTGTTTGCGCAGTTCGGATCGGATTTAGACCCAGCGACCGTTGCTAAATTAGAACGCGGTGCACGGATTGTAGAGGTGCTGAAACAGCCAGTTAACGCCCCGATTCCTGTGCAAAAGCAGGTTTGTATCTTGTACGCGTTAGTTAATGGATTTTTGGATGACGTTGACGTTGACGATATCGGTCGTTTCGAGTGGGATTTCTATGACTTTTTGGATAATGCCCATCCGGAAATCTTGGCGCACATTGTTGAAACGAGTGACTTACCGGATGAGTCGGAATTGAAAGCTGTGATTGTTGCGTTTAAGGAGAATTTTAGAACGGAGGATTAAGAGTATAAAGGAGGTGCCAATAAATGTCCGTATCTACAAACGATATTAAAAAGAAAATTTCTGCCACTGAGAACATGAGTAAAATCACGAAGGCGATGCAGATGGTTTCCGTGTCAAAGCTAGGTAAAACGGAAAATCGTGTTCAGCAGTTTAGAGATTACTACGCTGAGCTGAAAACTATTTTAGCTACGCTGCAAGCTTCTGAATACGTCACTGAACACCTTTTTAAAAAGGGTCATGACAAAAAAACGCAACATCGTATCGGGTGCGTGGTGATTACCTCGAACCGCGGTTTAGTCGGCGGTTATAATAACAGCTTGTTTAAAATGCTAAAAACCGGGGATGGCTACAACAATGAACTCTTTAAGCTCGTGGATAAAAAAGTGGCTTCAGATGACGATTTCCGTTTCTACATGACCGGACAAAAAGGCGCAATCTTTGCTAAGAACGAATTGCCGGCACCCTGTACGACGCATTTCTTATTTCCAGATGAAGTTCAATATACAGACATTATGGCGCTTGCTGGGAAACTGATTACCGACTACTTAACCGGTGAGATCACCGAAGTGGTGATCTTACATCAAGATTTCGTCTCAAAATTAGAGCAAGCCGCAGTTAAAACGGAACTGCTACCGCTTGACTTCGGCGACTTGCCAACAGCCAAGGATCCTAACTACGAGATCAAGCCATCTGAACAAGACGTGGTGGACGGGCTACTGCTCCAATACGTAATGGCAAGTTTATACGAAATTTTCTTAAACGCTAATCAGGCTGAACATGCCGCAAGGATGAACTCGATGAGTAATGCAACGGATAATGCAGAGGATATCATCAAAGAATCAAAACTACTTTATAATCGCGCCAGACAAGCCGCGATTACGCAGGAATTAAATGAAATTGTCGCCGGAGCGAACGCGGTAAACTAGAAAGGAGGTCAAAATTATGACTAAACAAAACATAGGGAAAATCGAAACGGTTATCGGGCCGGTTGTTGACGTTAAATTTGAAAGCGAAACACCGGGGATCAATCACGCGCTCATCTGTCATTTCGAAGTGGACGGCCAGACGCTTGAAGTCACACTTGAAGTGGCGCTCCAACTAGAAAACGGCGTGGTCCGCACGATTGCCATGGATTCGACGGATGGCCTCAAGCGCGGTCTGGACGTCATTGACACCGGTAAAGAAATCAGTGTACCAGTCGGAGATGTGACCCTTGGACGCATTTTTAATGTGTTAGGACAACCCATCGACGAGAAAGAACTGCCTGAAACGGGGGTCGCCTACAACACGATCCACCAACCAGCCCCAAAATTTGAGAATTTATCAAGTGACATCAGTATCTTAGAGACAGGGATAAAAGTGATCGACTTATTAGCACCGTACATCAAAGGTGGAAAAATCGGCCTCTTTGGTGGTGCCGGCGTTGGTAAAACGGTTTTAATCCAAGAGCTGATCAACAACATCGCTACGAATCACGGTGGAATCTCAGTGTTTGCCGGTGTCGGCGAGCGTACCCGCGAAGGAAACGATCTCTACCACGAAATGGCAGATTCGGGCGTTCTAGATAAAACCGCTATGGTATTCGGGCAAATGAACGAACCGCCAGGTGCGCGCCTCCGGACACCCCTTACCGCGTTAACCATGGCTGAACACTTCCGCGATGAAAAAAATCAAGATGTGCTGTTATTCATCGATAACATTTTCCGCTTTACGCAGGCCGGATCAGAAGTATCAGCACTGCTTGGCCGGATGCCATCAGCAGTAGGGTATCAGCCGACCCTTGCAACGGAGATGGGGTCACTCCAAGAGCGTATCACCTCAACGAAAGACGGCTCGATCACCTCGATCCAAGCGATCTACGTACCGGCCGATGACTACACCGATCCAGCCCCGGTGGCAACGTTTGCCCATTTGGACGCGACGACCAACTTAGAGCGTCGCATTGCGGCCATGGGAATCTATCCAGCCGTGGATCCACTTGCCTCATCGTCGCGCGCATTAGCTCCGCATATCGTCGGTGAAAAGCACTACGATATCGCCAGGCGTGTTCAGATGACGTTGCAACGCTACCGTGAATTACAAGACATCATCGCGATTCTCGGAATGGATGAGCTTTCGGAAGATGATAAAAAAGTCGTACGTCGTGCGCGTCGTATTCAGCTGTTCTTATCGCAAAGTTTCCACGTTGCGGAACAGTTTACTGGTATGCCAGGGACTTATGTCCCAGTTTCAGAGACGATCCGCGGGTTTGAAGAAATCCTGGACGGTCTGCATGACGATCTACCGGAAGAGGCGTTTCGTCTAGTCGGTGGCATTGACGATGTGATCAAAAAAGCGGGGACGTTATCATGAAACTTAAAGTGATTACCCCAGATATCACCCTGTTTCATGGCGAAGCCGAAAGTATTAATTTAGCAGAACGCACGGGATCATTTTCCATTTTGAACGATCATGCGCCCCTTATTACGGTTGTAAAAGAATTTGTGGCAACGATTCAAACCGAAGCAGGCGAGTTTTCATACGTCGCTGCTGGTACCGGCACGCTCAAGGTTTTAAACAACGAAGTTTCCTTGATTATTGATAGTGGCGTTGTGGGAAATAGCAAGGATGAAGCTAAAAAAAATCTTGCACAGTTGCGCAAGGCAATCACGGAAAAAAATGGGAGCACCGGTGATAATACGATTGCGAATTTAGAAATTGAGCTGCTGCGCATGACGCGTGAGCTAGGGAGGCAGTAATGAATCCGACGCCACTCTTTGTTGTTTTTTTATATATTGTACTGCTACCGGTTGTATTTAAAGTGCTGCAGTATACGAGGCTTGATGAGATGTTTAAGCGGAAGACGCCACCGAATTTTATGGTGTTGATGTATGTGTTGTTGACGATTGCGATTACGCAGTTGGTTGTGGGGTATTTTGTGGCGGTGTTTGGATGGTTGGGGGAGGTTTTTTAGGTATTTTTCGGTGATTAGTTTGTGGTCGTCCCTTTAATTTAGTTTTGTGATTGTTTTTGTTTATTTCTCTTAAGCTTGTGGTGCCTTTTGGCTTACTGGGGTAGTGATGAGGTGTTACCTGCACCGGTTTTTATGTAGCGAATGGCATTCAAGACTTCGCAATTTATTGCGATATAGTCTTGGAGCATGCAGCTAACACCTAACCACTACCTTATCTTTTTGGGTCTGTAGAGGGCTCAGGTTATGAGTGCTAATAGTAATAAATAAAACCTCCCTCGCATAAGCTTACTGAGTACAAGTACTTTGATGAAGCAATAGACGGAGGTTTTTATGATGAAGTTAGATCGAAAGACAAAAAAAGCGTTGGCAATTGTGGTGGGTTTTATTGGCATTTTAATTTTGATGCCGATGATGATTATGTCGTTTGCGTCAACGGTGGATACGCCGTCGTTTGTAGGGGTATCGTTTGATTTTCTATCGGGCGATGTTGACGATGTGCTGGAAGAGGCGCCGAACAATTTTTATATCACGGTGTATCGCACAGAAACTTCTGAGTTTCAGGAAATCGAATTTGAGCGTTATTTGATTGGCGTGGTTGCAGCGGAAATGCCAGCTTTGTTTGAGCTGGATGCTTTGCGTGCGCAGGCGATTGCGGCGCGGACGTATGCGATGCGGATTTTGGCACACGACGATTACATTTTAGACACGGTCATGCATCAGGTGTTTCTGGACGATGATCAACTCAGGGATCGTTGGGGGGATGCGTTTGATGTTCATTTTGCGACTATCGAAGAGGCGGTTACTTCGACGCAAGGGATCGTGATTACACATGAAGGCGAGTTGATTACGCCGATGTTTTTTGCGATGAGTAACGGTGCCACGGAAAACTCGGAAGATGTCTTTCCAAGCGAACGGCCTTATTTAAGATCAGTAGCAAGCAGCGGGTACGAGGATCACGACCGCTTCGCTGTGGAAGAAGGCTTTAGTATCGAAAACTTAAGAGCCGCTTTCGGTGATGACAACATCACCATCGATAACATTATTATCTTAGAAGAAAGCGCCGGTGGCAATGTTGCGCAAGTCCAAGTGGGAAGCGAAATTTTCACCGGACGTGACGTAAGAGAAATACTCGGATTGCGCTCGGCCTCATTCTCAGTAGCGGAAGCACCAGGGGGTATCCTCTTTACCACTTACGGTAACGGCCATGGGGTAGGGATGAGCCAGCACGGGGCTAACGTGATGGCCCAAAACGGTGCCGACTACCGGGAGATTCTTCAACATTTTTATCAAGATGTTGAACTGGTCGAAGTTTTTTTAACGAATGATGAATAAAACTTGATCATCTTGCTCATGATATGTGCGAGGTGATAAGAAATGAAAAGAATTAAAAAGTTTTTTAAAAAAGCTGATCCAGTGACCATGGCTTTAGTAGGATTACTTGTGGTTAGCTCAATCTTCGCTTGGGTACAAATAGCAGGAACAGGGGGCGATTCAGTACCTGTAACGGGACCTGCATCAACGCCGATCGAGTCTGATGCACCAGTTTTCTCACCGGTTGATGTTCCTGTATTTGGACCAGCGGAAAGCTTTATTGCTCCGATTGCAGAAAGTGATTTTACTATTACGACGACGTTCTTTGATGAAGCAAGCACGGATGCTGCGGCATTGGCAAGTAGTATTTTTTACTTCCAGATCGGGGCTGGGAAATACAGTCACCCATCGAATGGCGCTAGCTTCTCAGCGACGAGCGGCGATGTGGTAGACGTTGTGGCGCCACTGTCGGGGACGGTTTCGGGTGTCATTGATAACGACCCGGTTCGCGGAACGATTGTGACGATTGACCACGACGAAGGGATTAGAACCGTTTTGACTGGCGTATATAACGTGAACGTTGTTGCGGGGGATGATGTTGATCAGGGAGATGTACTCGGTGTGACAGGCTTGTCGCGATTAGAGCCGGACTCAGGCAACGTGGTTCACTTGGAAGTCATTCAAAGCGGCAACTACATTAACCCGGAAAGTATCATCGGTAGAAACATTGATGATCTGTAAGATTTGAAAGCTCGCTATTGTAGCGGGTTTTTTTTGTATTTTATCTGTGAATTTCTTGTCGATTGTGGTATGATTACCCCATCTTAATAGTGAAAGGTTGTGCACATGCGATGACATCTCCAGGTTGGAAAGCATTACTTGAACGGGAAACCGCAAAGCCCTATATGAAAGGGTTGAAAGAGAAGATTTTACAGGATTATAATACGAAAACCGTTTATCCGCACCACAAGGATATTTTAAAGGCATTGGAGGTGACGCCGCTTGAGGAGGTCAAGGTCGTCATTCTCGGGCAGGACCCTTACCACGGGCCGGGGCAAGCGCAGGGGCTTTCGTTTTCGGTCCCGAATGGCGTGAAGATGCCGCCGTCGTTGCTTAATATTTTCAAAGAGTTGAGCACAGATTTAAATGTGCCACGACCCGTGAACACGGACTTAACCCCATGGGCAAAGCAAGGGGTGCTCCTATTAAATACAACATTGACGGTCATACAAGCAACCCCGATGTCACATGCCAATCTCGGCTGGGAAACCTTTACGGATGAGGTGTTGCAGCTGGTTAACGATCATCGGGAAGCCGTGGTTTTCATTCTCTGGGGCGCTCATGCACAGAAAAAAATGCGCTTCATCGATACGGATAAACACTATGTGATTAAATCGACCCATCCATCACCGCTTTCGGCTCACCGTGGGTTCTTTGGAAGCAAGCCCTTCTCGGGAGCCAATGCGTTTCTCGTTCATAAAGGGATGCAGCCGATTAATTGGGAGTTGTAAAATACGTTGACATTGCAAAAATACAGGTTTTACGCATTAAAATGATCAAAACCTGTAATGAAATTATAATTCTTATATTTTGTTTCACTTTAAGGAGCGAGGGGAAGTGCACTACACCAATATTTTCTCAAAAGCATAGGAAAAGCAGGACTCTCGACGCGAATCGAGATCCTGCTTTTAAACGTTTATCCAAAAATCAACTGTTCAACCACGTCCACAATGCCGTTGTCATCGTTTGAGCGGGTCACATGATCAGCGACGGCCTTGACTTCGTCGACGGCGTTGTCCATGGCGACCCCTAACCCGGCGAAGCGGATCATTTCGACGTCATTAAACCCGTCACCACAGGCAGCCAAGTCCTCGCGGGTTAATCCTAATGCATCTAATAATTTTCCGAGTGACGCGGCTTTGTTAATCCCTTGCGGCATCACTTCTAAGAAGAACGGCATCGAGCGACAAATGCTAAAGCGATCACCAAACTTCTCCAAATACACGGTTTCCACTTCGGCAATCCGCTCTGGCTCACCCGTCGTCAGCGTCTTAATCGTATTGTTCACCACCGCCGTCTTAAAATCGTCAATCGGGCGCAACGGCATCTCGTTAATGTCCGACTCCAGCTGAATGTACTGATCGTGATCCACTGTCAAAATCTCGCCACCGTCGTACGCCATCATATTCACACCGAGCGCCTTTGCTAAATCGTAAACCTCGTGTGCTTCCGAAGGCGTCAAAAACTGCTCGTGCACGATCTCTTCTGTTTTCATATTCGTGATGCGCCCGCCGTTGTACGATAACACAAACCCACCGAATTTTTCTAGCTGTAACGCTTTGGACAAAGCCATCATGCCTGGCGTAGGACGGCCAGACGCTAGCACAACTTTTAAGCCTTTTTCTTGCGCTTTAATGAGAGCCTCCCTCGTTTCAGGTAAAATGTTGTGATCAGATCCGACTAGTGTCCCATCGATGTCTAGTGCTAATACTTTGTATCTCATTTGCTTATGCCTCCAAGTTCTGTACGATATTCTCTTTTAAAGCAGCCAAATCGCTACTATCGTAATCTTCCATGTTGTTGATAAATCGGATGCCAAACTCATCCCGATTATAGCGTGGGATTAAATGTACGTGGTAATGGAACACCGTTTGACCAGCTGAGCTGCCGTTGTTGTTGACGATGTTCATGCCCGTGCAGTTAAACGTTTTTTGTAGCGCCGTGGCAATTTTAGGGGCAATTGAAAAAACTTGCGCCATCTCCTCTGGTGCCATTTCAAAAACATCCGTCCGATGTGCCTTTGGTACGATCAACGTGTGACCTTTTGTGGTTTGTGAAATGTCTAAAAAGACTAAGACGTGCTCGTCTTCGTACAACACGTGACCTGGAATCTCCCGTGCCATAATCTTACAAAAAATACAATTTTCCATGTTATCACCGCCTGTTAGTTTACGTTCTACTATTATACCACAACTCATGACAATAAACTATTTTTTCTCTAATTGCAAAGTTGCAAGTGTTTTTAAATCCGCTTCACTTAAATCTGCGTGTTCTAACAGATCAGGTCGTCTTTGAAGCGTTCGGCGCAGTGATTCTGTGCGTCGCCACGTAGCGATCTTCGCGTGGTTGCCTGATACCAACACATCCGGGACTTTCATGCCGCGGAAATCAACGGGCCTCGTATACTGTGGAAATTCGAGCAGCCCGCTAGAAAAGGAATCGTCCTCGTGTGAGCTGACCTTCGATAAAGCGCCCGGGAGCAACCGCACCACCGCGTCGATCATGACCATTGCCGCCGTCTCTCCACCGGTCAAAACGAAATCGCCGAGTGATAGTTCTTCTGTGACAAGATGTTCACGGATTCGTTCATCGAAGCCTTCGTAATGGCCGCAGATAAAGACGAGATGTTCGTCCTTGGCCAACTTCTCGGCTTTGCTTTGCGTAAACCGTTCACCTTGTGGACATAGCAAGATCACACGGGGCTTTTGCATAGCTGAAGCCGTGATATCAGCCACTGCATCGAAGATAGGTTCGGGTGTCAAAAGCATGCCTTGCCCGCCGCCGTACGGGTAATCGTCGACTTTATGGTGCTTGTTTTTTGAATAGTCACGGAAATTGACAGCGCTTAACGTCACCCGTTTATCAGCCACTGCTCGCCCAATAATGGAGGTCGAAAAAAAGGTTTCAAATAGGTCTGGAAAGAGGGTTAGAACGTCGATCTTCATTAAATCAGCCCCTCAAGCAACTCAATGGTGACCGTTTTCTCTTCGATATCAACTTCTTTCACGACGTCCGCGATATAAGGGATCAGGGCGTCTTTTTCACCTTTTCGTTTAACAACCCAAACGTCATTAGCACCGGTTTGGAGGATATCGTCGATCACACCAAGCATCACACCGTCTGCGGTTTTTACCTGACAACCGATAATTTCATGGTAGTAGAATTCCTCGTCTTCCAGCTCGCTCAAATGTATCGCGTCCACGAGCAATTCGCAGCCTTTATATTTTTCCACGTCATTAATGTGATGCAGGTCCACGAATTTCAGCAAATCGAAGTTTTTATTCGTGCGATGTGTTTTCACTTTCACCGGTATGAGCTCGCCGTTATGATCAATGAACAGCTCTGCACCCACCTTGAAACGTTCCTCTTTGAAATCGCTGTTTGACACAACGCGTACTTCGCCTTGCAGCGCGTGTGTGTTTACAATCTTTCCTACCTTTAAATAATCGATCATTCATCATCAACCTCATTCTATTTTAGATAAGTCTATGATATAATATAAAGAGGAATTTTTCAAGAAAGAAGGGCTTTTTTATGATGTCAAAAGAGAAAAACATTTTAGCGATTATAATTTATGTGGTGGGCATGATTATTTTGCCGATGCTTGTTATGATGACGGTGGGCCTAATAAGCGGGGTAAACCCTGAAACGATGACACGTGAACAACAAATGAATTTAACGACCACGGCGATCGTGGTTTCGTATGGGATATTAACGGCGGCTTTACTTTGGATCACGAAAGATGTGTTTAAACAGGACTTCGCGAAGATCAAGTCGTGGTCGAATTTTACTTTGCAGATGGCCGTTGGGTTATTGTTCACGTTTGCAGCAGCCACGGTGGGTAGCTTTGCCTTGCAACGATTAGGTGTCACGGAGCCTGCAGCGAATCAAGCGGCGGTCGAAGCTTCTATCGGTGTGATGCCGATTGCGATGGTCTTTTCGGTGATTGTCTTTGCGCCGATCGTAGAGGAAATCGTTTTCAGGTTAGTGGTGATGGACATGTTGAAAATGAAACCCGTGTTTAGCATCGTTTTTAGTAGCTTAATTTTTGGGTTGATGCACGTGATGGTGGGCGGTATGATCCACATTATTCCTTATTTTTTAATGGGGCTTGTGTTCGGAGTTATTTATCATAAAAATGAAAATATTTGGTACGCTACTGTGCTTCATGCGTTGCACAATGGGGCGACGGTGTTGCTGGTCTTTGCGATGCAAGGCATGATGGGGTAATTTCTTTGGATTTTCCCTTGATATTGCGCACTATGTGTGTTATGATATTCTTTGTGCAAATTTGTGCACAAAACCGGTATTCCGCTGGCTAACACTACAAGCTAGAGTTAGTTATTGAATATTGAGAACGAGGAGCGGATCATTATGAGCCAACAATTAATTACTGAATTGACTCAAGACTTCTTGAAAGCTGATCTTCCGACTTTCCGTGCTGGAGATAACGTGCGTGTTCACGTACGTATCAAAGAGGGAAATCGTGAGCGTGTTCAGATTTTTGAAGGATTAGTCTTAAAGCGCCAAAACGGTGCAGGTATCAACGGAACTTTTACAGTTCGTAAAATTTCATTTGGTGTCGGTGTTGAAAGAACTTTCCCACTGCACTCACCAATCATTGAAAAAATCGAAGTAACGCGTCTTGGTAAAGTACGTCGTGCTAAGCTTAACTACATCAGAAGTCTTTCTGCTAAAGCAGCACGTATCAAAGAGCGCCGCATCTAATTTCGTGAAAAATCTGAGTCCACAACAGGATTCAGATTTTTTTTTGCTGTTATTTTTGCAAAAATACTGTATAATATAGGTTGGAATGAAGAACACACGATGGAGTGATGATTGTGACTAATAAAGACATTAACCTTACGATGCTAGTGGATTTTTACGAATTAACGATGGCCAATGGGTATTTTGAACACGGTATGCAAGACAAAATCGCCTGCTTTGATTTATTTTATCGCCGCATACCTGATCGTGGCGGCTTTGCGATCATGGCTGGACTTGAACAGCTGATCGGCTATTTGGAAAACCTCAGTTTCACCGAAGCAGACATCACCTATTTGCGCAACCGCAACATCTTCTCGGAGGGTTTCCTGAGCTATTTAGAAAACTTCAAATTTTGCTGCGACGTCTACGCGATTCCAGAAGGCACACCGATTTTCCCGGGCGAACCAATCGTCACCATCAAAGGCCCGATTATCCAAGCGCAATTCATTGAAACCATTGCGTTGCTTTATATTAACCACCAGTCCTTGATTGCCACAAAAGCCAACCGGATCGTTCGCGCCGCGGATGGCCGTTCCGTCATTGAAATGGGCGCTCGGCGAGCACAAGGCAGTGACGGCGCTGTCTTGGGAGCGCGTGCAGCTTATATTGGCGGCACAGACGGGAGTTCCTGTACCATCGCAGATAGCCTGTATGGTGTACCGGCCTTAGGAACAATGGCGCACAGCTGGGTGCAAAGTTTTGACACGGAGTATGAAGCCTTCGAAAAATACGCTGAGCTTTATCCAAACAAATGCACCTTGCTCGTTGACACGTACGACACATTAAAATCAGGCATTCCCAATGCGATTAAGATCTTCGCAGAGCACATCATCCCAGGCGGATACGAACCAGGCGCGATCAGAATCGATAGCGGTGATGCTGCGTACCTGTCGAAAAAAGCAAGAGCGATGCTTGACGAGGCTGGCCTGACGACAACGCGCATTATCATCTCGAACTCCCTTGATGAATATACCATTAAAGATTTACTGATTCAACAAGCACCAATCGACGGTTTTGGCGTAGGAGAAAGGCTGATCACCTCCAAGACAGAGCCCGTCTTTGGTGGCGTATACAAGTTGGTTGCGACCGAAGAAAATGGTGTAATGACACCGAAAATAAAGATTAGCAACAACCCTGAAAAGGTGACCACTCCTGGATTCAAACAGGTGCATCGCTTGTTCAATAAGGCGACCAACAAGGCGATCGCGGACGTCATTACCTTATTTGATGAAGAAATCGACACTAGCCAGCCGTACACGATTTTTGATCCGAATCATACGTGGAAGCGACAAGTCATCACAAACTTTGAGGCGATTAAACTGTTACAACCAATTTTCCAGCAAGGGCAATTGGTTTACCAAAAACCGACCATCGAGGGAATCAGAAATTATTCCAAAAAAGAACTGGGCAAGCTTTGGGAAGAAAGCTTGCGCTTTGAGCGCCCACACAAATATTATGTGGATTTATCTCAGAATTTATGGGATTTGAAAGACAAATTATTGAAGCAACACAGCAAATCATCTTCATGAAAAAATTCGACTTCGGTTGAATTTTTTTCTTTGTTTTGGATATCATAATGCCATCTTTACCTTTGTGTCGATTTACTAATTTTATTGTATAAATATCACATAATCGCACACAATAGAAGAGATACATTTCTCAACCTAGGAGGGTCAAGAGAGTTATGAAAAAACAACTAAAAGCAGGTGTATTGCTGCTAACTATTTTTTTATTCACCGGAAGTTCGGAAGTTTTTGCTAATGAAGGGAATCGTTACATGTTAATTCCGGGTGGCGATGCGGTCGGCATCCACATTGAAACGCAAGGTCTCATTGTGGTCGACACCTACACGATAGAAACGGAGTGTGGTGAAGCATCACCGGCTCGCGAAGCGGGATTGATTAAAGGAGATGTCATTACCGCGATTAACGGGCAAATCGTTTCCGACATTGAATCGTATAAAGAGGCACTGATCATTGGCGAAGGCTTTATGGTGCTAACGGTCGATCGCGATGGCAATAGTTCTGACGTGGTGATGAACGGCTGTAAAAATATGGACGGTGAATTCACAACGGGCGTCTATTTGCGCAACAAAATCGCCGGGATCGGTACGTTGACATATGTTGACCCAGCGAGCCTTAAATACGGTGCGCTCGGCCATGAAATCATCGATCAAGACACGAATCGCATGGTTGAAATCCGAAAAGGTGAATTAATAAGTTCTGACATAACCTCTATTAGAAAGGCAACGGATAATAATCCGGGAGAAAAAATCGCTGAAATCTATTTTGATCATATTTACGGAAGCGTTGAAAAGAACAATCAGTACGGCATTTACGGAAACATGACCAATGAGTCGTTTCATTCAAAGCCCATGATGCCAATCGCTTACCAGGACGAGGTCGTGCTAGGGCCTGCGAAGATATTGACGGTCTTAGAGGGACAAAACATTGAAGAATTCGATATCGAGATTATCGAGGTTGTCAAGCAAACTAACCAAGAAGTGAAGGGAATTAAGTACGTCGTTACCGATGAGCGATTGCTTGAGGCCACTGGTGGCATTGTGCAGGGGATGAGTGGAAGTCCAATTGTGCAAGAAGGTAAGATTATCGGGGCAGTGACGCACGTGCTCGTCCACGATTCGACGTTGGGATACGGTGTGTTTATTGAGTGGATGTTAGAAGAATCACAGATTAATTACAAAGTGGGACCGGCACAAGATGTGCTACAAGACGTCGCATAGGTAGGTTGAAATTGAAACCTTCATAAAATCGCAGAAATGCCATGATTTTATGAAGGTTTTTGGGTGAGATCGGGATAGAACCTTCACAAAATCGTGTAAAACTGTGGTTTTGTGAAGGTTTTGAGTTAGGAGCAAAGCAAAACCCTCATAGAATCACAGAAACTCGTGATTTTATGAGGGTCTTTTAATTAAGCTGATTTATTTTTATGTTGTAATCTGAGTCGATCGGCAATCATGGCGATAAATTCAGAATTGGTCGGTTTCGATTTGTTCACGTTCACTGTGAAACCAAAGATTTTCGAAATCGCATCGACGTTGCCACGGCTCCACGCCACTTCAATGGCATGGCGAATCGCACGTTCAACTCTCGACGAAGTGGTTTTGTACTTCTTCGCCACATCTGGGTATAACGTTTTAGTAATCGATCCTAGTAATTCGATCTCATGGTAAATCATATCAATCGCTTCACGCAAGTAAAGGTACCCTTTAATGTGCGCAGGAACGCCTACTTCGTGCAAGACGTGCGTAATTTCAGCTTCTAAATCGAAGGTATCGCTCATTTGGTTGATCGCACCAAACACGGAATTGGTATTTTCCGATTTAGGTGAAAAAGAGAAATTTTGATGAACGTCACGAATCGTATCAACAATTTTGTTCATTTCAAACGGCTTCATGATAAAGTAGCTTGCGCCGAGCTCAGCGGCTTTCGTCATGACTTTTTCTTGGTTAAACGCGGTAAACATAATAATGTTCTTTGGACGATGATACGTTGACTCATCGGCATTTAAGGCTTCTAGCACACTAATGCCATCCATCTCTGGCATAATGACATCGAGAAGTAAAACATCTGCTTGGTGTTCCTTCATTGCGTCAAGCACTTGTGCACCGTTTTGGTGGCAGCTAATGACTTCCATGTCCGATTGTAAATTCAAAA
The DNA here is from genome assembly GCA_009780245.1 of Turicibacter sp. Lineage (GTDB taxonomy): Bacteria > Bacillota_I > Bacilli_A > MOL361 > Turicibacteraceae > WRKJ01. The sequence goes on from WRAJ01000022.1 coordinate 26,140, forward strand.
ACTCCGCTAGCGGTGTTGCTAAGTCGTAGTTGTCGTCTGCGATTAATAATTTTATTGTATTCATTTCTTTACCCCCTGAATTTGGTTGTTTTATTTGTACAACTACTATTAAAGTACACTTTCAAACATAATGCAACCCCTAAGCAGGTTTTTTTTAAATTTATCGTTAATTTTTTGTTCTTGGTTTTGTTTTTCGACATGAAACGACAAGATTTTCAAGGTTTTCCACAGATTTTGTTGGATTGGCTTGATGGTAGTGGCAAGGCAAAATCGACTTCTCCAGAAGTTTTCCAGTGTTTTTTCCACAAAAGCCATCAATCTCCGATAGAGCGTCAAAAATAATTGATAGACGTTTGTAATAGAATGAGATATAATGAAGTGATGAATGCTTTACAACCCTAAAACGAGTCAAGGAGTTGAATCATGTGGAATTGATGGCAATTGAATGTCCGAAATGTAAAGGGAAGGTACATGTGGATAAAGAGATAGCGAAAATTTTTTGTATGTATTGTCGTACAGAGATACAGGTGAAGAAACCTAGTGTGGTTGAGACAACCGGTGAGAATCATGAATTTAAATCAAAGCTGGCGATTGCAACGCACTATGAAAAATTATATTTCTCAAGAGATGAGAAGAGCTTTAATCAAGTAATGAATGCGTACGACGAAGCAAGATTGATAGGCGCCCATCATGCGGAATATTGGTTAATGAGAGCTCGCTTTTATGCGAAAGGGAAGTTGCATGAATTTTCAAAAGGTCGTGTACAATTGAACGAGCAAGCTACAATTATTGATCAATACACGTTGTGGATGGAGACAGCTTTAGAGCATTACGATGGTCTGGATGCAGAGATTTTAGCTGAGCAAAACAGGATGATTGCTGAGATTAAAGACGTGTTTGAGAAGAAATTGAAAGAAAAAGAGGAAAGAAAAAATCAGTTTTTGAACGAGCAAGCATCGCTTGAGCGTGCACGTGAAGAGGCAGTTAAAAAGAAAAAGCCCTTTGTTATTGCAATTAGCGTTTGTGTTGCTGTCGTCCTAATCGTCATCGTTACGCGATTTAATCGAGCTGCTGAAGCTGAGCGACACGAAACTATCACAAGCCATTTACAACAAATGACCATTTCTAATTGGGATTTAGAAGATACGCCGTACAATAATTTCTTGAATCTTGATTATGTTATTGCGTTTATAGCTGATCAACCAACGCGTCAAGAGGTACAACGGCTAGGGCTGGCAATGGAACCTAATACACATAACGAAAACGAACTTCGTACCGAATCAGGAAGTAGAGAATTCAATCTTGCTTTTTTATTTGATGGAACAGAACCTGATGCGATTATTTCGCGAGTGACGATGAGAAATGTTAGGTATTTTGATGGATTAGCCTTATACCAACTGGAGAACGTTAGGCTTTATAATATCCCTTATATTTTTAATATGCATTATGATGTCAACGCTCGTCTGCAATCTATGACGGTTATCTTTACTTATCAAGCAGCGACATTCCGAGTAAGTAGATTTTCTAATAACGGAGTTGAAATAAGAATAGATGCACCAAATTGATTCGGATTGATACCCAGAGATTTATAAGAGGAGTTGAGTCATGTGGAATTGATGGCAATTGAATGTCCGAAATGTAAAGGGACGGTGCATGTGGACAAAGAAATAGCGAAAGTTTTTTGTATGTATTGTCGTACGGAGATACAAGTGAAGAAGCCTGCTGTGACTGGTGGAAGCGGTGAGAATCATGAGTTTAGGGCAAAGTTAGCGATTGCGGAGCATTATGAAGAGCTGTATTTTTCAAGAGGAGAGAAAAGTTTTCCTCAGGTGATGGGCGCATATGACGATGCGAGGCAGGTCGGTGCGCATCATGCAGAATATTGGCTAGCAAGAGCTCGTTTTTATGCGAAGGGGAAATTACATGAATTTTCAAAGGGGCGGATTCAATTAAGTGAACAGTGGCCCATTATTGAGCAGTATAGACTTTGGATGGACACAGCTTTAAAGCATCACGAAGGTCTGGATGCCGAGATTATAGCTGGGAGGGAAAAGACGGTTGAAGAGATTAAAGCAGCTTTTGGTAAAAAGCAAAGAGAGGCAGAAAAAAGACGAGAAGCCGAAATAAGAAGCGAAGAATTTCTTAGAGAAGAACAGCGCGAAGAAGCAGCAAGGAAAAAACCGTTTAGAATTGCCATGGCGATCAGTGCGGGAATCTTTTTCCTTTTCTTGGTTAGAATTAGTAATAGTGAACCATCACATGATACTTCTCCTGCTGAGGATTACGTTGTTGAATACAGTCCTTTTTTGTACCTGCCTTATGTAATTGAATTTCTGAGCGGCGGTTTAGATCACAATGAAGTGCTTAACCTAGATTTAGATTTTATTGGTGACTCACCTCTACGCGCTTCGCTAGAGCTAGGCGCAGATAGGATCACTTTTGGGACACGTTATATCAGTCTTTCGAATGTTACTGTGTTCGATGGCATTGATGTCACATTCTCTGATGCTGAGCGATTGGTAGAAAGGCAGAACAGGATAGTGGCTCATTTTTCTGAACATTATGATATTGAGCTAATCGAATTTGTGCGCGACGATCTCATTGAATTTCGAACTGATGGTGTGCTTGTTATTATAGCAGCTAGGAGAGAAGCCAATCAGGAAAGAACCGTCATAAATATTTTCATTGATGAAGATGCCGTAGAAGACATCGAAAGGGAACCAGACCCGCGTGCTGAGAACTTGCCAGACATTGATTTAGTTGAAATTTCCTACGACGACTTTTTAAGCCTAGACTTTCTCGTTGAAGCGATGATCAGAGACCATTCACTAGAAGAAATTGAAGAAATGGCCATTTTTGTCGAGCAATTTTCAACGACTAGCTCTTTTTGGACAAGCAGGCATGGCAGAGATGGGCACGAAATTATGTTCCGTTTGAACGATGATCACACTAGATTGGAGAGCATCAACTTATCGAATGCTAGCTATCTTGATGACATAGTAGCAAGTGAAATCTATCGACTATCCCTTGAAGACATTGTTGAAATCCTTTATGACCACTACGGCATAGAGGCACACATCGTCTTAGGACGCGAGGATCATCGCTTCATTGGGTTTAGATACGAAGGTTTCGATGTAACATTCGGGTACGGCAGAAGAGACACGGTTAATGTAAGCATCAACCGAGAAGGCTGGTGGTGGGATCAAGTTGACGGTATGGAGTAAGGAGTAAATGTGATGAAGCAGATTTTTTTAGTGAGGCATTGCGAAACAACCGGGCAATCTGAAGGCGATGAATTGACGTCGCTGGGCTTTGAGCAGGCTCGCGGTTTGGCTGGATTTCTGGCTGACTTTGAAATTCATGCAGTGGTGTCTAGTCCGTTTGTCAGGGCGATTCAAAGCATTACTCCTTTTTGCAACCAGAACGATTTGACGCTTCGAACCGATGACAGGTTGGTTGAGCGGGTTTTAGGGTTGGGTCAAGTAAAAGATTTTTTAGAATTGTATCAACCGACTTTCGTAGACCTTGAGTTGAGATACGGCGATGGTGAAACGAGTAAAGAGGCGCTGCAACGGATTTTGGCGGTGATCGAAGAAGTAGAGTCTGGCACGGTGTTAGTTAGTCACGGTGGTCTTTTATCACTGGCGCTGATGCATTATGGCACGGGAGATGGGTTTCAATATTGGGAGCAGCTGGGGAATCCGGATGTGTTTTTGTTGACGCTTCGTGATGATGAGGCGGTGTTGCGACGATTATGGAAGTGATATGACGATAGTTGCAACTTTGGAATTATTCAAGCGTTACGTTTCACCACTTTATCTTTTGAAAGTGCACTTTAAGGGTGAAGTCTGATTGTGCTACTCGCGCTCTGCCACTTTTCTTTCAAAAATCGGGCTTTAGTGGCACAAATTGACTTATAGTGAATGTCAAATCCCTTAAAATCGGGTTAAAAATAAAATAATATCCATATTTAGGTTAAAATGATGGCAAAAATGCCACTTTACCCTTGGAAAAACAGGCTCTAGTGGCAGAAGGTGTCTTAAACATTTAATCCCACAGTAAAAATAGGTACTGCAAACCCATCTCATCTATGTTATACTTATACATACCAACAGCCAAGGCGACGTTTTTGAAAAATGTCGCCCTTTCTGGCGTGCATGCTAATTCGCATTTGAAAGTTGAGGGAAAAGCAATGAAGCTAATCACAGATTTTATTACTAGCACGGAGGAGTTCGAACAACTGCGGCAATCACTGCACAGCGGGAACACGCTGCTTTCGGGTGTGACCCCAACGCTTCAAGGGCAGCTTATTGCCGCACTGAAAAAGGCGCACGACCAGCCGGTGCTCGTGATCACCCGTAATGAGCACGATGGGCGCAAGCTGTACGACACGCTGGTTGAGATGAGTGATCCCGACGAACCGGCACCGATCAGCCCTTTTTTGCTGGACGAATTTATGACTGCGAACGTCCTATCAGCGAGTAGTGAACTCCGATTTGAACGGTTGCAGACGTTGAAATCCTTAACCGATCAGCCAAACCAAGTCGTCGTCGCAAACGTTGGCGCGGTTCGTCGGTATCTCACGCCAAAAACTGCCCTCGATCAAGCGGAAATCACACTCGAAATCGGCGCTATCCAAGAACCAGCGGACCTCATCCAAAAGGCTGTTCAGCTCGGGTACAAGCGCGTCTCAACAGTCATCACAGTCGGCGAATTTTCCGTGCGCGGCGGCATTTTCGACATCTTCCCCAAAGAAGCCGAGCACCCGATCCGCATCGAGTTTTTCGATGATGAAGTCGACACCATTCGCGAATTCGAGGTCGATTCCCAGCGCTCCACCCGAAAAATAGACCAAGCCGCTATCACGCTCCTCTACGAATTCTATTTTGAAACCTCTGCTGCAACCAACTTTACTAAGACCATCCAACCTCTCCTAGACAAACACCTCTCAGGCTTATCCGGTGAAAGTAAAGACGTCCTACAAAGCGAAGTTAACAAAGACATCGCACGGATCAAGTCATACTCCGACCTCGATTTAATGCACAAATATTTGCGTCTCGTCTACGATAATCCCGCGACCATCCTAGATTACCTCGACAGCCCGCTCATCATCTGGGTAGACGCGGATAAAATTGCCCTTCATGCAGAAGCGACGGACGATGAAATCGAAGTTTGGCAACGCACAGCAACGGCTCGCGGTGAGGTGCTTGCCGGTTTCAACATGCAGGCCGATTTTACGTTTGACCTGGCCAAGCAGCAACTATTCCTCAGCGAGCACACCCGTAGATTAGCAGACGTCCGACTAGCTAAGATGTTGAATTTCCTGTCAAAAGGAGTGGAAGAATATCACGGGAATCTTGAATTATTCACCGCTGAGTGCGGGAATCTCATTGCGCTTGGTAAAACCGCTGTGGTGGTGAGTGACAGTGCTGATTTGAGGAATAGTGTGATGCACCGGTTGACCGAAGCCGGGACACCAGTTGTGGCGGTTGACACGCAAAAGGATGCGTTTAAAAAGGGGATTGTGAACGTCGCTCACGGCGCGATTGAGGCTGGGTTTGAGCTGATTGACCAGGGATTTGTGGTGTTCACGGATGCGGAGATCAGGCCGGGCAAGCGAAAGCGAAAGGCGGCTTATAAGGGGCGTGTGCGAGACGGCGTGCGCGTGAAGGATCACAATGAATTGCAACTCGGCGATTTTGTCGTGCATTTGCAGCACGGGATTGCGCGGTACGTGGGGGTGGAGACGATTGATATGTTGGGGGTAAAGCGTGATGTGTTAACCCTTGAGTACAAGTTGGGCGACCGTGTTTATGTGCCGATTGATAAGATTGATCTGGTGCAAAAGTACGTTGGCTCGGAGGGGGCTGTGCCGAAATTGTCCCGGTTAGGTGGACGCGATTGGGAGAAGACGAAAAAAGCCGCATCAGCGATGGTGAAGGACATTGCCCGCGAGTTGATCGAGGTGTACGCGAAACGGAAATATTTACCGGGCTTTGCGTTTTCGAAGGACACGGCGATGCAGCGGGAGTTTGAAGAGGCGTTCGAGTATGTTGAGACGGCCGATCAGTTAAAGACGGCGGCGGAGATTAAGGCGGACATGGAAAAGCCGAATCCGATGGATCGGCTGCTTGTTGGTGATGTGGGATACGGAAAAACTGAGGTGGCAATGCGGGCGGCGATGAAGGCAGTCGTGGATCATAAGCAAGTTGTCTATGTGGCGCCGACGACGATTTTGGTACGTCAGCAATATGAGAATTTTAAGAAGCGCTTTGCGGATCATGCGGTGGAGATTCGTGTGTTGAACCGCCACGTTTCCGCACGGGATTTAGAGCTGATTTTGAGTGAGGTTGCCCTCGGGAAAGTGGATATTTTGATTGGGACGCATCGGGTGTTGTCTAAAGACGTGAAGTTCAAGGATTTAGGGCTCCTGATTGTGGACGAGGAGCAGCGATTTGGGGTTGAGCATAAAGAAGCGATTAAGAAGTTGAAGACGGACGTGGACGTGTTGACGTTGACGGCGACGCCGATTCCGCGGACGATGCAGATGTCGATGATTGGGATTCGTGGGATGTCGATGATTGAGACGCCGCCTGAGAATCGCTATCCGGTGCAGACGTATGTGCTTGAGGCACATGATAGCGTGGTGCGCGATGCCATTGAGCGAGAGTTGGCGCGTGGCGGACAGGTGTTTTATTTGCACAACCGGGTGTCGAGTTTGCTGTCGCACGTGCGAAAAATTCAGAAATTGGTGCCGGACGCTCGGATTGGTTACGCACACGGGCAAATGTCGCGTGAGGCGCTTGAGGATACGATGCAAGATTTCGAGGATCGTCAATTTGATGTGTTGGTTTGTACGACCATTATTGAAACGGGCATCGACTTTCCAAACGCGAACACGTTGATCGTCGGCGATGCGTACCGGCTCGGGCTATCGCAGATGTATCAGCTAAGGGGTCGCGTTGGGCGAAGCGACAGAATTGCCTATGCGTACTTCTTGTACCCGCGAAATTACGTTTTAACAGAGAACTCGGAGAAGCGTCTGCAGACGATCCGTGAATTCACCGCGCTTGGTTCCGGGTTCAAGATCGCGATGCGAGATCTCGCTATTCGAGGTGCAGGTGATATGCTCGGGACCAGACAGAACGGCTTCCTTGACACAGTGGGATTAGATTTGTATACGAAGATGTTAGCCGAGGCCATTAGGGTTGCAGAAGCAGGGGTTGATTTTGAAGAGGCACTGCTGAGCGTCGAAGATTTGACAACGGAAATGCTGGCGGAGTCGGCGCGCGAGTTGGACATTGGGATTGGCATTGACCGCTATATTCCGGATGCTTATATTGACGATGCATCTTTAAAAATTGAGATGTACAAGAAGATGAAAGCGTTGCGTGACGATGCGGAGTACGCTGCGTTGAAAGAAGAGTTCGCCGACCGATTTGGCGAAATGCCGGAAGGCGTGGAAAATCTGGTAGATTTAATGTATTTAAAGAATTTGATCAACCCGGTCACAGAGCAATCAAAAGTAACAAAGACAACGCTGGAATTTGTGTTAAAGGCTGATATCAGCGCGGAGATGGATGTAAAGGCGCTTTACGGTAGGGCTCACGAAATAGGTAAATTCGTACGCGTACTATTCAAAGACGCAAAATTTATGGTGGTGTTTGACTTGCCAGCGAGTGGAGGAGATGCTGTTGAGGCGGCGATCCAGTTGTTTGGTGGGATGGGGGAAGGATAACACAAAAGGAAAAATAAACATGAGATAAATCCAAAAAAGGATTTATCAAATAATATGTACAAATCTTCTGAAAACGTTGGAGGAGCATTTAGAAAGATAGATATTACACTTCTCTCGATGTATTTGGTGAATAGTATGGAATAAACCATGAAAGTTACTTACTACTTAGAATAGTAAGTACTTGCATGGTTTGTTTTGTGCTATCTGTTCAATCAGAATCTTCGTTGTTGTAGTATAGGTTTTTTTCTGTTTTATCAATGCTGATTAGTCTTTTTCTATGTGCGACTTTAGTGCACCAAAGAGAAACCTTTTGTACACTACAACCAACAAACTCTGAAATTTCGCTTGCACTCATTGCAGCATCTTTATCTAGTGAAGCAATTAATCCTAATATTTTAATCTCCACCTCTGTGTAATTTCCTTCCCGAATTGAAACTTCTCGGTGAATAATTTCATCAAGTTTTTCGTCACACTCGAAGCAACGTTTGGTTTTCATCATAGCTACATCTTTTTCAGGGTAAACAACATTACATCCTGAGCAACTATAACTTTTGAGAGAATCCTTGGCGAAATAAGCATCGTATTCGGCCATAACCGCGTCATAAATGAATCGAACAGCAGTAAATTCATCCTTGGTTTCTGCGTATGGAATATTGTTATCCATACAAATATCATAGTCTAGTGCGTATAGGAAATAATTACCACCACTTTTGGAACTCCGATTTTCTTCTAACAAGTGTATAACGAAATTTTCACGAAGAACTTCTAGATATTTACTCCTAGAAGAATCTAGCATAAAGTGACTTGCTGGGCGAGCGCCTTTTTTATTTTTTTCATCAAGTGCTCTTCCTAAAATGCTATTCCACATGTCCATATGAAAACCAGGTATAATTCTCTTTTTGATAGCACCTTGGAACTGCTGCATGTATATCTTACGGGTCGCTCTCATTCCTAAATTGATATCATTTAAGCGAATTTTCGAATCAGCATTATTCAATTCAGCAATTGCATTTTGTAGAATCAATCCAACTGTTCTTGGAACGCCCATTGATGCTCTAGTAATTCTTTGAATAATAATGTCTTGATTACCAGTAAAAATTTTGTCAAATGTTAATTCGGGGTTAAACGAATTTAATCTACTTTCAATTAGATTGGAAGTGAAATTTTCTAAAGCTTTGATTGCTCCCACAATTCCATCGTATCTTTCGACAAAGTCATTGAGATCGAGTGAAACTGGGAATATATCGCGTCCAATTAAAATGTTTTTTCCAAAATCGTACCGGCTAGTAATAGTTCCTATTTTGAAAAAGATATTGTTTTTTGAACCTAAGAGTTTTTTTAGTAAAGAAGAAAATTTTTCTTGCTCAGAAACTGATAAATCTGAGAATTCATCGACAAAAATATAAATAGAATCTATTTTGCTTTTAATCCTAACTGTATTTAGGGTATCTAAAAAATTTTGAACGCTGATGCCACTAATTTTTTCTATGTTACGAACTGCAGTTAATTCTGTCACTCTATCATGGCCAGCAGATAATTGAATTCCTTTTTTAGAAATAGAACCTGAATAAGATTCTTTTGTTCCAAGTCGGGACTGCTCTATCTCTTTGCTGATACCACTTTTTAACTCTACTCCGTGTTTTAAAATATGCAAAATTTCGTCAAACTCTTCTAATTTGGAGTTATCTTTTTTTAATATTTTAAAAGGTTCTGAATCAAACATCTTACTTAGTTGTCTTTTTAGCTCGGTAACAATTTCGCTAATAAAGGTTCTTTCAATCTTTTCTTCATTTTCTTCTTCGAAAATTTCTTTGCATTGGCTCAAATCTATGTATATTGGTAATACCCTATCTGCTCCTAAATATCTGCTCGCACTAGCTTTTTTAGAAGTTATGCTTTTTAGGCATTCATAATACGCTCTCATTAGCAACGTTGTTTTTCCAGTTCCACGTCTCCCAGTAACGAAATTATCTTGATTGCTCAAAAATATTGGAAGATTATTAAAAGTATCAACGTAATAGTCTTCTAATTTTTGTAGCTGCTCAGGATCATCTATTGAGATGTAATCTGATCTTAAAATTGATTGAAAAGCTTTTTTAACATTTTGTGCATCAGTCATTGTTCATCGCCTCACTTTAAAATATTTATTCGCAATTATAATATAAAATGTTTGATATTTCGAGCTATATTAACAATTATATCACTTTTTTGTTATGAAATAAATAGATGACTTGTTTCATAATTCGTTTAAAAGGTCAAAAGAGTTTTGGAATGTTAAACTAAAGAAAATCGTTTACTAATTTGTCAAATGCAATTCCCAAGTAAAACACACACAATCCAACAAAATAAACTTGATTTAACTCATAAACTCTAATATGCTTCATACAATAGACATAAAGTGGTTTTTCGGAGTCCGCTCGGCTAAAGTAAAAAACCGAAAATGTTGAACTAAGAGCTGAGAGTAGTTTCAAGTGATAGCTTGCTCTTAGTTCATTTTGTTATATAGAAGAAAATTCATACAAACAGGTGAATTTGTTAAAATTAAGGAAGATTATAAATTGTGAATATATTGATCAATAGTTTTGTGTAAATGAGAGTTTGAAACTATCGATCGCGAATGGACGATGAAACGATCGATAAGAAAGGGTGATTTATTATGCTTAAAGAGTCACGTAAATTGTAGTTAAAAGAATCTTATTCAAATTCATTTTTAAAAACTGTAAGTGCATTTTCTAATGATAGTGATTGCTTGTAGTATGATATGCTGAATTTCAAAGTTAATTACCACGGTGATTTACTTGCTGTGACCGTGCGTGGCGATGCGTTTACGGTCGAACGGTTGAGCGCGGTAAATGAGTCGATTGAAATTCTGCACAAAGGCGAGCTTCATTCAGTGGTGGATTCACTG
>WRAJ01000023.1 GCA_009780245.1 Turicibacter sp.
CCACCTGTGAAGATGATGTAATCTGCGTACCCATTTTCGTACAACCAAACGCCGTGCCGAATCCGTTCCAAAAAAACAGGTGATGGGTTATCGTGCCAAGCAGCAGCGCCCAACACAATAACCGCATCCACTTGTTGGCGCTGATCGACATGACCAAATCGCCAAATACGCACCGCAGTAAAGCCCACATAAAAAACGATCAACAAAAGCGCAATCAAAAAAAACTTTAACATTTTCTTTCCACGTCTACGCTTCATCGATTCGGTTCACCTACCCTACTATTACTTATTATTTGCCATACTACCAAAATCCAAACAAAGTTTCAAGTACAAAATTAAATCAACAACTGATTCCGCTCGTTCCACAACGTCTTATACCCAAAATAAAGCGTACAAAACACCGATAAACACGTCACCGCTGCAATCGCAATAATGATCGAAATTTGATAAAGGATCGCCGTAATCGGCATCGCACCCGCTAGCATCTGACCGGTCATCATCCCTGGTAACTTGATAATTCCCATGCTTGTCATGGTAATGATAGTAGGCAGTGTTGCGGTCTCTATCGCTTGATTGACTAACGGTAGCAACGTTTTCTGCGGCGTCACGCCCATATTAATCAACGTATCAATCTGATGACGCTTAGCGGATAAGCTTTCTTTAAACGTCTTCATTCCGAGTGCAACACCACTGACGGCATTCCCCACAATCATACCACTCAACGGAATCGCAAGCTGTGGATTAAAGAAGTTATCACCCAGAACGACCACGATATAAAAAGCTAAAATGGCTAAACCAGTTACTGATAGCGACACACAAATGATCATTTTGAACGTCTTGTTTAACTCTTTATGCTTCGATAAAATCATATGAATACTAAACCCTGTGATCACCGCCAAATAAGCAAGTGTAAACAGCGGGTGCGGACGTTCAAAAATAAAGGTCAAAATCGCCCCAGCCAATGCCAACTGAAACGTCATACGCAAACTAGCCACAATCACAAGCTTAGACTGATTAATCTTACATTTTTTCATCACAGCCAAAATCACAATAAGCAACACATACACAAGGGTAAACTGATAAACGTCTAATAGTTCTGGCATTACGCCTCACCTCCAAGTACAATCACATCGTCTGCGAAATTCTCCACGATTTCCTTATCGTGCGAGACGATCACCAACGATTTACCCTGCTCTTTGCAGTAGGCCTTAATGTTCCTCAACATCGCAAACCCATTTTTCTCATCCAGCGCACTCGTCGGCTCGTCCATTAACAACGCGTCAAATCCAAGTGCCAAGTGAATCGCCACAAAAACTCGTTGTTTCTCACCACCAGATAACTCATACACACGCGCATCAAGCGGCATCACAATCGAACACATCGCTAAAAAATGGGTCATTTCCTCGCTACTCGGAGCAGCTTGGTCACGATAGTCAAAAAACAACTTAAAATTTTCTTCAATCGTATGCTCGTCAAACAAAACCGCGGATTGACTAACCAGTAAAACTTTGCGTCTTAGCACGATGGAATCAACGTCAGTTAACTTTTTTTCAACCCAATAAACGTGACCTTCGGTTGGGGTCAACACGCCGTTCAGCAATTTGAGGAGTGTGCTCTTACCCACACCACTTTCCCCCGTGATAAAGGTTGCCGCCTTTTCTTTGATTTCGAAATTTGGATATTGAATAATGCCTTTGAAGGCGACGTTCTCTAATTTAAATAGTGCCATTAAGCATCGCTCCTTTTGGTTTTTCAGCTACACAAAAAAAGTTATTCAACGAGCTCTTAGAGTAGTTGAATTCCTTTTTCTTTACAAATCTTTTTCGTCGCATCGTCCCATAATCCGGCTTGTACCTGTCCAATGTGAACTTTGTTTAAAAAGTACATGCACAATCGGCTCTGCCCGATACCACCGCCGATCGTGTAAGGCAGCTCACCAGCTAACAATTTCTGATGATATGCTAGCTCCAAGCGATCTTCGGCGTCTTTTTCTTTGATCTGTGCCAGCAAGGCTTTTTCATCAACACGGATGCCCATTGAGCTTAACTCAAGTGCCATGTCTAATTGGTCGAACCAAAATAAAATATCACCGTTTAATTCCCAATCGTCATAATCAGGTGCCCGTGTGTCGTGTTTCACGCCACTTTTCAGCTTGCCACCAACGCCGATCACAAAGACAGCTTTGTGCAATTTTGTAATTTCATGCTCACGCGCATCCGGGGCTAAATCCGGATACAGATCTTCCAGCTCCTGTGACGTAATAAACGTGATGTCTTCTGGCAACGTTGCCGGCAACCACGGGTAACGCCTAGTCACTAAATCTTGAATGCGCCTAAACGACGTGTAAATTTTCCGCACAATGCCTTTTAGAAATGCGACGTTACGATCTTCCTGATTGATAATTAGCTCCCAATCCCACTGATCCACGTAAATCGAATGCGTATTATCGAGGTCCTCGTCCTTACGAATCGCGTTCATATCGGTATAAATCCCTTCACCGACTAACAAACCATAATCTGCCAGTGCTTGACGTTTCCACTTCGCCAAGGAATGGACGATCTCCACCGTTTTATCGCCAACGTCTTTTGACGTAAAGGTGACCGCGTCTTCCAAGCCATTTAAATTATCGTTTAAACCCGTATCGGTGGTTACAAATAAAGGTGCACTCACACGCATCAAATGAAGCTCTGACGATAAAAACGCTTCAAAGCTATCCTTCAGCAATTTAATCGCCACTTGCGTCTCTTTCAAATCTAAGCAATCGTTATAATCTTTCGCTTCAAAAAATTTCATAAACGCTTGCACCTCCGTTAAGTTTTGAAAAATATTTTACCACAAAAAAAGCCAGATTACCACAGTAGAATAGCCTAGCTTTACGTTTTCATTCATAACTTTCGAGCATTTGCACCGCGCCGCTGGCCATTGACCGCGAAATATCGATGATCCGTTGATTACTGCTGCCTCTAAATCGTAACTTGAGATTCTTGAGTGATTCAACGAACAAACCATCGACTAACACGTCGCAAAAGGAGAGAATCTCTCGCCGCTTTTTATCGGCCAAAATCTCCTCGTACGTGTACCCGGAATAAAGCCAAATGCTCTTGCCCACCTCAGACTTGATTCGCTGCACTAAATGCAACAAGTCGTCGTCCCCAATCTGGTCCATCGGCTCGCCCCCTAAAATCGTCACCCCTTTTATTTGCGAGTCGGTCATGATCTCAATAAATTCATCCTCAACCTGTTTGCTCCACTTTCCCCCATAGTTAAAGCGCATGTAGTCCTGATTAAAACAACCCGGGCAGTTATGCGTGCACCCCGAAACAAACAAGCTAGCGCGAACACCCGGCCCGTTGGCAATGTCGTATTTTCTAATTTGTGCGTAGTTCATCGGTGGTCGCCTCCCATTTTCAAGAAAAAAGCAATATCTCATTATATCAGATATCGCTTTAAAGTGCTATTCTTTATTTTCAGTTTCTTTGTAGTCACATTCTTTACTCGGACACGTCACAATTTCGTCCTTACCCTTCAGCGTCAGAACACTCTCACACTGCGGACACTTTCGATCAATCGGCTTATCCCAATAAGCTTGGTCACATTTCGGATACTGATTACAACCGTAGAAAATACGTCCACGCTTCGAACGCTTCAACACAATTTCACCCGAGTGGCACTTTGGACATTCAACACCAGTCCCGTTATCTTCCGTCACACCTTCGGTGGCGTCTTTCTTGATGTGCTTACAAGCCGGGTAATTGCTACACGCCACAAACTCACCGTAACGACCGCGACGTACCACCAGTGGATGCCCACATTCCGGACAATCTTCACCGACTTCTTTCGGTGCAATTTTTTCCATCTTTTCATTGGCAGTTTCAACAAGCGGAATAAAACGGTCATAGAAATCCTTGAGCTCAATGTGCCACACTTTTTCACCGCGGGCAATTTCATCTAAGTCGTTTTCCATCTTCGCCGTGTATTCCACGTTAATCAAATTCGAGAAGAACTCGTCGAGCTTATCGCTCGTTAAAATCCCTTGATCCGTCGGCTTAAAGCGACGCTCTTCCAAATTCACGTACCCGCGGGCTTTCAAAGTATCCATCGTCTGTGCATACGTCGACGGACGCCCAATCCCAAGTTCTTCCATCTCGCGGATTAAACGCGCCTCTGAATAACGGGCTGGTGGTTGTGTGAAGTGTTGCGTCGGTGTGATGCTCTGATTCGCAACTTCCATCCCTTCTGCTAAATCAGCTGGCAACATTTCATTCTTCGTGTTTTCGAAGCTATACACTTTTAAATACCCGTCAAATACCAAAATCTGACCGTTCGCACGGAAATTATAATCCCCTGATTTAATGTCGATCGACGTGGCCTCAACGGTTGCATCCGCCATTAAAGACGCAACGGCACGTTCCCAGATTAACTTATACAGTTTAAACTCGTCTGGTTTTAAGTACGATTTGATTGAATCCGGCGTTCTAGACACTGATGAAGGACGGATCGCCTCGTGTGCCTCTTGCGCGTTTTTGCTTTTCTTGCCGTTGCCCGTGCCTTTCCCGACAAATTTATCTCCGTATTCTTTATTAACAAACTCTTTTGCTTCACCGACGAAGACGTCCGACAGCTTCGTTGAATCCGTACGCATATACGTGATCAGACCCACCGCTTCGCCGCCAACGCTTACCCCTTCGTACAGCTTCTGCGCCGTTGACATCGTCTTTCTCGCATTAAAACCAAGCCTTGAACTGGCTTCCTGCTGTAGCGTCGACGTGATAAACGGTGCTTTCGGCGATTTCTTGCGGTTCTTCTTCTCAATCTTCTCGATCACATAAGGCGCCGCTAACGCATTCACGTGCCCCATCGCCTCTTCTTCGTTTGAAATTTCAAGCTTCTTGCCTTTGTACTTGTTAAGTTCCGCTTCAACCTGTGACGCACCGGCACCAAAAATACCGTGGATGTGCCAATACTCTTCACTCACAAACGCTTGGATTTCACGCTCTTTGTTCACGATCAAACGTAAAGCGACCGATTGAACCCGCCCAGCGCTTTTACTTTTAATCTTATTCTGTAATAACTTAGATAACTTAAACCCGATGATCCGGTCCACAATGCGGCGACTTTCTTGCGAACGCACCAAATCCATGTCGATCTTACGTGGAATCTTAAACGCATCCACCACCGCATTTTTCGTAATCTCATTAAACACCACACGGTTGTCTAGGTCAGTATCCACCTCTAACACATCCGCTAAGTGCCAACTAATCGCTTCACCTTCGCGATCCGGATCGGTTGCCAGATAAACAAAATCAGCGTTTTTCGCTGCCAGCTTCAATTCTTTAATGACTTTTGACTTCCCTGTCGCGTTTTTATAATTAGCCGCAAACTGATTGTCAACGTCCACGCCTAAACCACCTGGGCCCGTTGTTGCTAAATCACGAATGTGCCCCACACTCGATAACACCACATAATCTTTCCCCAAATAATTTTCAATTGTCTTCGCCTTTGCTGGCGACTCCACAATAACTAACTTCTTCGACATCGCAACTCTTCCCTTTCTATACTATTAGAACTTTCTTTAAAAAACCAAATTGTTTGAATTATACCTCAAATATTTATTCTTGTCAAATGAAATTTTTTTAAACTCCCTTTTAAAACTTTTATTTTTGTGGTAAACTTTTCGAGGGGTCTTGATAAGGAGGGCTCTTAAACATGGATAATAAACGGATAACTTGTATTGGTGGGGCAAATATCGATCGGAAAGCTGTGGCCAAAGATGACATTCGTTATCGTTCTTCTAACCCGGTTAATACAACGGAATCCTTTGGCGGTGTCGCAAGGAATGTTGCGGAGAATTTAGCTAAGCTAGGGAATGGTGTTTCACTCTTCAGTGTTGTTGGCGATGATTCGGAAGGGCGCAGTGTTTTAGCTGATTCGGTGTGCAAAAACATCGACGTGGCGTTAACGAAAGTCGCTAAGGAGGGTCGTACCGGCACTTATACCGCTGTGTTGGATGGCGATGGTGAAATGGTGCTTGCTTTAGCTGATATGGCGATTTACGACCAATTTACATCGGATGTCATCGCTAACAGCTGGGAGGCGCTTGTGACAAGTGAGGCGATTTTTATGGACACGAACCTTTCGAGCGAGGCGATTGCTGAGGTGATTAGTAGGTGTGAAAAAGAAAGCATTCGGTTGTACATCGACCCGGTTTCTTCGTTGAAAGCTAAGAAACTTCCTCGGGATTTAAGTGGTGTGAGTGTGCTTTTCCCCAATCTTGAAGAAGCGGAAGAGTTAAGTGGCATTCGCATAAAATCCTCGGCTGATTATCAAGTGGTGGCGGATGCTCTTAAGGCGCACGGGGTGGAAAATGTCGTGATGACGCTCGGTAGCGAAGGAATTTTTTATTCATCACCGACGGGTAGCGGACAGCTTTTGCCTTACTCGGTTGAGATCGTTGATGTGACGGGCGCGGGCGATGCTTTGACTGCGGGCGTTATGTCTGCGATGATTCAAGGTTGTGATTTAGAAGTTGCTTGCCGATACGGTTTGGCAGCGGCGGCTTTCGCCTTGCAGACTGAGCAATCGGTTGCGCCTGATTTGAGTTTAGAACATTTAACTGCATACATAAAGGAGAATTAGTGACTATGAAACAATTTTTATCATTTTCAGCAGAAGTACAAGCAGCAAAGGAAAACGGAAAGCCGATTGTCGCGTTAGAATCGACGATTATTTCGCACGGGATGCCTTACCCAGAGAACGTGGCAATGGCGAAACGTTGCGAGCAAATCATTCGCGATGCCGGTGCAGTGCCAGCAACGATTGCGTTGATGAACGGGGAAATTAAAATCGGTTTGGAAGAAGCGGATTTAGAAGCATTAGGCTCGCATGCGAACGTGGCCAAAGTAAGTCGTCGTGACTTCCCGTACATTTTGGCTTCGGGGAAAATCGGGGCAACCACAGTCGCAGCCACGATGATTGCCGCAGAGTTGGCTGGTATTGCTGTTTTTGCAACCGGTGGCATTGGTGGCGTGCATCGCGAAGGTGAAGTAACGATGGATGTTTCTGCTGATTTACAAGAGTTGGCGATGACTAATGTGGCGGTCGTTTGTGCCGGGGCAAAGTCAATCCTTGATATCGGCCGCACACTGGAATATTTAGAGACGCATGGTGTGCCAGTGGTGGGATATAAAACAGACAAGTTCCCGTCTTTTTACTCGCGTGTCAGTGAGTTTGGCGTCGACTTCCGGTTAGATACAGCGGCTGCAGTAGCAGAAGTCATGGCCACAAAATGGTCATTAGGCCTAGACGGCGGGTTGATTATCGCTAACCCAGTCCCTGCTGAGTCGGAATTCCCGTATGAGGACATCGAAGCGATTACCCAGCAAGCGCTTAACGAAGCCAAAGAAAAAGGCATTACCGGAAAAGATATCACGCCGTTTCTACTCGGAAAGATCAAAGACTTAACTGCTGGAAAAAGCTTGGAAACGAATATTGCGTTAGTGTATCACAACGCCGAGGTGGCGGCGCATCTTGCCGTGGCTTATCAGAACAGTTAATACTAATTCAAGCTTTTACAGCATAAAACTCGCATGGCGGATTGTCCCGATGCGAGTTTTAATTTTGCTAAATTGACTGGCGATTTTCAGCGTTAATGATGTTCATAACCGTTCCTCCGAATCCCTACAGCAATACTTTCTTTGGTTTGAGTTTCACCACATAAACAACGGGAATTAAAGTTGACACAACCGCCACACCAAGACCAGCGGCAGACATCAACGCGATAGTTGTCAGATCAAGGGAAGTGTCGAACGCCTCCACCATGCCCTCAAGGGTTAAGTTAGTGCCAAAGCCTAAATCTTCCCATTCAACAAAATGACTGCTGCTCATCCATGGCTCCTGCTCCACTGGCTGTGCCAGTTCCGACCGCATTATTTCTCGGGAAATATTGGCAGACACGGCATGACCAACAAACATCGCAAACGTCAGCCCGATCAAGGCGGTTATCAAAACTTCACATAAAATTTGGGAGATAATCCTTGATTTCCTCTCTCCAAGCGCCAAGTAAATCCCGATTTCATGGCGGCGGTCTTTTAAAAATAGGGTGATGAGCAAACTCAGAACTAGCACAGCTGCGCCGGCGGTGGCGAATAGAATGCCGTCTGCCACGTCGCCCAGTGAGTCCATCGAAGCGGTAATGTGATCGAATGAGCCGGTTAAATCCCTAACAACCCAGAATTCCGGTAAGTAGTCAGCCACGGCATCTCGAAACGACGCTAGCTCTTGGGGGTCCGTTAGCATGAAGGTGATCTCCATATCAAAGCCCCAATGTTCAGCATCAAACCACGTTTGTTCATCGGCTTCTTCTGCAGCAGCGACGTTGCCTTCAAATTCAAACAATTGGATCGCTTCCGTTGCTGCATTCACTGTGAACACACGGTTGGCTAACTCTCTTTGGCGGTTGAGCTCTGCTTCTTCATCATCGGTTTCCAACGGTACCACGTCAAAAAGCCCGATCACCTCAAATTCATGTTCCCTTTGATCAAAGAAGAAATCTTCCCAGTCATAAACCGGCGTCCTGCGGTGAATCCCAGATTCCAGCGTAAAAATGGAACCGATGGAAAAGCCATTCGCTTGTGCAAACCCTGAAGACACGAGCGCTGGGTAAGTCGTTGATCCTGGCCGAAGGGTATGATCGCCAAAATGATTTCCTACAACCAAATCGATCAGGCCTTCCCTCAGCTCTAATGGCTCGTCCTCAGACGTCCCTCGTAATACGATGTCGGTGGGGTTGTAAATAATGGATTCTTCAAAACACTCAAAGTATTGATCCGACATACAGGTCATACTACCACCCCAGTTTGGCTCAACGATGCCCGCTGGTAAATACGCAACGAATCGCGTAATAAATCGCGCCGTTATCGCGTAATGGTAAGAATCTACTTGTGACAAATCAGCAATTTGACGGATCATATCAGTGGTAATCGGATAAATTGTGGGCCATTCAGCACCAGCCAGCTCAGAACTTATCCCACTCCCGCCACCTGGCAAATCAATCTCAGTGAGGTCCCAATACCCGCCTGCTGCCTCCCAAGCGTCGTTAACCGCCTCATGGTCCACCTCAAACACAACCATCGGTCGCATCTGACGCCGCAAATGAGCTTCCGTGTTCGTAATCGCCGTCGTTACCGAAATGGCACCTGAAATGACGGTGCTTAAGATGAAAATAAGAAGAAATAGGATCGTGAATTTAACTGGCTGCCTTTTCATACTCGTTGTTGCTCGTTTTAAGAAGTTCATTTTTCTCCTCCGGATTGAGTTGGTTAATGCACGATGTTGCTTCACCTAAAATCCCGCTACTGCAGGTTACACCAAAAGCTTTTTAATTCATGCTTTTATAGGATGACAGTTTCAGCATCACAATTTATTCAACAACACTCGTCCCCGTCATCTCAGTAGGCTGAGCAACGCCTAATAGCTTAAGCAACGTCGGTGCCACATCGCACAAACGACCGCCTTCGCGTAACACCGCATCAGGCTTAGTCACAATAAACGGTACCGGGTTAATCGTATGCGCCGTATGCGGTGCACCATCCATCTCCATCACCTCAGCGTTCCCGTGGTCAGCGACAATCACAGCCACACCGCCTTTAGCCAACACGGCCTCGACAACCTGACCCAAACACTCATCAACGGCTTCATTCGCCAAAACAGTTGGCGCAAGCATCCCACTATGCCCCACCATATCCGGATTCGCAAAGTTCAACACAATCGCATCGTGCACGTCGCGCTCAATCTCAGCCACGCAAGCCGCTGCCACTTCATAAGCCGACATCTCAGGCTTCAAATCGTAAGTCGCAACCTTCGGCGAATCAATCAACACCGTCGTCTTCCCCTCAAGCGCCATTTCCACACCGCCGTCATAGAAAAACGTCACGTGCGGATACTTCTCCGTCTCAGCAATACGCAACTGCGCCAAACCGTTCGCAGCTAATACCTCACCATACGTGTTAGCCAATTCCTGTTGCTCAAACACAACCGGCCCGACAACTTTAGGACCGTAACTCATCATCGACACGAAATGCACGTCCTTCGGTCCACGCGATGGATCTAAAACAGACACCTTTGCATCCGCCGCTACGCCAGCCGGATCAGACAACGCAAGCGAAATCTGCTTCGCACGGTCTGGACGGAAATTCGCAAAAATCACCACATCGCCATCTGCAATTGTCCCTGCCTCGTCCACGATAAACGGCTTCACAAACTCGTCCGTCACCCCTTCAGCATAAGCAGCTTCAATCCCAGCCATAGCTGAATCAAACCGATCACCCTCTGCAACCGTTAACGCATCGTATGCCACTTGCGTACGGTCATAGTTCGTATCACGATCCATCGCATAATAACGACCACTTACGGTGGCAACTCGCCCACGTCCAACCTCAGCCAGAGCCGATTCAAAATCACCCATAAACTTCGCAGCCGATTTCGGTGCCGTATCACGCCCATCTAAAAATGCGTGGACGTAAACCTCAGCAATCCCTTGATCCTTCGCTGCTTTAACCAAAGCAACCATGTGAGCCATGTGCGAGTGAACCCCGCCATCTGATAACAACCCTAATACATGAACCTTCTTCCCAGCCGCTTTCGCCTGATCAAACGCTTCTACTAATCGTGGCAACGCATAAAACGAGCCGTCTTTAATCGCTACATTAACGCGCGTCAATGACTGATACACCACACGTCCTGCACCTAAATTCAAGTGCCCCACTTCAGAATTACCCATCTGACCTTCTGGTAACCCAACGTCCTCGCCATGCGCAATTAACGTCGTATGCGGATACGTGTTCCAATACTTATCGTAGTTTGGCATCTTCGCTTGTGCCACTGCATTCATCGTGCTTTCTTCTCTTAATCCAAAACCATCTAAAATAATTACTGCAACCGGTGCTTTACTCATGTTATACCTCACTCCTAAAATTAAACTCTAATCATTTTACCATACCCAAACAGAAATCTCTATAACTCGTGACTTTTTTATCAATTGCGCCATACGTTTTCATACCGCAGCGCACTTTCTAAATCGTAATACGCCCATAAAAAAAGCACCTATCCCAACTCGAATAGATACTTGCCATCAGATTTAGCCCCTTGGATTTACCCAAAATCCGGGTTGATCTGCTACTTTTGTGACATTGATCAGCCCCTTCTTATAGTCAAACACAATGTACTCACCTGAAAGGACACTCACGCTTTGATTTTTCCCCAACTTTGCGTCTTCTAACCTATAATAGCCGGGCATGTGCTTGTTCAACACATACGTTGACCCCTTCTTTAATTCCACCATAAACAACCCCTTTCTTCCAAAATGTTGATTCACTGCAAGTCCTCTATCTATATTATGAGTTTGCACCTATTTTCGCATGGTTGATTCTAATGCATCCTATGTTTTCATAGAATAAAGGGACAGCAAAATTCCAAGTGATCCTGTATACAATATACTAATTCGGTTAGAATAAAACAGACTTAATGTTAAAAGAGGTGCTTTATGTTTAATGGACACAAAATTACGTGTGAAAGTGGACAATCCGTCCTCTATCTTTTCACCCAACCACTTGATGCTAGTGCAACCTTAGTGAAGGGAATTTTCGAACACCTCCACGAGGACGTCTTGCTCGATTGGGCCTATAATTATCTGGAAGCATTCGATATCAGCTTTGTTGGCAGTTTAATCAAAGTGGTATCCAATCTCACCGTTGTTAGAAATTTAGAATGTGCTTTAGAATTTAAAAAGGAATCCCCCTTTGAAGAGGCAAAGGTCCTACAGTTTCGAAGAGCATAAATAAAACAAAACTTATGAGCGTAGCCTAAACACTAACTCATAAGTTTTTTAGTTGATTCCTATCTAACTCTCATCCGTGTATTCATCGACGCTTGCCATGTTAACCGACACCATCGTGGTGATGCCACGTTCTTGCATGGTCACGCCGTATAGGACGTCTGATTCTTCCATCGTTCCACGGCGATGGGTAATCACGATAAACTGGGTCTGATCGCTAAATTGCTTTAAATAAGTGGCATAGCGCCCCACGTTGGCTTCGTCAAGCGCAGCCTCTACTTCATCTAAAATACAAAACGGGATCGTTCTTACTTTCAGAATAGCAAACAGCATGGCAATCGAAGTCAAGGCTTTTTGCCCACCTGAAAGGAGGTTTGAAGTGAGTAGTTTTGTTCCCGGTGGTCTGGCGATGATTTCCACGCCTGTGTTTAATAAATCGTGTGGGTCTGATAAGACTAAATCGGCTTCTCCACCACCAAATAACTGCTGGAACGTTTCGATATAGTGAACTCTTACTTGATCAAAGGTCTCTTTGAACTTGATGACCATTTCCGTGTCCATTTCGTCAATCGAGGCTTGCAGATTGTTGGCCGCTTCTGCTAAATCCTCGCTTTCGTTCGTTAAGAAATCGTAACGTTCTTTCACACGTTCGTATTCGTCAATCGCGCCGATATTGACCGAGCCAAAGCGGTTTAATTGACGATTCAAACTTTGAACTTCGGTGCGTGCACCCGCGACATCTGCGCGCAATGGGTAATGCAAACACGCATAATCGAACGTCATTTCGTAATCGATTTCTAACTTCTCAATCGCCAGATCAATTTTCGTGTCCATTTTCCCAATGCTACCTGACAACGTGTTTAACTGCGTGTTCACATCACCTGCTAAACGACGCGCTTCGCGCAACGAAAGATCGATCGTCTTTAATTCTTCGGTCAGCTGTGCTAGCAACGCCCGTCGGTCACGAATTTTTTCTGTGATGGCGTCTTTGGCTTGGTCTGAATGTTCGATGTCAATTTCTAGCTGTTGCAATGTTTTTTGTAATGCCGCGCGTGTTTCATCGCTATTTTCTAATGTTTCTTCGACGGTTTCGATTTCACTTTCTACCCGTTCGCACTCGTCATTCAAGCGACGAACCTCGTTCATTTGATTCTGCAGGTTGGCTTCAAGTGTGGCCACCTCGACTCTTAGCTCGTAGGTCGTTCTTAAGCTTTGTTCATTGGCTTCGTTTAATTTCGTTTGCAGGTTATCCCGTGCGACTTTTGCAGCGAGAATGTCTTCTTGGTGTAAATCGATTTTGGTTTGTACGACTTGTTTTTTCACTTCGAAGTCAAGCATGGCTTCTTCAAGGCGCACGATCAGCTCTTTTTGTTTTGTAATGGCTTGGTTTTGTTTGAGAACCGAAGAATTATTTTTACGGTTCATGGCCCCACCGGTCATCGAACCACCTGGGTTAATGACATCGCCTTCTAGGGTTACAATGCGAAAGCGATGCCCGGCTGCTCTTGCCATTTGATTGGCTGAGTTTAAATCTTTGGCGATCACCACGCTGCCCACTAAATTTTCAATGATGTTTCTGTAGGTCTCATCAAACGTCAACGCATCGCTTGCTAACGAAACAAAACCGTTCATCTGGCGGGCTTTATTTAGGAGGTCAGTGTGTAATCTGCGCGATTTAATGACGTTCATCGGTAAAAACGTAGCCCGTCCAAAGCGATTTTCTTTTAAAAACTGGATACCAGCTTTCGCAAATTCATCGCTTTCCGTGACAATCTGACTGGCAATTGGGCCAAGTAAAACGTCCATCGCCGTTTCAACTTCGGTTGGGACGGTGACGAGTTCGGCAACGGCGCCAGCGATGCCTTGGAGCCTACCCGATTTTTTAGCGCGCAGCACTTGCTTTGCGCCTTCTGTGAAGCCAGCAAAATCTTCTTTGGCGTTTTGAAGGAAGTCAAGCTGTGATTTTGCTGATGAGAGTTGATAAGTGGTGTGCTGGTTTTGGTCATTCAAGGTTGCACGTTCTCGTTCTAACGCATCAAGTTCAGTTTCTAGTGTGCGATAGGTTTCTTGTGTTTTTTTGAGTTCCTCTTCCAGTGGCACAATGTGCGTTTGGCGGTAGGCTTCTTTATCCCCTTGTTGTTTTTCGTAGAGGGCTCTACTGGCATCTTGAGCCGTGGTCTGCGCCGTTTTAGCTTCTTGTTGTAGTCGCAACAAATGTTCTTCTAATTCAAGCTTGCGCCCTGTTAGCTGTGCTTCGTTGTTGCCTGCGTTTGACAGTCGCTCACGGATAACGTCGGCTTCTCCGCGCATTTTTTGAACGTTTTCGGCGTGGCTCGTGAGGTCGAATTGCCAGTCTTGGATGTCGTTGGTGTATTGCGTGTGCGTGTCATTGCGCTGTCCTTGCGTTTCTTCGCCCTCGTTGATTTGTTTCGTGAGCGCTAGCTGCTTCACCGTTAATTCTTCATTTTCTTTTTTTAACTCGGTCAGTTGATCGTTGTCCACTTTGATGTCATGCGCAAGTAAGCGCACTTCTAAGTCCGATAGTTTCTCTTTCACTTCAAGGTATTCTTTGGCATCTTTAGCTTGAATACGTAGCGGCTCAATTTGAAGTTCGAGCTCACCGATGATGTCTTTTACTCGTTGTAGATTTTCATTTGTGTAGCCAAGTTTGCGAACCGCTTCTTTTTTTCGCGTTTTATATTTGAGAATACCGGCAGATTCTTCTAAAATTAAGCGACGATCTTCCGATTTACCTTCAACTACTTGCTTAACGTGATCTTGCGAAATCATTGAAAGTGAGTCGTGCCCGATGCCTGAGTCCATGATTAAATCCGTCACGTCTCTCAGACGGACTTTTTCACCATTAATCAAGTATTCGCCGCCACCTGAACGATACACGCGTCTTGTAATGCTAATTTCACTGTAATCTAGCGGTAGATCGCGCTGTTCATTATCAAGGACAATCGTCACTTCTGCCATATTGAGCGCCTTTTTTGTATCGGTTCCAGCGAAGATGATATCCTCCATCTTGCCACCGCGAAGCGACTTGACCGATTGCTCTCCTAATACGAACCTGATCGAGTCTGATACGTTACTTTTCCCGCTACCGTTCGGACCAACAATGGCGGTTAATCCTTTGTCAAAATTAATGACGGTTTTTGTGGCAAAGGATTTAAAGCCGATTGCCTCTATTCTTTTTAAATACATATTTTATCACCAAGTTGATTCAAAGCTGTTTCGAGTCGCCTTGAAAATTTTGCAATGCCCTCAATTATAACATTTTGTTGCGTTAAAATCCACCATCTTTCTGCGAAAAGGCGAAGTGACAAAATGGAGATACATAAAAAAGCTAAAAAAGCGCATTACTAATAATTAGATGATAAACAGAAAAAGGGGCAACAGCTATGTTAAAAAGCACAGTTAACAGAATTTTAGCGCTGACAATTGTTGTCGCTATGCTAGTTTCACTAGTGGCACTATATGCTGTGATCGAAGAGGATTCTGAAACGACGGTATTTGCGATCTACAGCTATGACGATGATGAAGCGATCTATCCAAGCGAGACAATAACAGAAGAGCAATCTCCTCCTCTTTCGGAACCTGTGGACATTGAAATCTCGGAAGAAGAAGCTCCCATTGAGATAGTCCCAGCAAGTATACCAGTGACAACTTACGATGAACTAACTGCAGCGATCGTCGCTGCAAACGATGGCGATACGATTGAACTCGGTGCAAATATTAGCGGCCCACAAATCACATTGAGCACAAGCTTGACACTAACTAGCGAGATCGGAGCATCTGAAGATTTCATTTTCACTGCCACCTCTGGGCGCCATTTTGTTGTAGGTGCGGGCGTTACACTGCGCCTTGAGAATGTGATACTTAGTGGTGGTGACCCATCAGACACAGCTATTCGTGGTGGTGTGCAGGTTAATAACGGTGGACACTTGTATTTGTATGAAGGTAGTGTCATCGAGAATAATCGGGCAGCTGCCGGTGGTGGGGTGAACGTTGCCGGTGGCGGTACGCTAACGATGGGGACACCTGAAAGAGAAGGTGGCATGATCTCAGGAAACACGACATCTGGCTCAGGTCTTGGTGGTGGGGTAAACGTGGCAGCAAACGGCACCTTTACCATGCACAGTGGGACGATTCACAGGAACGATGGACATAATGGCGGGGGCGTAGCCGTTAGTGGCGTTAGTGGCGTTGTCTTCACGATGAACGGCGGACAAATCACGCATAACGAGGCTCGTAATCGCGCCGGTGGCGTGGAAATCAGCGGTGCACATGTGACTTTAAATGGTGGTTCGATTAGCCATAACACGGCAGTAACAACAGGGGGTGGGATACACCTCGCAACGAATGTTCTTAACAGATTATGGATATATTCAAACGCTGTCATCAGCGATAATAACGCTGGCACCCATGGCGGGGGCATAAACTCAAGCGGTGGTACAACGTATTTGCGTGGTGGCACCATCAGCAATAACTGGACCAGTGGCAACGGCAATGGTGGCGGGGTAAACCTCCTTCCTGCTGGTGGTAGTGTGCCAATATTCATCATGGAAGAAGGTATGATCAGTGGCAACTGGACCAGTGGCACTGGCAATGGCGGTGGGGTAAACCTTTCACTTCAGAGTACCATTTTTCCTCAGTTCACCATGAACGACGGCACAATCTATGACAACGAAGCCCAGCAAGGGGGAGGTGTAAGTGTATCGACAGGTGTATCAACTCAGTTCTCCATGAACGATGGCCTCATCAGTGATAACACCGCAAGAAACCAAGGTGGTGGCGTGAACGTTAACCAAGGTATCTTTGAAATGTTCGATGGCTTCATCAGTGATAATACAGCAGGCGCTCAAGGTGGCGGCATTCGGATGGATAGCAACGGCATCGTGGAGATTCATGAAGCAGAAATAAGAAACAACACAGGAACAGTCGGCGGTGGCATACACATCGGTCAAACAAACACAGAAAGAGGTCGGTTGCACATCTATGAAGATGTGCTTATCACTGAAAACACGGCAACTAGTGGTACAGGTGGCGGCATAAACTTTTCTGGTGGCTCCTTACAACTACATGGCTCGCTTACCACTAATGTCAGCAGTGGTGATGGCGGTGGGATCGAAATAGGTAGTAGCATTGCAAGTATTCAGGATGTTGTGATAGACGGTGCTCTCTTCAGCGGCAACAGATCCGGTGGCGCTGGTGGCGGCATCAATACGCAAAATGTGGCGGTGGGTGCGAATGTTGGTCGTATTTTTACGATTCAAAATATTGAACTCTACAACAATCACGCAGATAACCGAGGCGGTGGCATGAGACTCGGGCTTACGAGTAATCTCACACTAGGACAAGGTAATAATATCATCATTCATAATAACACGACCTATGGCAATGGTGGTGGTATATTCGTGGCATCGAGCTTTAATCAAACCTTAAACATCCACGATGGTGTCCGCATCTTTAACAATATATCCAATCATGGCGGTGGCATCTATCATCATGGTGGTACCATTCATATGCACGGCTCTGAAATCCATAACAACACAGCGATTGTTAATGGTGGCGGTGTCACCTTAAATAATGCCTCCGTTTCAGCCGGAAGTTTTACGATGCATACCGGCATGATCAACAATAATAACGCTAGAAACGACGGTGGTGGTATTTTTGCACGGCTCAACCATAGCACGTTTAATATGGTTGAGGGGACTATCGAAGGAAACACAGCTTCGAACAACGGAGGCGGTATACACGCAGGCAGTGCTTTTGTGAATCTTAATGGCGGTAGCATTAGTCATAACACTGCTGGAAACAATGGCGGTGGGATGTGGCTTGCTTTTAACAATAGCGCCGTATATGTAAACGATGGTGAATTTACACATAACCATGCTGGCAGTGACGGCGGTGCAATTTTCGTCACCCACACGCGTACCGATAATCCGCTAGTAGATCCAGTTAATGTTTATCCAAGGCTCAGGTTGATCACAGATCGTGTCGATTTCGCTTCTAACACAGCCGGTGGCGGTGAATTTGCACCACCAGACAACTGGCATGAGATTGCTCGTTTCAATGGTTTACTGCTGACAAATCATCATATCAATTACCGTTCGAATTGGCGTGTTGTTTTCTTGTTTCATGGTGGGAATGTCAACGGTAATGAAGGCCCTATTGATTACATTTTCAACACAAGTGGATCCGTTGCTGAACGGACGATCACCCCAGAGCGTGTTCCGGGACCTCCTGATTTGGTGCGACCGAAACACATCTTCGTCGGTTGGCGTAATCGCGATTATGAACCGATTTGGGATGAGGACTGGGATGGGATTTTTGATATCTGGAGTCCTGAAGATGTCGCGACGTATGTCGTTAATGGTTCCACTGTGTTTGAAGCGGTGTGGCGATTAAGATACCCGCCAACTGTCCCTTTTGACTTCCATAAAACCGGTGAAGAACTTTACAACGTTGCCGAATGGAACACACCAGGATGGGTAGAGGGCATTTTACGCTCCGGTGCACATTTCTCACTGTTTCGTTATACAGGTCATGACACACCAGCAACTGGCCTTGTCACGGAGGCTATGATCACGGATGGCATTTGGGAATATGTAGATAGTGCTATTAGTAGCGGCATCCTTGATGACCCTATTTCATTCCAACTAATTCCTGATATGCACTATCAATTGATAGAAACTGCGTCACCAGCAGGCTATACGTTGCCGACAGGTCAATGGCGAATTGTAGCGATTGATCACGAAAATGGTGAAGAAGTCGGCTTTCGCATCACCTCTCAGGGCGACTCAGCACTCGCATTCGCTAATATCGGTGGTGAGTTTGAGAATGGTGCTTACTTCGGAGGCATGTTCTTCGTAGGTAACCGATTAGAATTCACCCTCCCTATCTTCGGTGGTACCGGCATTTCAAGCGTTACCATCCTGATTGGGTTGTTGCTCCTCACTACGACACTCGTGTTTTCTATGCGATATCTGTGGAAAAGGAAAAAGGAATGAGAGATCTAAAATAGATGTCTCATTCCTTTATTTTTGTTCATCTTAAGACACAGTAAGCGTCCCTTGCTCTTTCTCAATTCGAGCGTAGTATCGACGTTTAAAGATTTTGTAAATCTCAATCATCGGAATGATCATTAACCCACCAAAGATCGCAATTCCCCATTGCTGCAGGGCAATTGGCGCAATGCCTAACGCCGTTTGTAAGGCAATTAACGGCTCGAATTCAAGTGGCAATAAGCTTCCGACAACTAGCAAGATCGTTGACACGATCGCCCAGTTTAAAGCGCGACTTTGGAACGGTCTTGATTGGAAAATCGATTTGCGATAATGAATCAAGTTGTACGGGTGAACCGTTTCTACCGTTCCAAGTACCACGTAACTCATCGTAATCGCAACCACACCACCTAAGTCCAAAGCGAAATAGGCGATTGAGTAAACCGAAAATACCACAATCATCTGGAAAATTGAGTGGATCACAATGGTCATCCCTGTGATGCCTCGGAATAAACTACCACCGGTCATGCTCGGCTTTTGCTTCATAATATCACGCTCAGCCGGTAAAGATCCCATTGCAATTGCCGGCAGTGTATCCGTCACGACGTTAATCCATAAGATCAATAATGGATTAAAGAACGGTAAGTTAAACACCGCAATCAACGACGTTAACAAGATCAGCTCGGCAATACTTAACGAAACTAAGTAGACCACGATCTTCAGGATGTTACTATAAGTACGACGTCCTTCTTCAACCGCCGATTCAATCGTAGCAAAGTTATCATCCGTTAAGATAACATCCGCCGCACCTTTTGTAACCTCCGTTCCCGAAATTCCCATTCCAATTCCGATATCCGCCGCTTTAATACTCGGTGCATCATTAACACCGTCACCTGTCATCGCAACGATTTTATTCAATGACTTTAACGACTTAACGATTCGTAACTTATCTTCTGGATTAACACGCGCATAGACGCGGAACCCTAGTACTTTTTCAGCTAATTCTTCATCAGACATTTTCTGCAACTCAGCACCCGTCACTACTTGCGACTCGTCATCCGCAATGCCGACTTGATTCGCAATCGCATAAGCCGTATCACGGTGATCACCTGTAATCATGATCGTAATGATTCCCGCTTCTTTACAAACTTGAACACTATGAACAACCTCTTCTCGCGGCGGATCGATTAAGCCCGTGAACCCGATAAAGATGAGATCATTTTCGTCCTCGACCGTTAACTCATCACCATCAAATGGCTTATAAGCATAGCCCAAGACACGCAGCGCTTGTTTGGCGAAACCAGTAGCGCCTTCGTTTAAACGCGTCATGTCTGCATCCGTCATTGGGCGGATAATGCCGTCGTCCAAAATGTGTGAACAACGCATTTTCAGAATTTCAAAGGCACCTTTTGTGTACATGATGCGGCCATCTTTTGTATCGTTTAGCGTCGACATCATTTTTCTAGCACTATCAAACGGCAACTCACAGACACGTGGGTTTTTCTCTTCTAATTCATGCTTCTTGACGCGCAACGTATTCGCGTAATGAATCATCGCTGCTTCGGTCGGATCACCGATCGTTTCTAATACTTTGCCTTCGTATTTCGCGTGTGTATCGTTACATAACACCATGCAGTCAAGCATTCTAATTTTATCGTCTTCGCACGAGCATTTCTCTGGATAGATCGCCGTTACGGTCATTTTATTCAGTGTGATCGTTCCCGTTTTATCCGAACAAATGATTTGCGTGCTGCCTAATGTTTCAATCGCTGGTAAGTTACGCACAATCGCCTTTCGCTTACTCATTCTTTGAACACCTAGTGACATCGTGACCGACACACAAATCGGAATCGCCTCTGGAATCGCACAAACCGCAATCGCAACCGTCAGTAACATACTGTTAATGATCGTATCGCCTCTAAACCCAGCTTGCAACAAGAAGATAAATGCTGCTGCCACACCTGCAATTGCCGTGATAATACGCATGGTTTTATCCAAGCTGATCGTTAAGGGGGTCTTTGGCGTTTCTTCGTTAGCTAGATGCCCAGCAATAACGCCTAATTGCGTGTCCATCCCGGTTGCAATGACAATTGCCTTTCCACGACCGTAGGTAATGATCCCACTCATAAAAGCGATGTTTTTCATATCACCAAGTGCCAAACCTTCGCCTGTGATCACTTCCGTGCTTTTCTCAACTGGCACCGATTCCCCCGTGAGTGCCGCCTCTTCAACCATTAAGCTGGCGGTTTCAATCAATCTCATATCAGCTGGTACAATGTCTCCCGCTTCTAATAAAACAACGTCACCAACAACCAATTCTTCTGTTTTAATGCTCACAACTTCGCCGTCACGCAGCGCTCTTGCAAATGGCTTCGTTGCTTTTTTAAGTGCTTCCACCGATTTCTCTGCTTGGTTTTCTTGATAAAACCCGATGGCTGCGTTGACAATGATAATCAAAGCAATTAACCCTACCCCTACCCACTTTTGATTCGGTGGATCAAGCAGCGAAACAATCGCTGTTAAAATCATCGCAACAAATAACACAATCATCATAATGTGCTTAAGCTGCTTAACAAAGCGTACCCACGCTGGAATCTTTTTTGCACCTTCAAGCTCGTTTTTTCCATCTCGCTCTAAACGTGCTGCAGCTTCCACCGCTGTTAACCCCGTAGAGGAAGTCTTTGCAAACTCCGCTACTTCTTCAATACTTTTACCGTAAAACCCGTCACCCATGTCTTTTACATCTCCTTAAGTTAAATTAGTTAAAAAAGATTGGTGTGCATTACCTCCAAAACTCGAAAGCAACAGCGTGTTACATTGTATAACAAGCTGACAATGTAGTCAAGAGGTTTCAGCCGTATTTCACATTTTTTTACACAAAAAAACAAGCCCTCGCCTGGCTTGCTCCCTTTTTAATTCTCTTCTAATTCATACTTAAGCGCATCGTGCAAAATTTCCTCAAGTGCTAGCCCAACACTCTTACTGCTTCTTGGCGCTGGCAACTCCTCGTTGTAATCCATCTGTGACGCGCCATCAACCGAAATCTGACGTGCGCGCTTGGCTGCAATGTATGCAATTTTATACTTTGAATCAATTTTATCTAATAACTTATCAACTGAAGGTTCTCTCATTGACATGTTTAAACGCCTCCCGATACTAACTTGCTTATGCATTATAACAAAAATGTAGGTGAAATACAACCTTAACCTACCCTTACCCCTTAACTTTCCGCAACGCCATCACATCCGCCTCATCCGGATCAATATAAATCGTCTTATACACATCATACGTGACAAAACCTGACGCTGATCCCGGTACTTTCTTCAAATTCTTGAGCTGCGTGTAGTCAATCGCCACACTCGACGAATCCTTTCCGCGCGAGAAATAAGCCGCCAAGTTCGCTGCTGCTCTAATTTCCGGTTCTTCTAGCTTATCTTCGCTAGACCGCACCAACACGTGAGAACCCGGCATGTCTTTCGCATGGAACCACCATTCATGACGTTTGCCCAGTTTATGGGTCACGTAATCGTTTTGTAAATTATTTTTTCCGACAACCAGCTCAATCCCGGCTTCGGTCATATATCGGTCAACGTTTGGCTTAGTTGCCTTTTTTGTCTTCTTCTCTTGCCGTTTTTTTAAATAGCCACGCTGACGTAACTCGTCCTGAATTTCATAAACGTCCTGAATATCCGCAGAAGCCAAGTAAGTCATCAAGCCTTCGAAATAGTCGATTTCATCTTTCGCTGCTGCCAGCTGCACTTCGATGTGAGCCACGGCCGCTTTGGCTTTGTTGTAGCGTTTAAAATACTTTTGTGCATTGTCAGACGGTGTGAGCAGAGGATCAAGGGCAATGTTGATTTCTGCTAGTGTCTCGTCGTAGAAATTCTGTGTCACGAGCAGTTGATCACCGCGATTAAGCTGATAAGCATTGGCTAGAATCAGCTCGCCTTTGATGCGATACTCCTCTGCTTTTTCCGTGTTTGCTAGTTCCGCCGCCAGCTTTTCTAACTTCTTCACGTTTTTATTTAACCATTGCTTCACGAGCATTTCGATGTTGCTGAAATGATCTTTGATGCGGTCTTTCGTTTCCTTGCCGAAGTAGAACGCATCTAGCATCGCAAAGAGGCTGTCGTACGATTTGACTTCGCCTTTTAGGTGAGCCAAAGGCAGGAGATAGAATTGCTCTTTGTCCCCTAGCATGATCGATGGCTTCGGCTGATTCGCTATTTCTTCCATGACCTGTTTGAACGCTTCGAACAACTCTGTTGGTGCTTCGCTGTTTGACCGATACACCACCTCATGGGCGATTTGTTTAGAGAGGCCATTAAACGTTCGCAGAATGCCCGATACGGGGGTTGTCTCACCATCACTTACGATGGTCTCAAAATGAGTGATGGTTGCTTCGCTTGGTTCTACTTTGTCCATCGCTGGGGGGAGGATGTAAGTTGCAGATGGTTGTAACGTACGGTGGCGATTCATGAGCGGTGGGACGTGCTTGAGACAGTCGATGATTTTGCCTTCTTCGGTGGTGAGGATGAAGTTACTGTGCTTGTTCATCACTTCCAGGTAAAGGTATTTGGTGATATCATTACCGAATTCGTTGCGCTGGACGATCGTTAATTTGATGATACGATCGTGGTTAACCTGCTCAATGTCCGCGATAATCGTACCCTCTAAGTGCTTGCGCATCAACATGCAGAACATCGGCGGTTCGCTGACGTGCGTGTAATCAAGGTTGGTTAATTGGACACGAGCGTAAGTGGGGTGCACTGAAAATAACACCTTTTTATTTTGGCGCTGCTGGCGTACGGTAAACAGCATCTCGTACTTAGAGAGCTGATAGATTTTTGTGATCCGCCCGGTTTCGAGCTCGTTTTTAAGTTCTGCCACCGATGCTTTGGTGACTAGTCCGTCAAATGCCATGGTTTACACTCCTCTTATTTCAATCGCTTCTTGACAAAATTCCCTACGACGGCTTCGCTCCTAACCACATTGACAAACGCCGCCTCGTCCACGGCTTTAATGATTTCCAACGTTTCGTATAACTCGTAGCTTGACAACACAAGCATTAACACACTGCGCTTCTCTTTCGTATAAGCACCCGACGCTTCAAGCACCGTAATTCCCCGATATAGCTGGTCCCAAATCGCCTGTGTGATTTGTGCCTCTTTTTGCGTCACAATGTACAACGTTAAATTTTTATGGATCGTATGAACGTGATCAACTAACACCGACGTGATATAAATCGCCATGATCGTATACATCGCCACTTCCCAGCTTTGATAATACCCCGCTGCAAAAATGACAAAAATATTAATAACAAATGAATATTTCCCAACCGATCCGTCAAATTTATACGCCATGACCTGGGAAACCACATCAATGCCACCACTCGATGCACCGATCTTAAGAATCATCCCACCACCGATACCGATTAACACACCACCAAAGATGGCATTCAGCATCATATCATCCGAAAATTGATGAGCAGGAACAAGCTCCAGTAAGACCGATTGCAAAACAACCGCGATAATCGTCAGCATGGCAAATCGTTTCCCCACTGATTTCCATGCTAACCAGAGAATCGGCGCATTAAAGATAAAAAACAAAATCCCTAAACTCAGTTCAATTTCGAAAAAATCATAAACGAGCATGAGTAAAATCTGGAGTAAACCAGTTAAGCCACCCACGTATAAGCCACCCGGGGTGATAAACATATTCATGGCGACGGCAAATAAGAAACTCCCTACAAGTAAAATCACGGTGTATCTTATTTTTACGTCGTTTGCTAAATTGAAAACTTTCACTCACGTAACACTCCTGTCTTATAACTTCAACTTATTTGGCTCTGGGTATGCCACTCCCTTTGTATCGACCGTTACCGACTTCATTCTTTTCTCTACAACCGGTCTGTCTTGGTGATTACATTCAGATTCGGCAATCGCATCAACCACCTCAATACCTGCGATAATTTCACCAAACGCGGCATATTCACCATCTAAATGCAATGAATCTTTGTGCATAATGAAAAACTGGCTACCTGCTGAGTTCGGCATCATTGAACGTGCGAAAGAAATAACGCCGCGCGTATGAGCCAGAACATTCA
This sequence comes from Turicibacter sp., assembly GCA_009780245.1. GTDB lineage: Bacteria > Bacillota_I > Bacilli_A > MOL361 > Turicibacteraceae > WRKJ01. The sequence continues at coordinate 24,946 of WRAJ01000023.1, forward strand.
CCACACCGTTTGATGTGAATTCACCTTTAATGCTATAACCAGGTCCACCCATACCCGTCCCATCTGGGTCCCCACCTTGAATCATAAAGCCGCGAATGACGCGGTGGAAAATCACACCGTCGTAAAAGCCGTCTTTTACTAATGAGATGAAATTATTTACTGATTCTGGTGCCACTTGCGGATAAAGTTCAAACTTCATCACTTCGCCTGTTTCCATTTCAATTGTTACGATTGGATTTGTTTCTTTGCTGAATTCATTCATTTCTTTTACCTTCTTTCAATTTTAATTATCACATTTTTCTCCCACTTTAAATGGGTGGTCCCCATTGAGTAAATCTTTGATCGGCATGCGTTTTTTGCCTGCGAGTTGTAGCTCTAAGATCCGCAAGACTTTGCCGTCGCCACAAGAAACCGCTATGCCCGTTACATCCACAGCCATCAGCGTTCCCGCTTCCTTCTCAGTCTTTTGCTCGAGCAACTCTGATTTAAACACTTTGACATTTAACTCATTGATTTTCGTGTAAGCCGTGGGCCAGGGATGAAGGCCGCGGACTTGATTGTAGATATCTTTTGCAGCTTTTGTCCAATCAATGCGTTCATCTTCGCGTTTAATGTTATAGGCATACGTGGCTCGATCGTGATCTTGCGGCGTGCGACGGTTGGTACCCGCTTCAATGTCTGGCAGCGTCTGAACTAATAAATCAGCTCCCACCACGCTTAGCTTTTCAAACATTGTCCCAACATCATCCAACTCCGTGATGGGTGTGCTAGCTTGGGAAATAATATCCCCGGTATCCATTGTGACGTCCATGTACATGATGGTCACACCAGATTCTCTTTCTCCGTCTACAATCGCTTGATGGATCGGAGCGCCGCCCCGGTATTTGGGTAACAACGAAGCGTGCACGTTCACACAACCGAGCCTCGGGGCGTCTAGCAACACTTTCGGGATGATCTGACCATAGGCAGCGGTAATAATGAGGTCGGGTTTCGCTGCGATAATTTCTGCGTGGTCTTCTTTGATATTCTCGGGCTGAAACACTGGAATGCCATGTGCCTGCGCCACTTTTTTCACCGGCGTCGGGAAACATTCTTTCTTCCGCCCAACCGGACGATCGGGTTGACTCACAACAAGCATGATGTCGTATGTTTCATCGATTAGCCTTTGGAGCACGTTCGCCGCAAAATCGGGCGTTCCCATAAATGCAATTTTCATTTTGATCCCTCGCTATCTTTTACGCCCTAAACCAACTTTGTGCTTCACTTTTGAAATTTTGCGCACGGCCATCTTCATCGCCGCGTCACGACCGGCGTCGAGGATGTCATCGATTTCACCTGAAGCTAGGATTTCTTGTTGCCTTTGTTGAATCGGCTCGATTTCAGCCACCACTACTTCGGCTAAGTCTGACTTGAAATCGCCGTACCCTTTGCCTTCGTATTTGGTGACGAGCGCATCAATCGGCTCGCCTGTAATCACCGCATAGATTTCTAGCAAATTCGAAATCCCTTTGCGATTGACTGGGTCGTAGGCGATGGTCGTTTCCGAGTCCGTGATCGCTGATTTAATTTTCTTTCTGATCGTATTAGGCGGATCCGTTAGTAAAATGATGTTCTTTGAATTATCGTCAGATTTGCTCATTTTCTTTTCCGGTTCTTGCAGCGACATAATGCGAGCCCCTTGTTCCGGGATATACACTTCCGGCACTTTGAACGTCTCGCCAAATCTTGCGTTGAAGCGCTCGGCCAAATCACGCGTTAATTCCATGTGTTGTTTCTGATCGTCGCCAACCGGCACCATGTCAACGTCATAGAGGATCACATCTGCTGCCATTAAAACCGGGTAGCTAAATAAACCCGCGCTAATGTGACCACCGACTGATTCTTGCTTCGCCGACTTGTCTTTAAACTGCGTCATGCGCGACAGTTCGCCCATCGATGCGTTACACGTTAAAATCCAAGAAAGTTCCGCATGAGCCGGTACTTCTGATTGCACAAAAAGAATTGATTTTTGTGGGTCAATGCCACACGCCACATAAAGTGCTGCTAATTCTTTGATGTTTTTGCGTAACGCCAAGCGGTCTTGAGGAACCGTGATAGCATGCAAATCAACCACCATAAATAAACATTCGTGCTCGTTTTGTAGTTTTACGAAGTTTTTAAGGGCTCCGATGTAGTTCCCTAGCGTTAAGACCCCAGATGGTTGAATACCTGATAATATTCTTGCCATGTCTTACACCTCTTCCATAATTTCTGCATACTGCTCTAACAAATCATCAATAATCTCATGAACTTCGTCCCGACCGTCGTGCGTTTCCGACGAGTAAGGAATAAGCACGTCATCCTCACCCATGCCAAGCTCAGAGCGTATCATCTGTTCATGCTTACCGTGCTGCGACCGGTTCACTTTATCTTTTTTCGTACAGATTACCAGCGTTGGGATTTCATAGTATTGGTACAGTTCGTACATGGCTAAATCTTCTTTTGACGGTGCGTGACGGAAGTCGATGAGGAGAATACCCAACATTAAACTCTCACGCACGGTCATGTATTCTTCAATCATTTTGCCGAACGCAACGATTACGGACTTACTTACTTTTGCATAGCCATATCCAGGCACGTCGACAATTCGCATTTTATCACTAATGTTAAAGAAATTCAATACTTGCGTCTTCCCTGGCTTCCCCGATGTTTTAGCCAGCGCTTTGTGATTGGTAAACGAGTTGATAAACGACGACTTCCCCACGTTTGAACGCCCTGCCACCATGATCTCAGGTACCGTTTCTTCTGGGTATTGTTCCTCGATCGTCGCCCCTTTGATATATGCTGCTTTTGTTATGTTCATGGGTGTCTACCTCACTCTCTAAATCAAAGCCTGTGCTAGCACCTCGTCAATCATGGAAACCGGGATAATCTCAATTTCATTTTGCACGGTCTGCGGAATGTCATCAATGTCTTTCTCGTTCTCTTTCGGAATCACGATCTTTTTAATGCCTGAACGATGCGCCGAGATCGACTTTTCTTTCAAGCCGCCAATCGCCTGCACACGTCCGCGCAACGTCACCTCACCCGTCATCCCCACATCGCGACGAACTTTACGACCCGTAAAAGCCGAAATGATCGCCGTGGTCATCGTAATTCCCGCTGATGGCCCATCTTTAGGCGTTGCACCATCCGGCACGTGAATGTGGATGTCGTTCTTCTCGAACAATTCCGCCTCAATGCCAAACGCTTGCGCACGGCTTCGCACATAACTAACCGCAATCTGAGCCGATTCTTTCATCACATCACCGAGCTTACCTGTTAACACAATTTTTCCAGTGCCCTTAAAATAAGCGACCTCAATCGGCAAAATATCCCCGCCGGCTTGCGTGTAAGCAAGACCCGTCACGACACCAACCTGATCTTCAGCATCGGCCAGCGTGTACTCAAATTTATGTTTCCCAAGCATGTCCACGAGTTTCTGACTGTCTAACTTAACCGTCGTCTCGTCTTTGTTCGTCAACAATAATCGCGCACTCTTACGACACACCTCAGCAATCGTCCGCTCTAACTGGCGCACGCCTGCTTCCTTCGTATAAAACTGAATCATATCCACAATCGCTGCATTTTCAAACGTTAATTGCAACTCACTCAGCCCATGCGCTTCCAACTGCTTGCTCACCAAATGGCGCTTTGCAATTTCAAACTTCTCAATTTCCGTGTAGCTCGACACGTTAATGATGTCCATGCGATCCCTTAAAGGCCCCGGAATGTTACTCAAATCGTTCGCTGTTGCAATGAAGAGCACCTTCGACAAATCGTACTCTTCCTCTAAATAGTGATCACTAAAATTCGCATTCTGCTCCGGATCAAGCACCTCAAGCATCGCTGAGGCCGGATCCCCTCTAAAATCACTCGCCATCTTATCAATCTCGTCTAGCAAAAATACCGGATTAATCGTCCCAGCTTTCTTCATGCCCTGAATCACACGACCTGGCAGCGCCCCAATGTACGTGCGACGGTGACCGCGAATTTCCGCTTCGTCTCTAACCCCACCTAAAGACATTTTAACAAATTTACGACCCAAAGAAGTGGCGATCGATTTTGCCAAAGAGGTTTTCCCTACACCAGGAGGCCCTGCTAAACACAAAATGGCTGGCGGTGTTTTTCCGGTCATGGTCTTAACCGCTAAGTACTCTAATATCCGATCCTTCACTTTCTCCAAACCATAATGCTCTGAATCCAAAATCTCTTCAGCGAAAGCCAAGTCCTTTTTATCACGCGTCATTTTAGACCACGGCACGTCTAGCATCCATTCGATGTAATTTCTAAGGACACCTGAATCAGCGGCTTGCGTCGGCGTCATTTCAAAGCGTTTGATTTCCTCTTCCACTTTTTTAGCCACCGGCTTCGGCATCCCTGCTTTTCTTAAACGTTCGCGAAATTTTTCAACCGCCGCATTCGTCGAAGCCTCATCACCAAGCTCCTTATGAATGGCTTTTACTTTCTCACGTAAAATATAATCTTTTTGATGCTGTTCCACGTTTTTACGCATTTCATTGTTAATTTTATGCTCTAATTCTAACGCTTGCTTTTCAGTTTCAATGTCTTCGAGAATCGTATTTAACCTTTCATTAACATCCACGATCGATAAATATTTAAACTTATTCTCATCTGATATTTTCAACGAGAAAGCAGCCACGTCTGATAACAAATCCATGGACGGCCTTGTTTTCAACAACCTTCTTAACTCCAAGGCACGCGAAAATATTTTAGTCGTTGGGCTGTTAATTTCTTTGGTCAACATGCGAGACAGGACGTCTTCGTCAGCCGAATCCTCGTTGTGTGAAGGCATCGTAGTCACTTGTGCTTTAAAAAACAGTCCCGTGTCGACGACTTCTTCCACTCTCGCCCTCACCAATACGCGAAACTTAACGCGATAATGACCGTTCGCAACTTGTTTGTTCTGCTTAATAATTTTTGCTATGACTCCCACCTCATAGATGTCATCTTTTGTTGGGAAATCAGCTTCCACATCTTCTTGGGGCGACAATAAAATGTGCCCATCGGTTTCCTCAGTCGCAAGCAGAGATTCAATCGACTTGTGGCGCCCTACTTCAAGTGTGAGCTCATTATTTGGTAATGGCACAATGCCGCGTACGGGCATTAATGGCAACATTAGCTCTTCCGTTTCTCTTATATCTATCTTCATCTTCAAATCACCTCTAAATCACGCAAAAGGAAGCCTAAGCTTCCTATCCTAACTGTATTAATTATATTTTACCATAACTTAGTAAAAATACCAAACAATTATGCGACACCTTCAATAATTTCTGGTGCTTTTTTACTTTCTATAACGTCTCGTGTAATCACACACTTCTCAATATTTTCATTTGATGGGATTTCAAACATAATATCCGTAATGATTGACTCGATAATAGAGCGTAAACCACGCGCACCTGTTTTCTTATCAATCGCACGTTCGGCAATCGCAGTGATCGCATCTTCTTCAAACACTAACTCAACGTCATCTAAGCTGAAAATCTTTTTATACTGTTTCACTAGTGCATTCTTTGGCTCCGTTAAAATTCTAACTAAATCTTCCACTTCAAGTGGCGACAAGGCTGCGAGTACCGGAAAACGACCAATAAATTCCGGAATTAAGCCGAATTTCAATAAATCATCCGATTCAATTTCCGAGTAAATTTCCTTCTTTGACATCGCATTCGCTTTACTACTATCCGACCCAAATCCGATGACTTTTTTCCCGACACGACGCTTAACCACCTCATCAATCCCCGCAAAAGCACCACCGGCAATAAATAAAATATTCGTTGTGTCAATTTGAATAAACTCTTGATTTGGATGCTTGCGCCCACCTTGTGGCGGTACATTTGCAACTGTTCCCTCAACGATTTTCAGTAAAGCTTGTTGGACCCCTTCTCCAGAAACATCGCGCGTGATCGAAACATTCTCCGATTTTTTAGCAATCTTATCAATCTCATCGATGTAAATAATGCCACGTTCAGCACGCTCAACATCAAAGTCAGCCGCTTGAAGCAGCTTTAACAGAATGTTCTCAACGTCCTCACCAACATAACCTGCTTCTGTTAACGAAGTCGCATCCGCAATTGCAAGCGGTACGTTTAACACTTTAGCTAACGTTTGAGCAAGGAAGGTTTTCCCACAACCGGTTGCTCCTACTAGCAAAATATTACTTTTTGAAATTTCAATTTCATCGTGTTCTTCCGTGTTTGACATCAAACGTTTGTAGTGGTTATACACCGCGACGGACAATATTTTTTTAACGTTTTCTTGCCCAACAACATAATCGTTTAGCATCTCATAAATTTCTCTTGGCTTTGGCAGATGTTCAAATTCTTCGCTCAAAGTCGCAAATTGTTCTTCACCAATAATTTCAGAACACATCGTCACACATTCGTCACAAATATAAACGCTTGGACCTGCAATTATTTTTTGCACTTCATCGTGATACTTTCCACAAAATGAACAATTTATAATCTCCATGTTTTCACTCATAATCTACACCTACTTTTCGCCTACTAGCCAATACACATGGCTAAGTCCATTATATGTATTTTTAATAAATCTTAAACCTCATTCGCACAACCATTGAAAACTTCCCAAGAAAGGACATGATTTAACAAATAAACCACATCCTTTATCTTATCATTTAGATGAAATTTTATTACGCTAACTTAACGCTATCAATCATCATATCGATCGTCTTTTTAAACTTAACGTCTTCTTTTAACATAGATAAATCTGGGATCATGGTTTTAATCTGCTCAACTTCCATGCCGTACATCTCTGCTAATTTCTCAAGCTCACTTGCCAGCTCATCGTCAGATACTTCCATGTTCTCTTTCGCAACAATCGCCCCGAGCACTAAGTTTTGATCAACTAGCTTCGTTGCTTGTGGTCTCATTTGCTCACGCATGTCTTCCATCGTTTGACCTGAGAATTGTAAGAACATTTCCATTGAAATACCTTGTTGTTGATATTGCTGTTCCATGCGGCTAACCATGTTTGAAATTTCATTCTCAACCATCACTTCTGGTACTTCGAATTTAGCATTGGCAACTGCTTGCTCAACAATCGAGCTTTCAATGTGATTTTTGGCTGCTGTTTTCTTTGTTTCAGTCAATTTAAGGGTCACATCAGCTCTTAGTTGCTCAACCGTTTCAATGCCTTCTTGATCTAAATCTTTAACAAACTCATCATCGATCTCTGGTAATTGACGTGTCTTCACTTCATGAACCGTCACTTTAAACGTCACAGCGGCACCTGCTAAATCTGGTGCATGATATTCCTCAGGGAAAGTCAAATCAATGTCTTTCTCGTCACCTGCAGCCATGCCTACCACTTGCTCTTCAAACCCAGGAATGAATGAGTTAGATCCTAGTTCTAGTGGGTGATTCTCGCCTTTTCCACCTTCAAAAGCAACACCGTCTTTAAAGCCTTCGTAATCAATGACAGCTGTGTCACCATCCACAGCAGCACCTTCCTTAATCATCATCTCAGAGCGCGTTGCTGCTAAACGATCAATTTCCGCTTGAATGTCTTCCTCGAGCACTTCTTCTGACAATGGCGTTACCGTTAACCCTTTGTACTCACCGAGTTCCACGACTGGCTTCGTCCAAACGGTTGCTGTTGCCACAACACCGTCTTCTTTTGAGATTTCTTTCACGTCCCATTCAGGGTAATCAATTGGTTCAAGATTCTCGTCCTCAATGGCTTTGGTATAAACATCCGGTAAAACAGCGTTTAAAGCATCGTCGTACAAAGCTTCCACACCAAAATTTTTTTCGAACATTGGACGCGGAATTTTTCCTTTACGAAACCCTTGTACCGTGACATCTTTACGCACTTTTTCAAAGGCGATGTCTAATCCCTTACCAAACTCTTCAGCCGTAACTGTGATGGTTAATTCCACTCTATTTGTTTCAATAACTTTGCTTGTTACATTCATGTTTCATTCCTCCAGTTTACACGACGCTCAACAGGTTTAAAAATGCGTCAACTGAAGTATTATATCACACCTTGCCACGCTTGCCAATTAGATTTTAAATAAGAATGCTTAAAAATGACGTGTATTTCATCAATAAGGGGTGTTCTCTTGCTGAAAGTAAAGATTAATTCGGCGTGGCGAAGCATCGTCTACCGGTAAACCGTTACGAGCATCAACCGCAACGCTGATCACGTCGCCTGGTTCTAAATACCACCGGCTACCGGCTAGGTGGGCCTCTTCCATCACTTCTGCCCAAATCATTTTTGCTAGCGTGGAATCATCGCCTACTTTGATACTATCGTCGTAACCAAGCCAAACGGTCGTAACAAAATCAGGTGTGTATCCAATCATCCAGGAATCTGTGTCAGTTGAGCCTGTTTTTCCAGCGTATCGGTGTGACAGCTGTGGAATGATGGATAAACCCGTTGCGGCTAGGTGGTTGTTATTCGTCATGTTAAACATGCCCGTCATCATTTCGTTTAAAATAAAAACGTTCGTTCTACTTACAATCTGATCGTTTTCGCTGATTAATCGGCGGTTATCGACTAGCACTTCATCGTCCAATTTGATCTGCAACACAAACCGGTGCGACATGTCGTGACCGCCGTTTGCAAGCACCGCATAAGCTTCGGTCATTTCCATCATATTGACGTTACTGACCCCAAGCGCGGCGGAAGGAATTTCATCAATCTCAGCTGTGATGCCCAAGCGATAAGCCATTGCCGGTAAAACATCCATGCCCAAAAAATCGTGGGTCTTAACCGCAAAGATATTATCTGAAATCGCCAAGGCATTCGCCATCGAAATCTCCTCAAACGCGTAGCGGCTCAAATAATTGTTCGGTGTATAGGAATTTTCTCCGTTATTATAGACAAACGTCGTCGGACGACTAATAAACGCCGTTGAAGGTGTAAACCCGTATTCTAACGCTGCCAAATATAAAATCGGCTTCATCAACGAACCTACCTGACGCTCCGAAAACAACGCACGGTTAAACTGACTAGTTCCATAATCACGCCCCCCTGATAGCGCCAAAACGTTGCCAGTCTCTGGTTCCATGACGATGACAACGCTTTGTAAATCCGAATCCTCATCAATGTGCCTCGCCACCGCATCGTTCACCGTTTCTTGAAGGTTCATATCAAGCGTTGTAAAGACGCGCAAATGGTGATGAGCCGCCAAATCTTCATCCAAAAGCAGCTCCACCTCACGCAACACAGCGTCCACGAAATAATAGTTCACCCAATCGTCAACTGGCCTACGCCCAATAAACGTCAACTCTTCCTGCAAAGCTTGCTCTTTTTCAGATTCAGTAATGACTTCTGTTTCAACCATTGCTGCCAAAACGACCTGTTGGCGCTCACGCGCATTGTCATAGTTATCAATGGGTGAATAAAGACTCGGTCCTTTCGGGATACCGACTAAAATACTGGCCTGAGCCAGCGTCAAATCCTGTGCGGATACGCCAAAATAAAATTGCGCAGCATCGCCAATCCCATAAATCCCATGCCCGAAATTAATCGTATTCAAATAGCCTTCTAAAATCTCGGTCTTGTCATACGCGTCTTCAAGCCTGATCGTATAAGCGGCTTCTCGTAATTTGCGGTCCACCGAACGCTCAAAATCGACCATCAAATTACGCGCATACTGTTGCGTAATGGTCGATCCACCTTGAACACTATCCCCTGCTCGAATATTAGTAATGA
>WRAJ01000024.1 GCA_009780245.1 Turicibacter sp.
AAAAAATCAAACTTTAAAGTTAAAAAAAATAGTTTTTGTGGTATACTATGTGGTATAATAGACAAGCAATCTTGTGATTTGAAAGGGAGTTTCAACGTCGTGGCGCAAAAAATGAATAGTAAGCAACTAAAAGAAGTATATTTTAATTCCGCGGAATCTTCGTCTGACCGCTATTTTAACGATGCTTTGAAAAATAAAAAGGTGGCAGATTTAAGCCTTTCATTTTCGGAGTCTAAAAAGGACTATCAAAGATATAGCAAAGAGCAAGTGGCTCAATTTGAAAAATTTTTCAATAGACACGAGGACGACGAGTTGTCTGAAGGCGACGTTCTTGAGCCTAGTGCTGTTATGCCTGCGCCGCCTGAGACGCAAGAGGCAATTGATTATTTAAGCGAACTCGAATCGTTAGTCGCTGAAGTGGAGCATCGCATTGAGAAAGACTTTGTGAAAAATCCTTCACCGCCACTACCGTCGCTCGAGCCTGTGCAAATGTCGCAACTGGAAAAGGATTTGTTGGAAAAAGATTTGTTTGAGAACTTTCTTTCAGACGACGATGAAGTTTATTCGGAACCGGACACGGAGGATGTTTTGCTTAACGATGACCTTCATTATTTGAATTCGCTTGTGTCAACAGGCGGGAGTAAGTCGGATTTCGAGGCGTTAAATTCAATTGAAAATCTGTTAGGTGAAATCGTGGATAATGAAAAAAGCCAGATTTCAAATTATGAAACAGATGTTTTTAATGCAAACGTTCAATCGCTTTTTGACTCGGATCCCGAAGCGGATGATGAGGTGGGGTTGCCTACTTCGCCGACAGTAACGGCGCCAGCTTTAGAGGTCATGCCAGAAACAGACCGTGTGGTCGAAGTTGAAGTCAAGGATGAGGTTGTCGAACAATTAGTATCAGTTGCGGATAGTAAACAAGAGCCAGAACTTGCGCCACCACCACTAAGAACGTTTCCTAGCATCGAAAGTGATGAAAACAGTGATCAAGCAGATAGTGAGAAAAGCACGACGGCTAGCATCGAGGACTTGCGTAAAGATGTAAAGAGCAAAAACATTAAAATCAAAATTTTAGATACCATTCTTGTCCTCTTACTCGTCATCATCACGGTATTTTTGCTTTACTATTTTGAAGAATTGCTGCCTTTCAATTTACCTAATTTGCCTTTTGATATCCCCTTTATAACTTAAGACGAGGATTTGATTAAATGAAAAAATGTGTTCAGATTGCCATTGATGGCCCTGCTGCTGCTGGGAAATCGACAATTGCAAAATTAATGGCGGAAAAATTGCAGTACGTTTATGTGGATACGGGGGCGATGTATCGTGCGATTACATGGAAAGTATTAGACGAAGGTGTTGACATCAACAATGAAGATGCGGTAAGGAAATTACTGGCTGAAACCGACATTGTTTTATTACCTGAAGGGCAAGTGCAAGTCGATCATGTGATGGTCACCGATGCGATTCGTGACCAACAGGTTACAAAACATGTTTCACAAATTGCGACTTACGAGCAGATCCGAGAGGAATTAAAAGAGCGACAAATCGTGCTGGCCAATTCGGCAAATGTCATTATGGATGGGCGGGATATTGGGACCAATGTCTTACCTCAAGCCGATTTTAAGTTCTTTATGATCGCTGATTCTGGTGTCAGAGCGCAGCGGCGGCATAAGGAAAACTTGGCAAAAGGGATTGAATCAGATCTTGACCAGCTAGAGGCAGACATAAAAAAACGCGATGAAACGGACGCTAATCGTGTGCATTCCCCCCTGAAACAAGCAAAAGATGCAATTTTAATTGATACAAGTGCACTTTCTATCGCTGAAGTAGTAGACAAAATGATAGGTTATGTATTAAAATAGACTTTGTGCTTTTGTAACGAAGGCAGAAAGCTATATGTCATATAGCTCATGCGAGTGCGAAGAATTTATTTTCTTTGTAGTGGCATGAGCTATAATAAAGGAGAGAGTTTTACAATGGCTGAAATGACAATGGAAGAATTAATGAATTTAGAAAGAGTAGATGTGCCTTCTGTTGGCGATGTCGTAACGGGTAAAGTTATTGCAATTGCTGGACAAGAAGTGACGGTCGATATCGGTGGTGGAAACGATGCGACGGTTTACTTAAGCGAATTATCTGCTGACAGTCTAAACTCTGTGACGGATGCAGTAAGCATTGGTAGCGAGATTGAAGCAGTGGTTAAAAAAGTAAGTGATGAGCAAATTTTATTATCGGTTAAAGCGGTCGCAGTTCGTGCAAAGAATGCTGCAATTGAGAAAGCTTTAGAAGATGGGACACCACTTGAAGCAACGGTAACACGTGCCATTCGTGGAGGATTATTAGTTGATTTAGGTGGCGTTGAGGCCTTTTTACCTGCTAGCCAAATTGACGTTCGTTATGTGGAAGATTTAGAAATTTATGTGGGACAGACTTTCAATGTGAAAGTTGAGTCGATTAAGCGTGGGCGCATTGCGGTTACGCGCAAAGAAATGCTGATTGCAGAGCGTGAGGAAGCGAAAGCGCGTGCGTTAGAAACCTTACAAATTGGTGACCGTGTGGATGGGAAAGTCGTTCGCATTACGTCTTTCGGTGCTTTTGTTGACTTTGGCTCAGTGGAAGGTTTAGTTCACTTATCTGAAATTTCTCACATTCGTTTCAAGAAGATTGAAGATGTTTTAGCGGTTGGTGACGACGTTCACACTGAAATTGTTAAAATTGACGGTGAGAAAATCGGTTTATCAATTAAAAAAGCATTACCAACCCCAGTTGAGGAATTTGCAAAAGAGCACCAAGTAGGTGAAGTGTTAACTGGTACGGTTGTTAGCGTTCATGATTACGGTGCTTTCGTTGAGATCGCGCCTGGCGTGGAAGGATTAGTACACGCATCAGAATTATCTTGGGAATCTGTACGCTCTAAAGTGTCTGATTTCTTAACGGCTGGTAAAAAAGCAGAAGTTAAAGTGATTGATATTAACGTGGAATCAGGGCGCGTTGCCTTATCGGTGAAGCAAATTGAAAATGATCCATGGGAATCTTTAGCGGCAACGGTTGGCGACATTGTGGTTGGTAAAGTAGAAAGCATTACGCAAATCGGAGCGTTTATTAACATCGCCCCTTATATTGATGGTCTATGCCACTTCTCAGAGGCTTCTTGGGGAGCGGGAACGCGTTTAGAGGACTTGATCAAAGTCGGTGATGACGTGCAGGTTAAAGTGATCTCTTTAGATCGTGAGCGAAAGCGCGTGGGCTTATCACTGCGCCAAGTAACAGCGAACCCTTGGGAAGATTTAGGATATCGACGTGGTGACATCATTGCTGGAACGGTTGAGAACTTGGATAACCGTGGTGCTGAAATCAAAGTGGCTGAAGGCGTTATTGGATTCTTGCCGATTGGACAAATCGCTGATCGCCGCCTAGGGCATGCTAATGAGGCGTTATCAATGGGCGAAGAAGTACAAGTAAAAGTAACGAACTTCGAGCCACATAACTATCGTTTAGAATTGAGCATCCGCCAGATTGCAGAAGACGCTGAAAAAGCAGATTTCGATGCTTACATGAAAGTACAAGAAGCAGAAGGCGCTGAAGCTGAAGACACGTTAGGTGATCTGTTTGGTGATGCGTTTAAAGATTTTGAATAATTGAATAGATAGATAACAAGCAGGCTTTCAATTGGAAGCCTGCTTTTACTATGAGGTTGAGGTTAAGCACGATTTATTGGCAATATCTTGGCGGTCATGTTGTCAAAAAAGTTACCTAAAATTTACATCAATTTTACACAATTTTTCATGTTTTTTGTTAAAATTTAGGTGTGTTTAAAATTCAGGAGGTTTTTATAAAATGAAACAAGCTAAAACAAAAATGATCAAACTGCTATCTGCAGTATTTTTGCTGTTGACAGCCTTTACTCAACCAATGTCATCACTAGCAAATTCACAGGCATCTAATGGTTTTGTGCAGGAAGGGCCTTGGATACCAGATATGCCATTACCAGAGGCCGGTGATTTTTTGATTTACCGGAATCGTTTGGTCAGACACTGGTGCACTTAGGTAGCTATGACAATGGTTATCGTTCGGTTGATGGTGGCGTGGCTGAGATTATTGTGTTTAATCCGATTAATCGGATGATGTACGTCGTTAATGAGCAAGAATTATCGATTGATATGGTTTACTTAGGTCATTTGCAATCGGGAGAAATGCACACCTTTTCATTGACTAATCGCATTAATATCGGTTTGATGGGTAACCTTCACGGGTTTGAGGTTGCTGATGTGACAAGTGTGACCGTCATTCCTCGTCTAGGCGCGATTGCGGCTTCTATTCAATCTTATCATTGGATGGATCAGGGAACAATTGTTTTCATGGATTTTGATGGGAATTATGTGACGCATGTCAGTGCTGGTGTACAACCAGACATGATTACGACTTCACCTGACGGCTTATTTGTCATGACAGCAGCTGAAGCAGAGCCTCGTTTGGCGTTTACCGATGGTAATACGTTTGGCACTCAGTTTGGGCCAGGTGCTCATAACATTAACCACCTATACCCTGATAACTCAGCATGGAATTTTGATTATGACCCAGTGGGTGGTGTAACGGTTGTCGATTTACGTGGGATTAATCACGTTTCTGAATTAGCTACGTTATCAGAGGCTCAAGTAAATCACGTTGGTTTTGAGGATTGGGATACACCAGCTCGTATGGATGAATTAAGAGCAAATGAAGTGATCTGGAAAGCAGGCAACTTACCGTCAAGAGACTTTGAGCCTGAGTACATTGTTTTTTCAGCAGACGGTCAAACAGCTTTCGTTGCTTTGCAAGAGAACAATGCGATCGCTCACTTTGATATGGCTTCTCAAAGCTTTACCAGAATTGAGGGAATTGGCTTTATTGATCATAGTTTGCCAGGCAATGAAATCAACTTAAGCATGGCGCATATTAATATTACCAATGAAGTGAACGTCTTTGGTATGCCACAACCTGATGGCATTGCTGCCATTGAGATTAATGGTGTTCAGTACATTTTGACAGCAAATGAAGGGGATGCGCGTGAGTGGGACTTTTACGCACCGGGGTTAAGTGGAGCGGCTAATCGTGCGCGTTATCATAATTTTAGAAGAAGCGTCGTTAATGGTTCACCTGCAGTTGAGAATATCGTAAATGAGATGCACTATGTTTTAAATGAACGTACAGCAGACTGGTTCCTATTTGGATCGCGATCGTTTTCTATTATTAGAGCGAATGATAATGAAATGGTTTTTGACAGTGGATCAGATTTTGAAAGAATTGTTGCGGAAACTTTTCCAACCATTTTTAATGCGCATCATCGTGATAATGTCTTTGGTGTTCGTTCATCAAGAAAAGGACCTGAGCCAGAAAGCGTTGTGGCCATGGGGATTGATGGTCGCTACTTCGCTTTCATCAGCCTAGAACGCGCTGGTGGCTTGATGATGTATGAGATTAGTGACACATCTAATCCGATCTTCATTGATTATCTAAACATCAGAGACCCACAGATTAATGGTGTGGATGCCGGTGATTTAGGTGCTGAAGGGTTGTATGCGATTACTGCGGCCAATAGCCCGACTGGCACGCCTTTAGTGCTGGTTGCAAATGAAGTTTCTGGAGCGGTGACGGTTATGGAAGTCGTGTTATCAGATGGGGCTGATGATGGCACAGAAGAGCTAGAAGCTGCTCGTGCTGAGTTGCAAGCTGTGATTGATTTTGTCCACGAGACGTTAGATGCTGCTGATTTTACGCCTGAGTCGTGGCAAGCTTTGCAGGATTAGCATTGGTAGCGATGGGTGGCATCTTGGCTAAACAAAAAAAATAACTTTAAAACCTTTCAGATTTCTCAGATGTTTTGAGCGAGACTGGAAGGTTTTTTGATGGATTAGGATTAACTCATGTACGAAGTTAACTTTTGAGAATGATACTCTCAATCAAGCCTTGGAGTCTGTGGGGGATTTCAATGTCAGATTCGAAGGTATAAATGAAATTTTCAAATGGTAGGTAGCCGTACTTTTGATAGAGGGTCATTTTACGAATCATTTTTTCAGCGTACTCTGGTTGGTTTAGTGCGCCGAAATGTTCCCATATGATCAGTTTGCCAGTAAAAGGGTTTTTGATGATGAAGTCAGGGTATATTTGTTTGCTTCCGATCCAAAATGCTGAGTCGTAGAGATAAGGAATCCCATGGGCTTCCAAGAGGTTTGCGATTAGAAGCTCAGACTTCGATCTAACTGTGATCCCGTTAGTGGTGGTATATTTTAAATTTTCTGGGAAGTAGGTATTTTTTGTGACTGGTTTAGAAAGCCACTCTTTGATTGAGGGATGGAAGAAGTAGGAAATCGGAAATCCTTGATACGATAATGGAAGTGATTCGATTAGCTTTTGGAAGGATGACAGGGCTGGTTCAGTGACGGTATTTAGATTTTTAATAGAATGGATGCTGCTGGTTATATAATTGTCTATTTCTTTTTTGCGTCTAATGATAATTTTTTTCCGACACAGCTCTTGGATAAGCGTGGGATTTTTGGTAATGCCAATTTCTTTTGCTATGCCCCCATGATAGTAGAATTTTCCTCTCTTAGCTAAATAGCCAGGTGGTAAAGTCTTTAACTCTTCATCAATTGCTCTTAGCTCTTCTTTTAAAGCTGCTAGTTCTTTTATTATGTTTTTCATGTCGAAGCTCCTATCGTATATTTTTAGTGTGAAGTCGAATTAGTGTGGGGTGCGAGGAGGCGAGACAACAGTAAATCCTTGGTTTTATCTCATTTATGTTGTTGGATATGCAATATTTGACGGTAAAACAACAGTGAACTCTTGATTAGGATCAAAACTGTTGTTTTTGGAATGATATCGGGCGAAAAAACAACAGCTTTTTACTTGTAAGGCTTAATTAATGTTATTTTCGCTGAACATACGGTCAAAATTACAACAGGTAATCAAAATATATAAGGATTCCTGTTGTTCGATCCGGCTCCTAGCCATGTCCATATCTTAGAAAACATCGATCTTGCAACACTCACCCCTCTATATACGCAAAAAAAAGATTTTCACCTGCAAAATTTCCCATGAAAACGTATGTCATTTCACAGGAAAACGTTTTCTTTAAACTTGTCGATCTCTTTCAATCAAAAAAACCTTTTAGCAACTCGCATTGTGAGTTACTAAAAAGTTATCTCGAAAATGCCTCAACATTTAATCGAATTCTACCTGCTCAGCAAAGTCGTTATTGATCAACGTTTCAAACGGTGCGATGTCGGTTAATTCACCCGCATTGATCATGATGTCCTGCAAGCGATAAAACGCCTCTTCCGTGATGACAGGTGTCGCCGCAAAGGCACCGATTTCTTGGTAACGTGCAATGGCACTCGTCAAAATGTCGAACTCTGCATCCGGGAAATACGGTGCAATAATCGCCGCAACGTCCTCGGCGCTATTTTCTTGTACAAACTGCTGCGCTCGTGCAATCGCGTTCGTGAATCCTTGGATCAAATCTGGATTTTCTTCGATAAAACTCCCGAGAGCGTAATAAGCCGTATACGGTAACGCGCCTGATTCTAAACCTAATGATGCGACCACATAGCCACGACCTTCTAGCTCAATCGTTGAAGCCACCGGCTCAAAGGCAGTCACAAAATCACCAGTACCACCCAGGAAAGCACCGACCATCGCTGCAAATTGAATGCTATTATCAAAGTAAACGTCGTCTGCAATCCCCATCTCAGTCAACACGTACTCAAACACCATGAACGGCATGCCGCCACGACGCCCCGGTAAAACGTGCGCATCTCGCAAATCCTCCCAGTCAAAATCAGGCGAGCGCCCAATCAAGAAGTTCCCATCACGATTCGTTAAACCAGCGAAAACAACCGCATAATCATCGCGTCCTTCGTTATAAACATAAATCGCAGCCTCCGGTCCAGAGAACCCAATATCCGCAGCACCGGAAAGCAGAGCCACCATGACATTATCCGCCCCGTCACTAGTCACTAACTCAATCTCAATTCCTTCATCCTCAAAGAAGCCTAACTCAATCGCCACGTACTGCGGTGCATAAAACACCGACCGCATAACCTCAGCTAAACGAACCGTCGTTAATTCCTCCTCCACTTGCGAACGATTACAAGCCACTAGGACGACACCTGCACCTAACAAAACTAATAAAGCCATCAATTTCTTCACAATAAATCCCCCTTGCGTGTTTTGTCCTAGACCCTTTGCTATAGGGTCAATCTATGACAATTTTTATCCTAGACCCTTCGCTGTAAGGTCAATCTAGGACAACTGTTACTATTTTAAAAATAACTTAATGACAACTCTCTCAATTACAACGACCAAGCCATACAGTAAAGCAGCCAAAAGGGCTAGAATAATTACACTCGTCATCACCAAATCCATCTGAAACACTTGCCCGCCGAAGATAATCAAATAACCCAAGCCAGCCCTGGAAACTAAAAACTCACCGGCAATAACGCCGACCAAAGACAAGCCAATATTAATCTTCAAGCAATTAAACAAAGTATGCAAGTTATACGGAAAGACAATTTTCGTAAAGGTTTGCCACTTGCTTGCATGAAACGTTTGCGACATTTTGATCAGTTCCGGATCGGTATTAATAAAGCCACTTAACATTTCCATGATCGTCACAACCAAAGAAATCGCCAATGCCATCACAATAACAGCTTGCATGCCAGCGCCAACCCAAATGATGATGACGGGTCCCAAAGCAATTTTTGGTAAAGCATTGATCACAACTAAATACGGATCCATGACTTTAGCCAAGAAACTCGACCACCACAAGATAAAGGCAATGAAGATCCCGATCGCGGCACCTAAAACAAATCCGATCATCGTTTCCAAAAAAGTAACGCCAATATGAAATAGCAGCTGGTTTTGATGGAAATTCAAAATCGTACGCAACATCCTTGTTGGGCTGCTGACGATGAACGAATCAATCATTCCGAGTGTTGCGGTTAGTTCCCAGATGACGATAGCAAGGACTAGAATGAGTATTTGTGTGATAGCGATCAATCTTTTGCGCGTTTGTTTGCTTTTTAAATATCGCTGACGTTCTGGGCTTAGTTGGTTATAGCTGATCATACTCTCTTTTTTTTTAGTCATCGGCATCAAACTCTTTCCATATTTTATTAAAATATTCTTGGAATTCAGGTAAGGATCTGCGAGTCAAGGGTGTTTCTTCTTTTTTAAAGCCAAGCTTTATGTTTTGACTAACGCTTCCTGGGCGCTTCGACAACACGATGACGCGATCTGCCATCGAAATCCCCTCAGCAATGTCGTGCGTCACGATGATCGCTGATTTGTTTTCTTGGCGCAAAATCCGATACACATCATCCACCACGAGTAGTCTCGTCTGGTAATCTAGGGCTGAAAATGCCTCGTCTAGCAGCAAGATGTCTGGTTTGATGGCTAACGTTCTTATTAATGCAACCCGCTGCCTCATACCGCCTGATAGTTCACGGGGATATTTATCTTTAAAGTCCCATAGCTCGTACGTTTTTAGTAGTGTCTCGACGTTCTCAAGATAACTCGCTTCCACTTTTCCACAGAATTCCAATCCCAATTGCGTGTTGCTGTGAATCGTGCGCCAGTCTAGTAAACTATCCCGTTGCAACATGTACCCGACGTTCGTTTTATTTGAATCTTTCATTTCTTGCCCATTAAGAAAAATTTTGCCTCTGGTTGGTGCAATTAACCCGGCAATCAATGAAAGTATCGTCGTTTTTCCACAGCCCGAAGGGCCGATGATGGCGATTAGTTCACCATCTGCAACACTAAAATTAATATCACGCAGTGCCCCGACTTCA
This sequence comes from Turicibacter sp., assembly GCA_009780245.1. Classification (GTDB taxonomy): domain Bacteria; phylum Bacillota_I; class Bacilli_A; order MOL361; family Turicibacteraceae; genus WRKJ01. The sequence goes on from WRAJ01000024.1 coordinate 9,837, forward strand.
CCGGACTCTGCCTGATACGTTAAATCAATCTTCTCAAACCTTAAGACCTCCTTCACATTATCAAACTCCTCTGAGTCGCAAATTATTATACCAAATACCAAATACCAAATCAATATAATGCAACGGTCTCCTAATATCGTACGTTGACAAGGCGATTTTGTTAAGGAAAAACGCCTAGGTGTGAGGGAATTAATCCTTGCTATCACTCGCCATCTCCTGTACAATGGTTTAATATCTGTAAATAAAGGGAGAGATTGGTATGAATTTTCATGAGTTTAAGTATGAACGACCTGATTTTGAGGTTGAGAAGGAGAAATTAACTGGTTTGATAGGGGACTTTAAAGCGGCGGGTACGGGGGCTGCACAGTTAGAAATTTTTAAGGCCATCAATGCGGTTCGTAACTATGTTTCGACGATGAACACGATTGCGTCGATTCGGCATAGTGTGGATACGCGGGATGAGTTTTACGATGCGGAGAATGCGTATTGGGATGAGGCGGGGCCGCTTTATGGGGAGTTGGATGATTTGTTTTTTGATGCGTTGTTAGCAAGTCCATTTCGGGCGGAGCTGACAGCTGAGTTTGGCAAGCAATTTTTTAAGCTAATTGAATGTCAAAAACGGGCGTTTTCACCGGCGATCATTGAGCAGTTGCAAGAGGAGAATCGTTTAGCTAGTGAGTACGATAAGTTGCTTGCTTCGGCTAAGATTGAATTTCAAGGCGAAACGTATACGTTACCGGGATTAGGAAAATTCGCTGAGGACCAGGATCGCAGTGTGCGTGAAGCGGCTTTGACGGCGCGGTATGCGTTTTTTGAGGAGCACGAACAGGCGCTGGATGACCTTTATGATCAGCTGGTGGCGGTGCGTGCGGAAATTGCTGAGAAGTTGGGCTTCAATAATTTTACGGAGCTAGGGTATGTGCGGATGCAGCGGACGGACTATACACCGACGGACGTGGCGAAGTTCCGCCAGCAAGTCCGTGACATTATTGTGCCCGTAGCGACGAAGATTTTTGAACGTCAACGTGAGCGTTTAGGGCTAGATAAGCTGCGCTATTTTGATTTGAATTACAAGTTTAAATCTGGCAATGCGACACCGAAAGGCGAGCCCGACTGGATTCTTTCGCAAGGTGAGCAGATGTATGCGGAATTGTCCCCAGAAACGAAGGAATTCTTTGATTTTATGGTTGAAAAAGAGTTACTTGATTTAGTGAATAAAGACGGTAAGCGTGGGGGTGGTTATTGCACGTATATTAGCGATTATAAAGCGCCGTTTATTTTCTCGAATTTTAATGGCACGTCGGGGGATATTGATGTGTTGACGCACGAAGCGGGACATGCGTTTCAGGTGTATCGCTCGCGCCACATTGAGATTCCGGAGCTGGCGTTTCCGACGTACGAGAGTTGCGAGATTCATTCGATGAGCATGGAATTCTTCGCGTGGCCGTGGATGGAAAACTTCTTTAAAGAAGATGTGGAAAAATATAAGTACGACCATTTAGCCAGCGCTTTGACGTTTATTCCTTATGGTGTGTTAGTCGATGAGTTTCAACATTTTGTCTACGATAACCCGTCTGCTTCGAAGGAAGACCGTAAAGCCGAGTGGCGCCGACTGGAGAAAATCTATTTGCCACATAAAGACTATGAAGGCTGCGACTATCTGGAACGCGGTGGCTGGTGGCACGGGCAAGGTCATGTCTTCTCGTCGCCGTTCTATTACATCGATTACACGTTGGCGCAGATTTGTGCGTTGCAGTTCTGGAAGCGGATGATAAACGAAGACGCGTCGGCTTGGGCTGACTATTTAGCCTTGTGTGACGTTGGTGGGAGTAAGTCGTTCTTGGAGTTGGTGAAGCTCGGGAATTTGAAGTCACCGTTTGAGGATGGCTGTGTCGCGTCGGTGATTGCTGATATTGATAGTTGGCTGTCAAGTGCGGTTGTTGTTGATGAATAAGATAAACCCCAGAGTCCGTAGCAAAGGATTCTGGGGTTGTTTTGATTTTTATAGAAAATGATTTTTCACGCGGTTCCAGAACAAGCCGCTTTTGCGCTTGACGAAGTGAACCTGCTTATCAGAGAGTGTTATTTTGATTGCTGTTAATTCCGAGATATCTAGCTGCAAGTAGTCTTGCGTTAGGGTTGTACTGTCCCAATTTTCTGATTCTAGTGTGATCGTTTGTTCGGCAGGAATGATGAGCGGTGAGCCGAGGGTGCGGTAGGCGTTGCTGTTGATTGAGGCGATTTCGGTGAGCTGGTAGACCGGTAAGCTCGGATAGACGACGGCGCCACCGAGTGATTTGTTATAAGCGGTGCTGCCGGTTGGTGAGCTGACGCAAATGCCGGTTCCGCGAAACGATTCGAAGAATTGCTCGTTGATTTTGATGTCAAGGTGCTGTGTTCGCGTCGCGTTTAAAATGGTGAATTCGTTTAAGGCATAGCGCATCCGTGTTTTTGATCCTGCGCATAGCTTAGCTTCTAGGAGCGTGTAGCTGTAGCTTTCGATTTCACGCGTTGTTAGAAAATTTACCATGTCATCGAGTTCTTCCGGTAGCCAGTCCGTGTAGTAGCCTAAATGCCCCATATGGATGCCGACGAATTTTACGTCACTGAGAATGCCGGCGTCCATGTAATGATGGATCGTTTTTAGGACCGTACCGTCGCCTCCGATTGTGAAGACGATGTCCGGGTTCTCGGGGTTGTGCACAAAATCTTTTAAAGCTAATTTTTGTTCGAGGTCGTTTTTAACGTTGCTTGTTTTTTCTGAATCGTAGGTGTAGATTGAAAATTTCATCGTCACACATCCTTCTCTTACAGTTCAACTCGGCCCTCCAAGGCGCGAATCAGCGTTACTTCATCGGCGTAATCAATCGAACGACCCATTTCTAGCCCGCGCGCGATCCGAGTGATGCGAATGCCGGTTTCTTTCAGCAGACGAGCCAAGTATTGACTGGTTGCGTCGCCTTCAAGCGTTGCGCTAAGAGCTAATATGATTTCCTCGATTTCCTCGTTTTTGAGACGTTCGATCAGTGGGGAAATCCCAAGATCCTCTGGGCCAATGCCGTCTAGTGGTGACAAGACACCGCCAAGCACGTGATAACGCCCACGGAAACTTTGCATTTTTTCCAGTGAGAGCACGTCTTTTGAGCTTTCTACAACCGCTAGTATTGACGTGTCACGCTGCTCATCGGCGCAGATGTTACACGGATTGCTGTCGGTAATGAACGCGCACTTTGAGCATTCGAATAGCTCACGTTTGCTGTCGACCAGCGCCCGCGCAAATTTCGTGGCATCTTCGTCTTTCATATCGGAAATCACGTAAAACGCCAAGCGTTCGGCGGTCTTATGTCCGATCCCGGGCAACTTTGAAAAGGACTCGATTAATTTTGTGATGGCTTTTGGGTATTGCATTGTTTTTTCTCCTAGAATCCTGGTAACTTCATCCCACCAGTAAATTTCCCCATCGTTGCTTCTGTTTTATCATCGGCTTGCTTCGTTGCATCGTTAATCGCGATCATCACCAAGTCCTCTAAGAAACTCACATCTTCCGGGTCGACCAACGCTGGTGCGATACTCACTTTCGTTACTTCCTTCTTTCCGTTAATCTCAACCGAGATATCGCCGTTTGCCGCTTTTCCAATAAACGTTGAAGCCTCAATTTCGGCTTGTGCTTTCATCATATCGTTTTGCATTTTTTTAATCATTGCCATGTTCATATTAATCACCTATTCCTATTATTTATTAGTTAAAATATCAGATACCATTTTACCATAAATCACCGCAGAATTAAACCGCCTACTGCCAATCATTTTCCCCCATAATCCCAACCCTTTCGCCAAGTCTGTTGTTTTTGTCATTTTTGAGAAGATGAGAGGAAATAATAAAAAGTAACGACACCTCTGTCCAACAAGATCTAGGCATTGTTACTTAAATAGAAATATTTGAGAGCTAAAGGTTGTAGAATATGAGTCGAAATTAGTTGCAAAGAGACAGCTTTAATCATATTTCCCATAATACAAGATTTCTTTCCCAATACTTTCAGCATAAGAAATTTCCTGTCGGGTCGCCTCACCAATATAGCCGTCGATATTCACCACATAAATCGCGTCGCTCATGTCAATTCGTTTAAAGTGCATTTTTTGAAGTTGCTCGATTTCGTCTGTCGTGTACAATTCTTTTGCCTTACTTGGATAAACGACGCTAAGCACACAATTTCCTTCTAGTTCCAAACGATCAGCTTCCATTATCATTTGTTCTTGAAATCTTAAACTGCCGCATATGGTGATGACTTTGATTTTGTTTTCCATCTTATTCATGCACCTCGACTAGATCGCCGAATAGGTCAACGACTTCTTGGTAAAACGGTTCTTCTGCGGTTTCGGTAACCATTGTAGAGGTGAGCTTTGCTTCGGTGCGTTGCGGGTATTGCTCGAGCACGGGTTTTTCGCCTTGTTTTGAGGCGGTTACGAATTTCCCGCGTTGAGCTTGCCAGAAATCTTTCGGCATTGCTAGGAATTCATAGGGCTTTTCTAGCATGTCGGATAGTAGCTGGTGCACCTTTGCTCGCGCTTGGTCTGTTAGCAATTTTTGGACGGTCGTTTCGTAATCATAAACTAGAATACAGCCGGTTGGTGATGCAGCTGCAATTTCCGCGTCTTTGAGGTACATGACGAACTCTTTGATTGCTAGATCGGCGAACGGGTTTGCAGCGGCGACTTTGTTTTGGAGTGCCTCTTTGTCCTGCTTTGTTGCGCTGGCTAGGACGGTTTCGATCAGTAGTGGCTCGTCCGTTGGTGGCGTATTAGGTTCGGTGGGTTTTTCGGGAATCTCGGGCATTAGTTCTTCCTGCATCAGCTCGCCTTGCACATAAATCGGCACTTCGTTTTCCAGTGCGATCGGTGTGGGTGCTGGCGGAGCCGTCATGGCTTCTTTTTGCTGTGCTTTCAAGCGGGTTATTTCATTTTGTAGTGTGTTAATTTGTTTTGTCAACCGCTCAAACTGGGCCGAATAGTCAGGCAGTGGTTGGGCTTTTGCAGGGGTGTTTTCAGTTGTGACCTGAGCAGGAGCGTCCTCGTCCAAGCCCAGCTCGATCAACCCGATTTCTAAAATCAATGCCGCATCGGTGGCGATTTTTAAATCATGGGCAAGTGCATTGAGTTTTCGAATATATGCAAGGACTTGCGTTGCGCGCATCTTCCCAGCCAATCCGGTCACGTCCTCGCCGCCGATCTTTTGCACTTTCAGCACATCACGTAGCAGTGAAAGTAGCCCATCGATCAACCGGGCAGGGAGCTTGCCACTGGCAAGCAGCGCTCGTGCCGATTCCGCCACGCCGGCAAAATCACCCACAACGACACCCTCGAGAATCTGCACGAGCGCGGCTGCGCTGACGCTCCCGTTGAGTTCATGAATATCGGCTAGCCTCAGCCCATCAGTGCTATACGCGATCGCTTGATCCAGCATCGAAAGCGCGTCACGCAGCCCCCCTGCCGCGAGCGACGCGATCAGGTCTGGCGCTCCGTCCTCATAGTTAACACCGAGCTCCCCTAAAATACGAGTGATCAGCTGTGCCATGTCACCCGTGGGAATCTGCTGGAGATCAAATCGCTGCACCCGGGATAAAATCGTTTCAGGTACTTTATGAATCTCGGTTGTCGCAAGTAAGAAGATCACGTGCGCCGGGGGCTCTTCTAGCGTCTTCAGCAACGCATTGAACGCGCCGGTCGACAACATGTGCACCTCATCGATGATGTACACTTTATACGCGGACAGCGACGCCGAATATTTCACACGCTCCCGAATGTCCCGGATCTCATCAACCCCGTTATTCGAGGCCCCATCGAGCTCGAACACATCCGGGTGATTCCCGTTAGCAACGGCTAAGCAACTCTCGCACGCGCTGCACGGATTACCCGCTTGCAAATCGGTACAATTGATCGCCTTGGCCACAATCCGCGCGATGGAAGTCTTCCCAGTTCCGCGGGGCCCGGTTAGCACGTAAGCGTGAGCCAAAAGGTCGTTTAAAATTTGGTTTTTAATCGTTTGGACAATGTGCTTTTGCCCAACAACTTCAGTAAAATCTTGCGGACGATACGTCCGATACAAAGCCAGATGCGCCATTTTTTATTCCTCACAAAATTTGATGTTAATATTATATCACAACTGTTCGTGACAAGAAAGATATCAGCAGAAATAATCCCATTTTCCGACTGCGACGACTTGAATAGTCACAGGTGAGGTGTTATAATGAGAGCTAGCAAAAATGCTCTATAAATTTGTGATTTCACTGACGTACGGGTAAGATTAATTTGAAATCCTGCACTTCATCAACGTTGAGTAAGCAATTGCAAAACGATCAAGGTAGCGATGTGCACCTTAATGCTTCAAATACAAGCAAAAGGGTGCAGTTGTGCACCTAATGTGCTCTTATACAAGTAAAAGGGTGCAACTTTGCACCTTAATTGCTCTTATACAAGCAAAAAGGTGCAGCTTACAATAAATCGCATTTAGAGGTGAACAACAATGAAAATAAAAGTACACGATTCAGAATTAAAAGTGATGGATTTTCTCTGGCGCGACGGAGACTTAACCGCGGGTCAATTAGCAAAGCTACTCAAAGAGGAAACGGGTTGGAACCGGAACACGACGTACACGGTGATCAAAAAGCTCGTTGAAAAAGAAGCCGTCGCACGCTTAGAACCGAACTTTACCTGTCGCGCCCTCATTACCAAAGAAGAGGTGCGCCAATACGAAGCGATGGAGCTAGGCGACAAGCTATTCGACGGATCAGCCGAAGCGTTTTTATCGGCGTTTCTGAGCGGCAAAGAACTATCGGGCGACGAGATTTCGCGCCTGAAAAACCTGGTTGAATCGCTGGATGCGTAAGGAGTGATGTGAGATGTTTTTACAAATGAGCCTCACCGCCGCGGCCATGATCGCGCTAACGGTGCTAATCCGCTTCTTTTTTCGCGAGCAACTGCCGAAAATGACGTTCCCGCTGCTGTGGCTGATTGCGCTCGTCCGTCTGCTTATCCCGATCTCCTTTTACACGGACTATAGCGTACAAGGGATGCTAAATTTAGCTAATGAAGTGCCTGTTGCAACCCCCGCACCAACGCTTATCTTACCCCATGCAATGCCGATCGTTTCCGACGACACGATGGCTTCTATGCCTAGCCCAGCCATGACTCTAAATGACGTCCTACTAGCCGTCTGGCTGATCGGGACGGTTGTTACAAGCACTTATTTTATCATCACTTATTGGAAACTGCATCGGCACCTTCGCTTTGCGCTACCGATCAAAGACAACGCCGCCATCGATGCGTGGCTGTCGAAACACCCATTGGCTCGCAGGATCACCATTTTGACCAGCGAGACGATCACAACGCCGCTAACGACCGGGATTTTGCGGCCGCGGATCTATTTGCCAAAGCACATGGATTTAGCGGATACGGTGCAATTGGCGTACATTTTATCACATGAATTTTATCACATTAAACGGTTTGATGCGTTGTGGAAACTCGTTGCGACGGTGGCGCTATGCCTGCACTGGTTTAATCCGCTGGTATGGGGCATGTGTGTCTTGGCGAACCGCGATTTAGAGATTACTTGTGACGCGTGGGTGGTGAAGAAATACGGGTTAATCTCAAAGAAAAGTTACGCGTTTGCGTTGATTGGCATGGCACAGAAGAAGAAAGCGTTGATGCCGTTTGCGAGTGGGTTTGCACGACATGCCGCTGAGGAGCGGGTGCGGTCGATTATGAAAGTGGGTCGGGTTCCGTTTGTCGGTGTATGTGTGGCTATTTTGGTGGTGCCGATGCTCACGTTCGTGGCATTTGCAACGCCGGCACAGCCAATGGTTGCAACCGAGGTTGAGCCCGAGGAGCTTGATGAGCCAGCGCTGGTTGCAGTGGATGTAGCTGAATTTAGCATCCCGACAATGAGCGTACCGAGTGTGTCTGAGCCACTGGTCTTAGAGGGATGCCAGTCAGGCTGGTATGACGGGGCGACATTTGGTGTCAATAGTGATCCGACATTGGGTCATTCGATGGGGATTCAGGCGTGGATTGAGATGAACGGTTGTGTGGAAGATATGACAATCATTAGTTATGTCGGTGATCCGACAAGTCGCTTTTATGGCACGAATGCTACTGAAATGTGGGAAGTCGAGCTGGACGGCCAGCGTTATATCATCGCAAGCTGGGTCAGCACAAATCCTACCTATCCACACGCCTATGAAATGAGAGTTGAAGTAAGATAAGTTCGTGAATTGACACGGGCTTTTTCTTTTTGACTAGTAGAGTAGTCAAAACCATTGACAAGTAAGTGACGATTGTGTTAGTATTATTTTATGACTAGCTAAATAGTCACTTTGGAGTTGATGAGAATGAAAAAGATGAGATACAGGGGATTAAGTGCCTTGCTGTTGTTTTTGGTAGCATGTAACGGTAGCGTCGGTGAGGGTGCTGATACCAGTCATGACAGCATTGAAACGCCAACGTCTGCCAATCCCCCTGAAGTGGTGGTTGACCTTGACGAGCAGGCTGAGGTTGAGTTAAGCTCGCTTACCCGCATAGGGCGCAACAACCGTGCTGATGGGGTTGTTTTGCTGGATCGGTTAACGGATGAGGCTTTAAACGAGGTGGTGTTTTCGTTTGACGAGGATCAGCTTATTACAGAGATTTTTGAGTTTTCCAACGGGTATTTTGGTGCATTAGTGCTGTCTGGGTTGCAAGTTGATCGCGGTGAAGAGGGTGATATTTTCGGTATGAGCTGGTCTGCCGGTGCAGATGTGAGTGCCTCGTTTTTACTGTTAGATGCTGAGTTTTATCTTTTGCAGGAGCTTGAGATAACCGCACCTGAGGTTGCGCATGTTTGGTTTCCAACAGCCGTGTTTGAAGACGGTGAGGTGCTGATTTATTATCAGATTAGCGTCTGGGGTAGCATTGAGCCGGGCCTATACGCCTACAACGCGACGACCAATACTAGGGAGCGGGTTGACATTGAGCTAGATGAGGAGCTTTCGTTTCGCCTTTATACCACTGGAACACCGCATCAATTTGCCTTTCTTGCCACGCGCTTAGATGATGAGATTCATACTTATTACGGGGTTCTTGATATCGAAACCGGGGAAGTACAGGATGAACGAACGACTCTCCCAATTGGAATCCTCATTATAAATGGTAATTATTTTCTTTTAACCGAAAACCCAGTGCCTGCTCTGATGGGCGGTGTGCCGGATAGCCAAGTCATCGTGTTTGATATGAGGACGGGGGCTAGTCATACGGTGCAGCTCGAAGGGTACGAGAGTTTGTGGGCCATGGTCGTCGCCGATCGCTACGTGCTAACGACTTCTGATGACGACCTGCACATGAGGCTATACGACATTCAGACAAGCGAGCTGGTTTTAGATCAAGCACCCGCGGTGGCGTTGTTGCCTCGGGAAGATGGCCTGGTTGAAGACGGCCGGTACTTAGGCGGTAGCATCCATCCGCACGTCCGTGACTTCATCCCGATGGGTGCGGGCATCTACGCCGTTGTTTTCGATATCGGCGACGGAACGCTCCACACGGAATTTATCACGATTGATTAGAGGTGGCAGAAATGAATGTATGTAAACGATCGCTAACTAGCGTAAAAAGACGACCACTGAAATCCTTGATTTTCCTTTTCCTAGTCACCCTGTTAGGTGCCTTAACAGCAGGTGGCTTAACCGTTAGAGGGGTCATCCACAATACCGATGCCAATTTGCGTCGTCGCATGCCCACCATCATGATGGTTCAGCCTAGCACCGCCTTTTACACAGAAACGGGTGAATGGTCGCTTGAAGAACAGCCGATTTTAACGCCGGAAATGATCCGGGAAATCGCCGACCTTGATATCGTAGCGTTTTTCGATTATGCCATTGACGTGGGGCACTGGTCCGTGACATCACGTGAGCTAGAACCATGGTCAAGCGACGAAGTCTTTTGGCCGTTCATGCAGAGCCATCACGAAGAATTTGGTGTTTATCTTCGTCCGCGCGGTGTTTCCTCACCGGCATTCATTGAAGCTCGTGACGGCCTCATTGACTTAGTTGCTGGTCGAACGTTTACGGAAGAAGAATTATCCGTACGCAGCGAAGTCGTGCCTGTCATGATTTCATCGGAGTTAGCGCGCATTAACGGCTTGGAAATCAACGACACGTTTGATAGTCGTCTCGTGATCTTGGCCGAAGATAGTGAAGGCTCGGGTTTGCCGGAAGATTCAGAAGAGGAAGAACCGTCATTCATTGTGGATGAATCATTCCCCATGCAAGTCATCGGTCTGTTTGAATCCGACCTACCGGCGATTACAGCGGATATGGACCCAGACACGGGCTTTCCTATTTTTATGCAAGTCGGAGCCATGCACCACCGCGTCTACTTGCCAAACATTGTTGCTGAAGAAATGTTCAACTTACGCGTCTACGGTGAAGCTTGGATGGAAAACGACGATAAACCGTTCATTCATCATTTCTTCACCTTAGCTGACCCGATGTATCACGCTGATTTTGTACAGGCGGTTGCGCAGTTAGACGGTGATTGGGAAGTCGTTGATCTTTCAACAGGCTTCCAAGAGCTTGCGACCTCAATGGTAAACATGCGTGAAATAGCAGATATTATTTTAACTGGTTCGGTGATCGCAATGGTGCTCATCATCAGCCTATTAGTGTTGTTATTTTTAAGAGATCGCAAACACGAAATCGGGGTTTATCTAGCAATGGGTGATAAGAAAAGTAACATTATTAAACAAATGGTTTTAGAGCTGCTTCCCCTTGCGGTGATCGGGTTGACACTTGCCTTGTTTATCGGAAACCTCGCTTCAGGAGCGATGTCAAGAACGATGCTACGACAGGATTTAGCAGCAAACCCACCAACGCAGGAAAGTGTCCAAGCAGGCGGTCCTCTTGAGAACCTCGGATACCGATTTAGAACCACTCACGAAGAAATGTTCGAAAGCTTTGAAATTTCATCAGACGGCGTAACCGTGTTCGCCTTTTATAGCATTGGCTTAACCACCGTATTAGTGGCAACGTTTATCCCCATCCTTGCCACCGTAAACGTTGATCCAAAGACGTTGTTGCTGGAGGATCAGGGGCAATAATAAAAACAAACCCAAGCCATTCATTTTTGATGGCTTGGGTTTTGCTTATCTGGGAATGTTTATTCTTACTTTGTTATAAAATTCGCCATTACTTCAACATACTCACTATATTTTGTATGCAAATCATCAAAGTCAATCGGTGCTGTACCGGCCAAGGCGGCTTCTGAATTATAGTCAGACACGGCTTTTTTTAGTACCAGATAGAACGCCTCGTTAGCCATTGCTGTTGCAAAAGGGACAGTTATTCCGAGCTCGTCAATTTCCAGTAAATCAGAAGAGCTGATCGTCGGAGCTGATGCACGGTCTTTTTTAAGTTGTCGCAAGACATTTCTTGGATTGATCACGTTTTTCATGGCTTATCAATCGCTGCCTTAATAAATTCTTTAAAAAGCGGATGCGGTTTTTGCGGGCGCGATAGGAATTGTGGGTGGAACCCGACGCCGATAAAGAACGGGTGATTTTTTCGTTCAACCGCCTCGATCAGCCCAAATTTTTTCGAAGTGCCGCTAATACTAAACCCATCTACCTCAAGTTGCGTCAAGCTACTACCTGCAAGCGCATAGCGATGGCGATGACGTTCCGCGATTTCAGTTGCCCCATAGATTTCTGCGATTTTTGAGCCAGCTGTCAGTTGCGTTTCAAACGATCCGGTGCGCCATTCACCGTCTTTGTTGATCGCGCCTTCCGGTAATGACGTGATCATGTTATCTGTGCTGATCTTTGCCACATGGTTAGCCTGTTCAACGGTCATCAGTTGCATCCCTTGATCGATGCCAAAAAATGGAATGCCATTTTCACGTGCATATTTGATCGCAGCGAGCTTCCCTTCCTCTGCTTGATTTTCTTCGCCGTAAGGGAGGATGATGCCGTCTAGGTGTGATAGCTGATTTGCTGTGTTTTCTTTTAAGCTTTCTGCCGAGATAAACGATATTTTCGCTTTCTTTTTAAAGGCATAGCCCGCGTGGCGAAGCGCTTCGTTGATGGAAAAGTAAGCATCCGGCAATTCTGTGTAGTCACCGATGATGCCGATTTTCACTTCCCCGTCGAGGTTTTTGACGGTGTTGATCAAGTCGTTCCAAGTCGTCATATCAGCTGGCGGAACGTCCATTCGGAAATGATCCAAGATCAAATCGTCCATGCCCTGTTCTTGGAGTCGTATCGGCACTTCATAAAGCACTTCTGCATCCCGTGCTTCAATCACGGCTTCTTTTTGAACGTTACAGAAGCGGGAAATTTTGGCTTTTACTGAGTCTTCGATTTCAACTTCTGTTCGCAAAACGACGACGTCAGGCTGAATGCCGAGGGATAGCAGTTCCTTAACCGAGTGCTGCGTTGGTTTTGTCTTGATTTCACTGGCTGCTTTGAGGTAAGGGACGAGTGTGTTGTGGACGTATAGCGTGTTTTTATAGCCGAAATCTAGCCTGGCTTGGCGAATTGCCTCCAAGAACGGCAAACCCTCGATGTCCCCAATCGTCCCGCCAATTTCAGTGATGACGATGTCCGCACCGCTATCCTCTGCTGCTGCGACCAGCTTTGATTTAATTTCATCTGTGATATGGGGAATGACCTGCACCGTTGCGCCCCCATAACCACCTTCTCGTTCGCGCTTAATGACGCTAGAGTAAACCCGTCCGGTTGTGATGCTTGAATTTTGCGACAACGGTTCATCGATGAATCTTTCGTAATGTCCCAGGTCGAGGTCCGTTTCAGCGCCATCGTCCGTGACAAACACTTCCCCGTGCTCACACGGATCCATTAAGCCTGGGTCAACGTTGATGTACGGGTCGAACTTCTGCATGAAGACTTTTAACCCTCTGTTTTTTAGTAAACGACCAAGCGATGAGGCAGTTACACCTTTTCCAAGCGATGACACAACGCCACCTGTTACGAATATATACTTTGCCATAGTAATTGCCTCCTAAATATAAAAACTGATCTCTTGCAAAAATCAGCGAGAGATCAGCTAAACTGTTAAAAAAGTGCTCTTTGAATATAATAACAAAAAACGGGATATAATTCAAGTTGAAAATGTATTTAAAAATCTAGTGGATTGTGTTATACTAATTTGGCATAATTTTGACGATGAGGTGTTGATTTTGATGGAGTGGCTAACCACGGACATTGTGGCTGTGATTTTATTTTTTATTGGCTTAGCGGGACTCGTGATTCGCAAAAACATGATGATGAGCGTGATCTCGGTGGGGATCATGGACACGGCGATTATCTTGTTTTTTATCTCGATCACCTCAAGCGACGCGCGTGTTGCCCCGATGATGGCTGAATATTACGGGCAAGCCGTTGTTGACCCGGTTGGTCACGCGCTGGTATTAACTTCGATTGTCATCGGCGTTTCGATTAAAGCCATTATCTTAATTATGATTCTGAACTTGTATCGCAACTATGGCACCCTTGATTGGGACATCGCTAAAAAGATTCGCGAAAACGAAAACCACGATTTTGACATTGAAAAAGCACACATTGAAGTGTAATTAACTTCGCGTGTGCTTTTGTTATTTATTTTTTCTCTTTATGTGCAGTTGATTTGCGACACTTCGGGCAATACTTGTTCGCTTCTAAACGATCCGGCGTGTTACGCTTATTTTTTTTAGAAATATAGTTTTCTTCTTTACAAACTTCACATCTTAAAGTGAATCCTACGCGCATGTTAATTCCTCGCTTTCAAAAAATCAGTATTACTATTCTATCACAACTCACCCCCAATTGCAACAAAATTCTAATCTGAGCTGCGAATTGTAATTAAAATGATGTGCTCAACTTGTGCAAAATCCGCAATGTGTTCGCCGAAGCCTTGGAAATTAGGGTTGTGCACCACAAGCATTGATCCGGAGGTATCGAATTGGTAAGACATGAAAACTTGTTCGCCAGAAACCTGTGAAATGCGTTCGTGCCTCGGTCCGATGCTCCACGATGGGAAATCCTCTAGTTCCAATGAGAACATTTCAAAGATCGACCATCCCGGTGCTGTCATTCCCAAGCTCACACGCGCGTTATCGTCGATAGTTGAGTAAAAAGCAACCATGCCTGTTCGATCGGAAATCCAAATTGATCCCCACTCTTCACTTGCTATCAAATCACCAAAAGAATAATGGTACAAGTGCAATTGATAGCTCCCACGCCCCATCTCAAACAGATGCGTCGTACGCCTACCCTGATTGATCAACAAGTGCTCACGTTCAGTCAACGGGCGATGCCGCACATCCGGCACCATGAAAAACCAAATCGAAAACGCAACAATGGCAACCCCTGTGACAACCATCAATATCTTGTTTCTCTTATTCATCTTAGTCCTCCTCTTATCGAACGCCCCCTCTGTTTTTAAAATATTTTATTAATTAAGAGCATTATATCATAAGATTGTTAGAAAGTAATTAATATTTCTTCGTAGATATAAAAAGACAACTTCTAACAAGCTGTCTCATGTTAACACTCACTCGCCAACACACCCGCGGTTGCAAAGTGGTCTCTTGGCATGTCCTCGATGATAATCATCACTTTTTCGGCAGGTGCATTTGTCGTTTCAACAATCGCTTCCGTCACCTTCTCCACCATCGCTTTCTTTTGTTCGTGTGTCCGACCTTCTAATAATTGTACCGTTACAATTGGCATATGCATCCGCTCCTTTATGATCATAAAACCTACCTTCAAGTTTAGCACAAAAATACCAAATTGAAAACAGGTTTTTAAACGATTCATCACGCTACTGCCCGTATTTAATATAAGCCCCTTGCCTAGCAATCTTAAACCGCTCACCCGAGATGCCGGTTAAATCAATGAACGCCTCTTCGTAGAATACAACGCTCACAATCTTTGAAATTCACAGTGATTTCGAGTATAATGGGAAGAGTACAGATTGGTGGTTAAAACATGATAAAGAAACTGACTTTAATTCTTGGGGTTATTCTTCTTCTCCTTAGCCTAGACATTCTCTTTTTCCACAACTTTGGCATTGTCTTTCTAGCCTATTTCCTAGCTGGCGCGCTTTTGATTGTCTATAGCCGATTTTTTGATAAGGTAGCCAAGTTTGTCCATGTTGCGATCGGTGTCAGTTACGCCATACCGATTGCTATGATGGCCTTTTTAGCCATTTATGGAAGTTCTCATACGACCGATTTTACCGAGGACGTCGTGTTTGTCCTTGGTGCTGGTTTGCGAAACGATGACATATTGCCCACATTGGAGGCGCGGTTAGACCAGGCGCTCTTGTATTTTGAGCGCAATCCGAATGCGGTGTTTATCGTTTGTGGCGGGTATGGGGAAGGGCAAAGTATTAGTGAGGCCCGGGCAATGGCGGATTTTCTCATCGCTGGTGGGATTCCTGAGGAGCAACTTCTTCTAGAGGATTTATCGACGAACACGTATGAAAATTTTGCTTTTGCAGTTGAGATTTTGGCGGATTATTTTCCGGATGGCTTTGAGTCGGTGGTTATCACAAATCATTTTCATATTTATCGTTCGGGATTTTTGGCACAAAATCTTGGCCTTGAACCCACTCATTTTGGAGCTCCGACGCCATTTAATACGTGGCACCGTAATTATATGAGGGAATTTATGGCGCTATTTAACACGTGGCTGTTCCAGAGCTAAATTATGAAAAACGTTATCCTGTTGATTAGGGTGGCGTTTTTCTTTATAATGGATGAGTAATACAACTTTTGAAAAAGAGGTGTTGGGATATGCAAAGAAATGTAGGAACGATAACACGAGGGCTCAGGTGTCCGATTATTCGCCAAGGAGATGACTTAGCAGCGATTATTGTGGACAGTGTGCTAGCGGCATCGCAAAGTGAAAATTTTGATTTACGAGACAAGGATATCGTCGGCATTACGGAGTCGATCGTCGCGCGTGCGCAAGGAAATTACGCAAATATCGATGCCATTGCGGCGGATGTTCGGTCGCAACTAGGTGGGGAAACGATCGGTGTGATCTTCCCAATCCTATCAAGAAATCGTTTCTCAACCACCTTGAAAGGGATTGCCCGCTCCGCTAAAAAGGTCGTGCTCATGTTGAGTTACCCAAGCGATGAAGTCGGAAACCGTCTGCTCGACTTCGATCAAATTGATGCAGCGGGAATCAATCCGTATCAGGATACATTAAGTTTAGACCAGTATCGCGATTTATTCGGAGAGAATAAACACGAGTTCACCGGTGTGGATTACGTCGACTTTTATAAAGGAATCATTGAGGCTGAGGGTTGCGAGGCGGAGATTGTGTTTGATAATCACCCACAGACGATCCTGAAGTATACGAAGAATGTGCTAACGTGTGATATTCATTCTTACCAGCGCACGCTTCGGATTTTGAAGGAGAACGGTGCCGAGCGAGCGATTGGTTTGGCGGACGTCTTGGCGAAGTCGGTTGACGGAAGTGGTTATAATGAGCGATTCGGTTTGCTTGGTTCTAATAAATCCGATGAGGATACGGTGAAGTTGTTCCCACACGATTGCCAAGATTTTGTTGAGGGAGTCCAAGCGAAGTTGCTTGAGGTGACGGGTAAGCGCATTGAGGTGATGGTCTACGGGGACGGTGCGTTTAAGGATCCGCAAGGGCATATTTGGGAGCTGGCGGACCCGGTTGTATCGCCTGCGTTTACGAGTGGCTTGGTGGGGACGCCGAACGAGGTGAAGCTGAAGTATTTAGCTGATAATGATTTTAAGGATTTGAGCGGCGAGGCGTTGCAGGCAGCGATTAAGGAGCGCATTACGAATAAGGATGCGGATTTAGTTGGCGATATGGCTGCGCAAGGAACGACACCGCGTCAGTTAACGGATTTGATTGGTTCGTTGTGTGATTTGACGAGCGGCTCAGGCGATAAGGGAACGCCGATTGTTTATATTCAAGGGTATTTTGATAATTATACGGAATAGACGGGGGAAGCCGCCTTTTGCTGGGCGGTTTTTTTGTTTATCGATGATGAGATTTCCCTAGATTGCCTTGTATAGCGCGCTTGTAGGGAAAGATTTCCCTATACACCCCTGTATTTCGATGGTAGTAGGGAAAAATTTCCCTACATTAGGCTGTATAGCGAGCATCTAGGGAATTTTGATGGAGGCTGCGCTTATTAGGTGGCGGCATTTATGATAAAAGAAGGGCATAGAAAAAACAGTTTTGCTTAGCACTGTGATGCAAAACTGTTTTTTAAACTATTAGCGTAGCGGTAAAGTGCTACTTGGTAAAGTACGCCACACCGCTGATAAAGATTTTCTGGTCGTAATTGCCTTCGACGTTTTTGAAGAGGTCTTTGCCTGAACGTTCTGTGTGTCCCATTTTACCGAGGATTTTTCCGTCTGGTGAGATTAATCCTTCGATTGCCATGGCTGAGCCATTCGGGTTGTGGATTTCATCCATGGTTGGATGACCATCAACATCGACGTACTGGAACGCGACTAGCCCTTCTGAGATTAATTGCTTAATCTTCGCATCGGATGCTGTGAAACGACCTTCCCCGTGAGAGAGAGCAACGTTGTGGATGTCACCAGCGTTAATCCCGGTGAACCACGGTGAATGTGCACCTGTGTATCTAGTGCGGACGATTTTTGATTGGTGGCGACTGATATTATTGTGCGCCAACGTTGGTGAGTCAGGGGTTACTGTGAAGTCTTGGTACGGTAGTAAGCCTGATTTCACTAAGGCTTGGAAGCCGTTGCAGATCCCGATGATTAAGCCGTCGCGTGCTAGTAAGTCTTCGATGCTGGCACGAACTTTCGCGTTGTTCAGCACGGCTGTGATAAATTTCGCTGAGCCGTCTGGCTCATCACCGGCGCTGAAGCCACCCGGTAAGAATAGGATTTGCGAGTTTTTAATTTCAGCGGATAGCTGGTCGATTGAAGCCGTGATATCAGCCGACGTCAGATTTCTAAAGACGTTGATGTGCGTATCGGCACCTGCCAACTGGAACGCTGCTGCACTGTCATACTCGGAATTTGTTCCCGGGAAAGCTGAGACTAGCACACGAGGCTTCACAGAAAGACCCGATGGTTTGATGTTGATGCGGTCGTAAGTGATTGGTTCGACCAACGAGCGATCTGGATTAACTGCTTTCGGATAGATGGCGCTGAATGTGCCTTCCCACGCCGCAATGGCTTCTTCGATTGCAATCGTCGTTTCGTTGATCACGATGTTTGCCTCATCCGTTGTCTTTCCGAGCAGCACCGCCGAATCTAGGTCTAACGCCTCAGTTGATTCAACGATGATTGACCCGATCAATTTATCGAATAGCGCGTCAGTTATGGTTGTATCAACCCCAATCTTGTTTCCAAAGGTCATTTTTGCTAAGCCTTCTGCGATGCCGCCGTGTTTGACGACAAAGGCAGAAGTGATTATTTCCTGGGAAATTTTTCTATGGATGAAATCGAAGTTTGCCTTCAATTCATTGAAGTTCGGCATCATGTCTGCCAGTTGGTTATGCTTAATTAAATAAATATAATGACCTGCTTTTTTGAATTCCGATGAGATGATATTACCGGCTTTCTCGGTTTGAACCGCAAATGAGATGAGCGTTGGCGGAACGTGTAGGTCCTCGTAGGTACCGCTCATGCTATCCTTACCGCCGATCGCCGGGAGTCCAAAGCCTTTTTGAACGTGAACCGCGCCGAGTAACGCTGCGAATGGCTGTCCCCATAATTTCGGATCAAGCCCTAATTTACGGAAATATTCTTGGAACGAGAAGCGAATGCCTTGCCATTTCCCACCGAGGGCCACGACTTTTGCAATCGATTCAATGACCGCGTAAGCAGCGCCGTGGAACGGTGATTTCTCGGTGATTTCAGCGTTGTACCCGTAAGTCAAAATACTTGCTAAATCCGTCACACCATTCAAAACCGGGATTTTATGCACCGATCCCTCTGTCTCGGTCAACTGATACTTCCCGCCATAAGGCATCAACACCGTGCCCGCACCGACGTTCGAGTCAAACATTTCCACCATGCCTTGCTGTGAAGCGACGTTGTGCTGAGCAAGGTTGTTCAAAAACTGCGTCTTGAGATCAGCGCCTGCCACGTCACTTGTGAACACATCTGTGGCAACGGTCGTCGAAACTTCAATGTTCATATTGCCCTGAACGCCGTTTGTATCAATAAATTCCCTTGCTAAACTGACGATATTCACGCCGTTGTGATGCATCGTCAGGCGATGATCATCCGTTACTTGTGCGACAACCACCGCCTCCAAGTTTTCTGCGCGTGACAGGGAGATGAACGTCTCCACATCCCCAGGTGCGACAACCACTGCCATTCGTTCCTGGGATTCAGAAATCGCAATTTCCGTTCCGCTTAGTCCGGCGTATTTTAGCGGGACTTTGTTGAGGTCGATATTAAGCCCATCGGCCAGCTCGCCAATGGCTACGGCCACCCCGCCCGCACCGAAATCGTTACATTTTTTGATTAACGTTGTTACCGCATCGTTTCTAAAAAGTCGCTGAATTTTACGTTCGACCGGCGCATTTCCTTTCTGTACTTCCGCCGAAGCCGTCTGAATCGATGCCACGTCGTGCGATTTTGATGATCCGGTCGCACCACCAACACCGTCACGCCCGGTTGCGCCGCCTAAGAGGATAATCGCATCGCCCGGTGCCGGTTTTTTACGGATGACATTTTTAGCCGGGGCTGCTGCGACCACCGCGCCGACTTCCATGTGCTTCGCTTTGTAGCCTGGGTGGTAAATCTCACGGACGAACGTAGTTGCGAGCCCGATTTGGTTTCCGTAAGAAGAATTCCCGTGCGCTGAGACTTTCGAAATCGTCACCTGTGGTAATTTGCCTGCCATCGTGTCTGCGATTTTTTCGGTAATATCCGCGCCACCTGAAATGCGCATCGCTTGGTACACGTAAGAACGGCCCGATAGCGGGTCACGAATCGCACCACCAATACACGTTGAAGCACCACCAAACGGTTCAATTTCCGTCGGGTGATTATGCGTTTCATTTTTAAACATGAGCAAATAAGGCTCAATCTTACCGTCAACTTCAACGTCAATATACACGCTACATGCGTTGATCTCATCTGACACTTCCATATCATCAAGCGTCCCCAATTTGCGTTGTTCACGCCCAGCGATTGTCGCCATGTCCATTAACGTCATCGGTTTCACGCCAATGCGATCGCCATGCGCAAATTCACGCATCGCTAAATACTCATCAAAAGCGGCTTGCATCGCAGCTTGGAAATTCCCTTCTTCGAATGTCACATCGTTTAAGATGGTTTCGAAAGTTGTATGGCGGCAATGATCTGACCAGTACGTGTCTAAAACTTTGATCTCAGTTTCAAACGGCTCGCGCTGCTCTTCCTCGCGGAAATATTTCTGAATATGTGCTAAGTCGGCCAGCGTCATCGCCATTCCGTGCTCATTCAAAAACGCCTCAAGCCCAGCTTCGTCTAGGGCATTAAACCCTTCATAAACAGGCACTGCTGCCGGTGTTCCAAGCTCCGGCAACGTAAGTGGCGCATTTAAATCCAACTCCTGTGCTTCAATGGGGTTAATAACAAACTTCTTAACTTTTTCAAGGTCGCCATCACGAGCACCATCTAAAATAATCACCTTTCCAGACTTAACCACAGCCTCCTCATTCCCCGTCAATAAAAGCAAAGACTGCTGCGCCCAATCCGCACGCTGGTCGTATTGCCCTGGCAAAAATTCCGTCGCAAAGAAAACCAACCCACTCACGTCCAATGCATCAAACACATCATCCGCCACAACCTCAGACAAAACATTTTCCTTCGCAACCCTAACATCATCACGCGTCACATTGAACAAATCATAGACGTTCACAATGCGAACATCCGTCAGGCTTAAACCTAACGATCCATTCAAATCAGATAATAAACTCCTCGCTTCCGTCTTAAACGCTTCTTTCTTTTCTACAAATACACGGTATTTATTCATTATAATCCTCCATTGTTTTGGTGATATATTCTCTTTAAGAAGACTGGACATTAACTGACTTTTGTATTTGATACATAAGATGTAACACGTCCTGGTTCTTTGATTATCTTTAAAGCAATTTCTTTTAATTTTACTAATTCTCTGCGCTTCTTATCTAACTGATTTTCGTGAAGTTTTACTCTATTATTTAGCTCTGACTGTAGGAAAAAGCCAGCTTGAGAATCATATTTTTCTTTTGCGTGAGCTAATAAATTTCTTTCTTCGATAGAATTATCCCAATCGGCAAAAATATCATCAAAAACCCTCTTAAGATTTTTGTTTTTGTAAAGAGAAGATTGTTGTTTAAAATTACTTTTAAACCTATTAAACAAGACTTTATAATCAATACGTTCTTCACTTTTAATTCGAAGTTTGTCTCTTAATTCGTACTCTAACTCAGCATGTTCATACATGTACATTCCTCGAATAGCATTCAACTCGTCCCACCGACTTAGGCAAGTATCAATAGCATTTGAAAATTCATTTTCAATTTGAACCAAAGATGCATCTAGGGATATAAATGCGAAGTTAGAAAATAGATTGGTGTTGATTTTCTCTTCATTCAATTTCTCAATCAAACCAGCTGTTATAGTTTCTTTGGTGTTATTCGAATATAGAATGAAAAATTCTTTAAAACTTTTATTCTTTCTAACTTCTAGTAGATAATCAAGACCTGTCTCAGGCTCTCCTTTTTCATTCTCACCTAAATTATAATCAGATACAAAAAAGTCAATTCTTGTTTCAGGGTTTAAAATAAGTTCTTGAGCAATCTGAAGTGTGGGTGCTGTAATAATATTAGGTACATATCCTTTTTCTTTAATTTTTTCTTCAACATGCTCGACACGTTCTTCGTGATCCACATCATTAATATTGTCTTCTAACCATACAATCTCTACATTTTTTCTCATTGGAGACCCTCCAAGTCAATTATAAATTTTACTAAATTTTCATCCGTTACTAGATTTATTGACCAACCAAATTTTTCGCAAATTTTTCGTACAAGAAATAAACCAATCCCGCTCCCATTTTTTTTTGAGCTAACTCCTAGTTTAAAAATATCTGACTCTGGCCAAACATCTATAGGTCCTGTATTTGATTCTATTACTATGTTTTTTTCATCATCTAAAAAAGTGACTTTAACATATTCTGCATTTCTTTCAGCCGCATTTGTTATTAAGTTATCAAAAATAACTCCTAGGTCAAAAAAATCTACTTCTTTCACTACGAAAGGATTTTCGCTTATTGATAAATCAACATTCTCTGGAGAAATATTAGAAAAATAGTTTTTTAAATAATTTTTCAAATCTATACTTCTAGGTCCAATGATATCATGCGTATTCAACTTTAAAAATTGCCTCTTAATTGTTGTTAATCTATCAGAACACTCTTTCAAAGAAAGAAGGTGTGGATACATTTGATCAAAATCTTCAACATGAGAGAATCCTTTAATAATTCGTCTTGTTGTCCCATCGATTTTTCGACTAATGATGTTTAATTCATGTGTCAGTAGCTTTTCTTTTTTTGGATCACTTTCGTTTAACAGTATATCTTTAAGTTGATTTTGATTTTTTAAGCTTTCAACTTCTTTTTCTGCTTGTTCACGTGCCTGCCTTTGCTCGAATTCTGCTCTTTTAGCCTTTTCTTTTTCCTCTTCTGCTTCCAAAGCTAATATTAGTGAAATTTCAGCCGCTTCAGCTTCTTTTTCTGCTGTTCTTAAAGCTTCTTCCTCTGCTTTTTTAAGAGCTCTCATTGCTTCTTCTTCTTTTTTTTCAATAGCTGCTTGTTCTTCCCTCATTATATCTGAAATTTTTTGCCTTTCAATGATGAGTCTATTTATAATTGGGGTTACAATTTCGATGAGTAATTGTACTCTCTCATCACTAGTAGTCAGGCCTTCCCGACTGGTCGTAGAAATATCGGGCAAACGATCATCATCTAAAACATCAAAAGTAATCTCACCTTCAATATAATTTGCTCCCGCTTGATTATTGGAAATATATCTAGAATCTAAAAGATTTTCAACTGCGAGTTTGTCTCTAATATATAGTTTAAGTCTATTAGGACTATACACTTGGTTTTTTGTAAATCTTTGGTCATTTTCCTTTGCTAATTCAGCTATTGTGGCGTGGATGCCTATCCAACCCTTTAATTCATAGGGTACCTCTATTAATACTCCTTCTGAATTTAAGATTTTTGCAATTCCGTTGATCTTTGCCTTAGGAATTTCTTGTAGTGTGAGGATGACAACCTCTCTTTTTTGTAATAAAACATCTACCCTATTTACTCTCTGAGGAGCTAAATACACCGCTTCAGCAAGTTCGTTTCGTTTTGAATCATTATTCTCAAAAAAAGCATAGAAGTTTTTAAATGCAACCTCTTTTCTAACAGGTTTATACTCAACTTGATTATTGTCTTGTGTAACATATGCAACTTTTATTTCTGCCTCTAATTTATCTAGTAAATAATAATCGGCAATTCGTTTTTGTAAAGCATCGAGTTTTTTTTCCGCAAAGCCTTTCATGTCAACATTAGCTAGTTTAATCAGAGTACCTTTTTTGTAGGTACTCCAGATTTCTTTGTTATCAATTTCGATATCTGATATACTTATTGCAGTTAATGTAGGGATATCTGAATCAGCAGCACCAGAGGAATCTAAAAGCCACGCTGACTCAGTCCCTTCATGTTTGGTCACAATATAATATTTTTTTGATAAATAAAGTGCTGCAAGCTTCCCAATCCCTTTTCGTCCTTTTACTTTATCTGAAATTAAAGAGTCGCTTTCTCTTTTGTTTCTACCTATAAGTGTATACTTGTCGCGCAAATCTTCATAGCTCATACCACTGCCATCATCAAAAATTTCAATAACAGAACTTTCTTTTTGAGTTGAGTTAATATATATCCTTATTGTTTCTGCTCCTGCATCTAAGCCATTTGCAACTAATTCTGATATAGCACTCCACTTGTTTGTATACATTTGTTTCCCTAAAAGGTTTAAAGCTGAATAAGAAAAATTGAATGGTATTTTATTTAAATTATCTATCATAAAATTTCCTCACCATCTAACTTAGATTTTCTAGAAAAGATTTTATTTCTTTAGCAAATGCCATAGCCAACAATGGTGGAACAGCATTTCCGATCTGGGTATTTACACTCTCTCTACCACCCACAAATTGAAATGAATCTGGAAAAGATTGTATTCTTGCACCTTCTCGCGGAGTAAGCGCACGACTCTGTAGTGGATGAATGCATCTCAGTGAAGAAGGAGCAGATAAGTTATTTGTTATGGTAGAGCACGGCTTATCCCACCAGAGTTTCCCATAAGTATTAACATATCCCGATGTTAGATAGCATTCCTTATCTAGTTGACCGGTTTCAACAAGATTATTTATGTAATCCCGCCCTTCACCTGGAATAACAGCCTCCATAATTTTAAGCATTCTTTCACCATTACGACCATTTATGTGATAAGTTAAATCAGCGTTCGCTGCTCTCATCAAAGTCTGATATTTTCTATAGGCTTCTCTTTCATAATTAACTTTCGCTTCACCATTTATTAAACTTGGTAAATCACCAATCGCATCTTCTAGGGTCAAAAACTCTTCTTCTAGGGTAATGCTTGGTGTTGGGAAGCACCATTCGTGGCCAACTTTCAAATCCTTTCTAATACCTATTAAAAATATTCTCTCTCGGTTTTGAGGCACTCCGAAATGTTTAGCATTCAAAACGGCTTCTTTGATCTCATA
>WRAJ01000025.1 GCA_009780245.1 Turicibacter sp.
AGAAAGATGCGCCACATCCGCCACTGCTTTTTCCTCCGTATCAACCGCACTTAAAGCAGGGCGCATGTCGTTTTCCACCTTAAAGTGTTGATTCGCTAGCGACACAATCTCGTCATGGGTGACGTCTCCGAGCACCGTTATCTGTACTTCGTCACCCGTCATCATCGACTGATAGGTTGACACTAATGTTTTTTCATCGATGTTTTTTAAGTCTTCGATGTAGCCGTCGCCGCTGATGCCGAATTTTTCATCGGCGCACATCGCGGCCACCATTTTTTTCAAAGCGTAACTCGTTTTGTCGTCGTAAATCGATTCGATGTCTTCTTTTAGCATCCGCTTCTCCAGTGCCACGACTTCTTTATTGAACGCGCCGTTTTCGATGCGTGGATTCAGCAAAACTTCGCTCAACACTTTCAGCGCGTCCTCAAATAACGGCGGTGCAGCGGTTAAAAACTTCTCGTTTGAAATCTGTAAGTAAAAACTCACCACGTGCGTCTGACCTTGCTTTTTCGCTGAGGTTGAGAGTGAGGCACCGTATAAGTCTTCAAGCGCAGCGTTGAGTGCTTTTTTCGACGTGTAAGTGCTGCTTGAATTTCTTAAAATCGCCGATAATAATAAACGCGAGGTGATTGTTTCGCGCTCTAAGTTCGCTTTAAACGCCACTTTGAGCAGCGTCGTCTTAAATTTGGTCGTGTTTATCGTTGTGATGTTCCCAGTTGTCTCTGTTTGCATTTAATCTGCTCCCTTGTTTACTAGTCTTTACTAATTTCTGCTGTTTTGTTAAACTTCAATGTTCGCTCGACGGCAGAATGTCAACTTTTTTGTGTTTTAGCGCGATTTGTTGACATTGTCAATGATTCCACACCAGTGGAATGTCAACTTTTTTGTGTTTTAACGCGATTTGTTGACATTATCGATGAATCTACACCTGTAAAATATCAACTTTTTTGTGTTTTAGCGCGATTTGTTGACATTGTCGATGATTCTATATCAATAAAATATCAACTTTTTTACGTTTTAGCTCGATTTGTTGATATTTCAACAAAACCGCACCAGCGAAACATCGCATCCCCACACACTTTTGGCATTTCATCTAGTTCCCACAGTTCTTATCATAGATAATCCGCATACCCTTAAAACTTAAGTTCGGATCGTACTCGTCAATCACGTCGGTCCCGTTATAAATAATCCGCCCAAGACCGCCTGTGGCAATCACTTTCGCCTCGCCGACTTCTTCTTTGATTTTATTAATGATATATTCAGTTTGCCCAATATAACCAAAGACTAAACCGCCCTGCATACTCGTAATGGTGTTTTTGCATCGGATACTGTTAGGCTTCTTAATCTCAATCTCCGAAAGCTGCGCCGCCTTGTTCCAGAGTGCCATCGCTGACGTTTCAATCCCCGGTGAAATCAATCCGAATTCAAACGTCCCGTCCCCGCTTAAATAATCGTACGTCGTCGCCGTGCCAAAATCGATGACAATCAACGGCCCTTCGTGCAAATAATGCCCAGCCACCAGATCAACGATGCGATCTGCGCCGACCGCCTTTGGGTTTTCCGTCTTAATCTGAATCCCGGTCTTCACGCCCGCACCGACAATGATCGGTTCCAAGTCAAAAAACTTATAAATCGAATTTCGTAACGAATGCATGATCTTCGGCACTACGCTAGAAATGACAACCCCTTCTACTTGTGCCTCGTCGATGCCCTTTCCGTGAAACAAAGCGTAAAAAATAGCCGCAAACTCATCCGAAGTCCGTCGCTGGCTGGTTGTCAAACGAAAACTGGCGATGATGTCCATGCCGTCCATAACCCCAATTGTAATGTTCGTATTCCCCACATCGATTACTGTAATCACACTAATTGCTCCATTCTCTTCAAAATTTCAGTTGCGACCTCGTCCTTACTCATCAACGCAAGCGTCGTCGCGTCACCCTGCGTGACCAATGTCACCTTATTCGTATCGCCGGCAAACCCAGCGCCTTCTTCATGCAAATCATTGGCAACCACCAGATCGACTTGCTTCTGCTGCAACTTCAACCGGGCATTCGTTAACAAATCTTCGGTTTCCATCGCAAAGGCCACCACGATTTGATGAGCTTTTTTTTGTGCTGCAACCTCCGCTACGATGTCTTTCGTTTGCGCAAGCGCCAGCACGGGTGCCCCCTTCAACTCTTTTTTCTTTAGTTTTTGCTCGGCAATTTCTGTTGGTGCATAATCAGAGACGGCAGCAGCAGCGATAAAATAATCGAAATCGCGGTGCTGCATCGATGCGCTATGCATCTCGGCTGCCGATGTGACGTGCTTCACACTTACCCCGTGAGGTTCCTTAAGCCCCGTCGGACCGGCAATCAATACCACATCTGCTCCCTTACGCTTCGCTTGGCGGGCCAGTGCATAGCCCATCTTTCCGGTCGAACGGTTGCTCAAAAACCTTACTGGATCAAGGGCTTCCCTCGTCGGACCTGCCGTGATGACCACTTTTTTCCCTGCCCATTCGTGCGTAGCGAACAGGATGTCAGCGATCTTTTCCTCGATATCGGACAACTCAGCCAAGCGGCCGGCACCCACGTCGCCACACGCTAAATAGCCCACGCCAGACGCTATGAAGTGGACACCGTCTTGCCTAAGTTGTTCCCTATTGCGCTGCGTGGCAACGTGGTTAAGCATGGCGGTGTTCATCGCGGGCGCAACTAACGTCGGACAGTTAAACGCGAGATACAACGTGCTCAGCATATCATCCGCCACACCAGCAGCGAACTTAGCCAGCACATTCGCCGTCGCCGGCGCCACCACGAACAGGTCGGCCTTCTTCGCTAAACTGACGTGATTCACGTTATAGTCAAAATTGCGGTCAAACGTATCGACCGCAACTTTATTGTTTGTTAAGACTTCAAAGGTTAAAGGGGTCACAAATTCCGTTGCGTTTTTCGTCATCACAACGTGAACGTCGTACCCTTTTTTTAACAGGTTACTCGCAAGCTGCGCACTTTTATACGCCGCAATGCCACCCGTCACCCCTAATACAATCACTTTTTTTTCTCCCATTAGCTCATCATCCTTTTTACCTTTGGTTCAAGTATGAGAACCAATTTCGTAATCAATACACCTGCCAATATGGCCTCAGGAATCCCGTTTTGAACCGCCACCACGCCTAGAAAGGCGAGCACAGCGCGGGAACCAGCTAAGCTTAAAGCCGCTGCGTATGGCTCGACAAAAATAACGAAAATCAAACCAAGCACCATGACCGTGTGCAACAACGTTACTGTGACAGCTGTGATCGCGGTGGCTACTGGTGCTGGTATTTTCCATTTCTCATTTCTCAGCCATTGATAAATCAGCGCTGCTAAGACACCCAGCAACACCCGTGGCACAATGGCAATCACTAAGCTTAAGGGGTTGCCACTAAAACCGTCGGGCGCTGGTGCAAGCGGTGAGAACAAGAAGGATGTTAATCCCGGGCGAAGCGTCGCATTGGTGACGCTGACAATCCCAAACGTCAACCCAATGGTCGCTCCCCCCTTAACTCCTAGCAGAATGCCCGCTAAAATCGTCGGGATGTGCAAAGTGGTAATGTTAATCACACCAAGGGGGATAAACCCTAAAAACGGGATGGCTGTCATGACAATGTGGATGCTAATAAAAGCTGCCGTCAGCACCATAAAACGTGTCTTCTGTTTATTATTCATGTTTCAAAACTCCTCTGTCGTCCCGGATGGGTACGATGATTATTTTTATTTATTATTGCAAGTTGATCGACTAACACTTCTGTGCACTACCGCTTCGGTTGAATGCGGTGTGGTTTTAGTGTTGCTTCATCTACTCCTCACGTCGAGGTAAAACACCTTCTTGTGATAAAAAGTTTGACATAAATTGTGTAATGCCTGAACGAGAAGCCGGGCCACCTGTGTCCGGGTCATCGTCCCCTGGCAAACCTGGTATTCCTGGGAACTCATCGTCTGGTGTTGCTGGTTCTGGACCGCTCGAAACAAAGAGGGTGATCACTTCATTCGGCTCCATGGTCCCGGTTGGGTTCGTTCTAATGATGCGACCTACTTGTACCGTATCTGAATGCTCCTGCTCAATGAGATACGCTGTCGCTGAAATACCATTGTCAAGTCGCCATTCTTGGAACATGACCAGCGTCCATCCATTCATTGGCGGAATTGTAATTTCAAACTCGGATTCGTCAATGAGATTTTGGTTTTGTACCACGTTCGATGGCTCACTCATTTGCCCGCCTTCTTCAAATCTCGTCACAACGTGGAACGAAGCAATCCCAGCAAGTTGCGATAACGTTAAATCGTCAACGTCTAAATAGTTGTCTGTTGTGCTTCCTAGCTCCATGGTGCCTCCACTAGCTAGGTTTCCGATGACGACGTATTCAGTGCCACCGATCGCTTCAATTTGTCTCACCATCATCGCTGCTTGCCCTTCGGTTGGGTTGCGAAGAGCGTCGCTGATGTGTGTCGCGCTTTGCGTAGCTGCACGAACGCTAGACAATGTCGATTGTGCTTCTTCAAGCGACATCGGTAAATCATCAATGTGATCCCAAGTGAACTCTAGTGTTGTTCCTGTCGCACTTACCGCAAAATTGGTTGGGGTATCAGGTAACGTGAACCTTGTAGACACACAAGCTGGGCCATGGCCAGCTTGGAATAATTCCCACCTCTCAAATGCGCCAGGTGTTGCTGCACCTGGTGAACAAGTGACGCCAATTTGATCGCCACCCATCAATTCGAATGGCGCTTCAAAAATCCCAGCTGGCCGTTCTGGTCGACGCCACGGTTCTTCATGCTCGATGCGTCCCATAATGCCTCTAAACAAATTATTAGGCATCTGCCCCGCCGCATCTCTTAAAAAGTGACCGGTTTCAATGGATACAGCAACCGATTCATAGCCTACCCAAACAGCTAATGTGTACTCCTGCGTATAACCCGCAATCCAAACATCTCCAACTGCATCGCCTGGAATCAACCCTGGGTGTTCTAAACGCGCACCTTCAAGGTCAGTTGTTCCTGTCTTTGCTGCAATAAACCAATCTGGAATGTTAGCAAGTGTTGCAGTTGCAAGTCGATACTCACCACGATTCTGATCACCAGTAACCGTTGTTCTAAGGGTATCGGTCATCAAATAAGCCGTTACTTCGCTCATCGCACGTTCCGAGCGAAACGGTGCTGCTGGTTCCTGCCCTTCTGCAACTGGCACTTCTGATGGGCAATAATAAATAGTGCCATCAGGTGCCACAATGCGAAAAATCGAACGCGGCTCGTTATAAATCCCTGTGTTCCCAAATGCTGCGTACGCACCCGCTAAATGAATGGGTGCAAATCCGTCCGTATTCCCGCCAATCGCATAAGATTCATACAAGCGAGCTTCATCTTCTGGGAATCCTAAACGTGTAATAAATTCATGAACCGCATCAGCATCGTGATTCACTGCAGCATTGAATGCTTGTAGTGCCGGTGGGTTCCACGAAGGTGCCATCGCTTGTCTCATCGTGACACGCCCATCGTGCTCGCGTGACCAGTTACGAACAAGCACACCATTGCCATAAGCAAACAAATCATCATCAAGCATCGTTCCAGGCCCCCAACCTAAAAATTCCATCGCTGGGCCGTATGCCCAAATCGGCTTGGAAGTAGAACCGATTGACCTAGTAAGGTCCGTCGCCATCACACGACCACGCTCCATCCCTGGAACGTAATCTTCTCGAAGCGCTCGTTGCAAGTCGCGTCCCGCAAGGCCACGAATATAACCCGTCTGTGTTTCCACCACAATCGCAGCACCTTGTCGATGATCGTTCGGCCAATTGACAACGTCGTTGGTTGTAAAAGCATTAAACACATTTTCTTGAATCGCTGGGTCCATGTACGTATAAATACGATACCCATCGTGTGCACCAATACCCCAAACGTTATAAGCTTCTTCAAGGACTAAGTTAACGTAGTCAATAAACATTTCATCTTCTTCCATCGTCGTACTCGTATAATAAACAAGCAAATCCGTAATCGGCTCCGCTGCCGCTAAATCGCGAAGCGTGGCATTGATATACCCATGACGGTACATCATATCAAGCACTTCGTTTCTTCGTACCTCCGTGAAATGCGGGTTCCAGTCCGGACGAAATTGATTAGGTGATTGCACAAGGCCAGCTAACGTCGCCGCTTGTGATAACGTTAAATGACTTGCGTTCACACCAAAGTAAAACTGTGCTGCTGCTTGAACCCCATAAATCCCACCACCAAATGGCGAGTAGTTTAAGTAAGCTTCTAAAATTTGATCTTTTGATAAGATTCTCTCAATTTGAAAAGACAATAACATTTCTTGCATCTTTCTCTCAATCGACACATCACGTTGCCCATCTTCGAATAGAAGGTGCGTTTGGTTGATTAACTGCTGTGTGATCGTAGACCCCCCTTGCAAGCCGTCCGTTCCATGAATAAACGTTTCAATATTAAACACCTGCGCTGCTAACGTTCTGGTCCAGTCTACACCGTAATGCTCAAAAAAGCGGGCATCCTCGATCGCTAGAATCGCATCAATCATCACCGGTGAAATGTCGTGTAAATAAACCCATTCACGATTGACACCCGTTTCATGAAACACGTTTCCGTCAGCATCAACAATTTGTGTTGAATTCGCTGCAACAATGAGATTGACGTTTAAATCCGGTGTTTCTGCTAAAACGCCCATTACCCAGCGACTAGCAAAGAATCCCGCTGCAATAATGGCTCCCAAAAACATCAAGAAAGCCGTCTTCCCAATTGACTTCCAATGCCGCTTTCTCTCCACCTTATTCATTCTCGCATTTCTAATTGTTTTATCTTGTACTCTTTTCATATTAATAACCATCCTTAAAGGCTTTATTATTTATTATTTCATCGACAACTTTTAAATAATCGACACTCGGGTAGGTGTTGCTTGGCACTAAATACCCAGATGTCATGATTTCCTCTCGTTTAAGCGATTTGCGATCCCCTTTTTCATATTCTTGCCAAAAGGAAAGCAAAGTATCACTCGTGAGTAAATAGATTTCATCCAACACGGAAAATTTCACTAATAAGAAGGCCAACCCACCGTGCTCTGCCACCGCAAAAATGTGCTTCATCTGATGCGCGTGAACGTTCACAAGCGGAAAGGACGTTTTGTTCGTCGTCTCCTTCGCTTCAAAGTCAACGTAGACCCCTCGGTAGATACCGTTAAAGTCCGTCGTCGAAGGCGTCTTAAAATACCCTTCGGTAATCGTGGCCGCTGATCGTTTCGGATAATCAACTTTCACAATTTGCACCGGCGTCGGTTTCTTGTGAATCACCGCTTTTTGCGAGGCGAGGTAATACTCGTTCACCTTCACAATCTGTGACTCAAACGACATCCCACGCCGCCCAAAATCGACCGCTTGCTGACGGCCTACTTGCTGGTTAGAATGTTTGATAGTGGTTGTTTTCTTATGCGGATAATTAATCATCCTTCTATTCTATCAAAATTCAAACAAAAATGCAAAATTTTACAAGAGTTTTTTGACTTCCTAACTCAAAATTGATATCCAAAAGCCATTGGTTTGCGAAAAACAAGATTTCATTGGCTCTTATTGAACGTTTTTGAGCTCTGGGAGCCACTGAAATCGAAAATCTCACGATCCAGTGGCTTTTCTTGGGTCAATCTGACTGATTAGAGCCACTAAAACACGTTTTCTACGTTTCCAGTGGCTTTTCCCCAACCGACTCACTTCTAAATCGTTCACCAATCATCAGATCGTTTCAAGCATCAAAGAAAAAATGCCTATCACTAGACATTTCCAATCGTCAAGCCACTACCGCAGCACTTTTAAATTTTGAAGGACGTATTCGCCACCCGAATAGACCGTTGCAACGGTCATCGCATAAATTAAAACCTGATTAACAACCGTCAATCTCGGATCAGCGAGCAACACAATGATCGCGATAAATTGCAAGACCGTCTTAAACTTGCCTGACCAACCTGCTGCAATCACGACGCCCTTTGAAGCAGCGGTCATGCGCAACCCACTCACGATAAATTCCCGGGTCAAAATAATGAACACAACCCAGCTTGCCACTAAGCCTTGGTTAATAAAAACCAAGAACGCGGCGGTCGTTAACATCTTATCCGCAAGGGGATCCATAAACTTACCGAAATCGCTGATTAAATCTAACTTGCGTGCTAAATAGCCATCCAGCCAATCCGTTGCCGCCGCTGCTGAGAAAATAAGCAACGCCACCGCATTCGCATAAGTCGTCTCAAAGCCCGCCACCACCAATGGCTCATCCAAAAACGCCAAGTAAAAGCAAAGGATAAAAAACGGAACTAAGACGATTCGTAAAATAGTTAATTTGTTTGCAATGTTCATCGCCCTACTCCTTAATCAATCTCAAAAGTAAAGTAGAAGTTTTGCGGACCAATCACATCGCTTGGAACAAATGGTACTTCTACACCGTTGATGAAAATGACTTCAATCGTCTGGAAAGCACCCGCAGTTAATCTGAAAACATCGTTATTCTCAACAGAGAACGTTTCTTCCAAATCGTTCGACTCACCATAAGTAGCATTGATTAATGGTGCACCGCTAAGGAAGCCACCACCTACCCAGTTAACCCCAGAATGGTGTTCAATGCGCAACTCAACCTCATCCAGTGATGTCACAACGTTAAATCGCTGATTGATCCCATCTTGTTCATCAAACTCGATCTGCGTATCATCCTCAGGCGACGGTTCAGGTTCCGTCACTTCTTCAGGTTCTGTGATCTCTTCATCGTCGTATAACTCATCATCTTCGTCATCGTCATGGCCAACCGTAATGTCATCAGGAACATCAATAATTGGCGGTTGAACCTCTGGCTCCACATTGCGATTGCCTACATTTCTAAAGAAATCGATCGCAAAGAACAAAAAGACGGCGATCAAAGCAATCAAAAACAACACAACTAACACTTTCGCAAAGCTTTTCTTTGGTTTATACTTGCTCGGCGTCTGTTGCAACGAGGAAAGTAAAGCAGGTGATGCCACTTTCGTGATTGGCCGTTGGTTTTTAACGTCTCTAGCAGGTGTTTCAATCGAAACAGACTGCGCCTCACTTGAAGCATTCGGCGCCGCCTCGACAGCCGTCAGATCAATGGTTCCTGCCTCAGGAAGTTCCTCAACCGGCTGTTGAAGGGCATAAGCGTACAATTGTTCAAAATCCACACCAAGCGTTTGCGTGTATTTCTTTAAATACATTTTCAAATAAAAATCATCAAATCTAGCAAAACGGCCCTCTTCGATTGATTTTAAATGGACAGTCGGAATATTACTTGCATCTGATAGTTGCTCAATGGTCATGTTTTGTTCTAGTCTTAATGTTTCTAAGTAGTTAGCAATTTGCAAATTACGCGATTCGTTAGAGAAATCCACGCTAAGCACCTCCTGATAGGTTCTTCAACTTCTTCGGGTATATTGACCTTAACATTCATTATTACCAAAATCACATGATTTTAGTCTGGGGAACTGGTTTTTATTACAATTAAATAAAAGCATAAATGGTATTCTGTAAGCCATGTTTTGTGCTCTCATTCAGATGCCTCCAAATGAAAGTGGCAATTATCTGTCTACTGCACCAGAACAAGCGTCCTCGACAGTCCCTTATCTACATTCATTTCTGCGATAAAGGTGCCCCTACCAAATTTGGGTTTCTCACTCGCGGGGTTTACCCGTTCCACTCTGATGAGTTTCCTCGTCAGCATCGTCACTGTGGCACTTTTAAAGATACTAAGACCGTGCCTGGCGGTTTAGGTCTGTTCTCAGCCGTCAACTTATTAAAAGTTTCCCTAGCTTATCGTTTCGCTAGGCGCGGGCACTACAGTCATCTCAGACTGTGTGAGCATGGACTTTCCTCAACTTTTCTACTATCTTCGAATGAAATCATTTCAAAGCTGCAATTGCCCGAATACCATCACAATATTATCCCAAATTTTACCCCTGTTGTCAAACATTTTTTTGCAATAAAATCGTTTAAAATCATGCGAAAACATAAAAGAGTAAGAAAAAACATGATTTTTTAATTTTCAACCAACCGTTCCTCTTCTTACCTAACGTAAAAGGCTCGTTAAAGTCGAATCACAAAAAGTCATGAAATGTCACGAAATGTCATGATTTTCACAAAATCAATGTCATCATACAGCTAGGAAAAACTTAAAAAACATGGTAAAGTTAGCAGATACAAAATTTCCGGAGGCGACCAGCGATGAAAGGTTTCGCACACACCATAAGAAAAGGAATGCTAGCTATTTATAGTGTGCTTCTTTTTATGATCACCCTAGACATTCTGCTGTCTGCGGATGGGCGTTATCTTTTCGCTTTTGCACTCCCTTTTTACGTTCCCCTCATCATCTGGTTAGGCTTAAAAGCGGTGAAAGTCACCATGAAAATAAACGCTCAAAACGATCACGATCAAACCGGAAGTGATGCCAAATGAAACACACACAAGAACAGTGCTTAGCGATTGAAGCAACTTGGATTCAAGGCGTTGTTTATTTGCTTGAAGATGCGCTGTATCGCGGCAGTTTCGATCACGTCACACCGGAACATCTTTTAGACTATATTAACAACGAGTGGCTCAGACGACAAGCCGATTTCACAGCCTTTCCAACAAGCCTAGCACTAGTTGATTTTCATTTTTCACCTCCCATCGCTGGACCGCCGCCGGTGAGGGATTGGACATACCCACTAGACCCCTCACGCGTCGAAGAACCAATTGATCTCAGCTTGTTTTTTCCGACTGCCAACGCCTTTGCGTTCAAAAATGCGGAAGAACAGATCGTCGTCGGGATTGCCGGAACTAATTTGCGCAACCGGTCGCAAACGTTAGATGACATCAGTACTAACACCGATATGTTGGTAAGTGGCGGCATTTCTGAATTATACTTGCGCGGTGTGAATAACTGGCTAACGGACTTGGGGAACGTTCACCTTTTCACCGGTCATTCATTAGGGGGTGCTTGCGCTGCCATTCTTGGCATGATGCATGACGTTCCTTCGCTGGTCTTTAACCCTTCTGCGGTCTCTGGCCTGTGGTCGAGCAACTGGCTGACGGCGATTGTCGAAAATGCCACCACGCAGCCCATCCTATTTGTCACACACGATGATTTTTTACAAGGAAACGGTCCCTTCGGCACGTTGTTTCATTTATTAGCACCCATCTTTATCGGTAGCCTTTTCGTTGTGCCTCACGGCACCGGTCACGCGAATGCTAATTTTCGACTCACTAGTAACCAAACCTTTATAAGCGAAGTGTGGGATGAATTTGAAGCCGCCCAAAACAACGCTGCGACATTGAGAATTCAATTTAGTCGTGGTGAATTTACGATTCCTACTCGTTTTCGCCTACCAAGAAACCCGTTTGCTGGTATTCGTATTCAGATAGACGTCGCTGCTTTCCAAGAAATATCACATCGCTTGTTACAGTTGAACAACGAAAGCTTCGAAGCGATCAAACAACTGAGCCAACTTAGTTATCAACGCAACGAAGGCGTTGCCGCAGATCGGACAAACCGATTAACTCGGTTGGTTGATCAAACGTTTAACAAATTGATCAACAGTGGTTACGACAAACTGCACGACGCCTTCCCACGAAGTTACGGTCGCTCAGAGTTGAACAGCGGTGTCTGGTACCGTTTAAAACAAGCGTCGTTGCCGTCTGACTTCATCAGTCGATTTATCACTCGGCACCCCGATACCGATGGCTCAACCATCTGGCTATTTGAAGGCGTCGCTTGGTCTAGACAACGCCTGAGCCATGCGTTTCTTAACGTGCAACAAGCCGTGCAAACACTTGATAAAGAAGTCGATCAAAATCCGCTTGAAAACCACGTTGCTCCATCCAGCTTTTCTTTTTTCCCCCTTAAAAGTAGTGCACCTCCCTCGCAAATCTACGCCGGAAACTTCAACGCACTAGTCGCACATATAAGAGACGTTTTACGTGGCTACGGCAACCATCGAAGCACCTTGCTAACCGATGCCATCTCCCAAACCATCAAAGACGTGTTAGCAACGATGAAGCATAACATCGGCACCGGATCACTAAAAGGAGCTGAGCTTGCAACCAACGCCTTAATGATGGCGATGAATGCCCAAAAGCTCGACCAAGAACTCGCCTTCAGATTTTACACAGCTTCTCACATTGACACCAGCGCTGCATCTTCAAACACACTCATCGCTTCAGAGCGACATCCTTTGAAAAAAGCCACACGATTAGCAGAAAGCGAAAGCATCACCAGCGCACGACAAGCACAAGCAGAACTTCGACACCGCGACCTCATGCAAAGCATCACCCACCGGATACAACCATTAAACGACACCCTTATTAATCACTGTCAGCGCATCCTTACCCGTTGCGACGATTTGCAACGCACCCTTTTTCATTGGCACGCCCTAACCCATCATCACGTCACATCCGTTGACAGCGAAACGACCACCCCGCAAATCCGCCTCCCACTTAGCCATTACATTCCCAAAGACATCCTAGGCGACATCGAAACCATTAATAGCCAAATAACATTATGGGTAGAAGCCTTTGAAACAACCCTCAAACACGCCATCGCCTTCCGAAACTCGCTCACCGGCATCTCCCAAGGCTTGTTGACAGATATTCAAGAAGCCCTGTATTCACACAGTGAATTAACCTCAAAAAAAAACGCCGTAATGGCCATTATTCAAATCTTAAACACATTAGCCACATCGTACGACGAGCTCGCAAATTCAATTAAACAAGCGATGAACGGCAGAACCATCCAAACTTTTGCGCTCGAATTAAAGGCAACCGCTGACCACTTAAGAAAAGTCATGTCGACGCTTAAAGCCCAATTTGACATCTAATGCATGTTGTTACCGCAAAAGTCACAAAACAAACGAGTGAATATTGTATTTTTTCGCATTTTAATGTTGCAAATTCTATTGTAATAGTTTACAATTTTATTAAACTTAACTATTGATATAAAAATAACGAAACGGGGTTGATGAAAATGTCTAGTGTATCCGGGAATTTAATTGTCTTAATCATCATAAAGCTGATTGATGTCCTTATGATGTATACCGTTGTTCATAGCTTAATAATGCCTAAAATTGATTTGCAAGAATTCTCTAGAAAACGAATCATGCAGATTATTATAACCAGTCTTCTTTTTGCAATTGGCGTTGGAAGTTTTTCCTACTTTAACAATGTTCACTTTAAGAACCTCATCATTTTTCATGCTACCATACTAATCCTCATTATGTACACCACCAAAAATAAAATAGTAAACGCAGTTATTTTATTTGGTATTACATTTCTGTTTGTTTCTACCGCCCAGCTACCTAGTTTTCTGCTATTCAGGGTACTGTTGTTTGATTTAAGTGAACCTGTGTCTATCTTAGCTATGCAAATACTCACTTTTTTAATCGTCATTGTTTGCCTTTTGAAAATTAAACAATTTCATGCTTTCTATG
Source organism: Turicibacter sp. (assembly GCA_009780245.1). Lineage (GTDB taxonomy): Bacteria > Bacillota_I > Bacilli_A > MOL361 > Turicibacteraceae > WRKJ01. The sequence goes on from WRAJ01000025.1 coordinate 13,480, forward strand.
CCGTCATTCAGAAGAAATTATTTCTTAAAATCATTGTCTTTTCTCTTCTCGTAAGTGGCTTGGGGTTAATGTATTTTTTGAATGCAGAAGAAAATTCAATTGTAGAAAATGCACTCACTGCCATCACCTTTTTCACCATCCTTTTTTACGGTGTTGTCACAACCGTTATCGTGCCACAAGAAACAGCTGAACAACCAGATGTACAAACAATATCTCAACCAGAGCCAGTCGTTAATCACGTAAAACGATTAGAAAACTTACTTAATCGAAAATTATCAGAAGCGAATAAAGATAATCCCTTAGTCCTCAATTTAAACTATAAAGCACATGAAAAAATCTTTTTCTATCAACTGATGTACATGCTCGACATTCTCTTTGATAATGCTTTGGAGCATGGTGATGAAGGTCCTATCGTAGTGAGCTTAGTCGTATTAACAAAAAACTTCATCTTAACCGTCAGTAACCCTTATCACGGCGAAGATCCGTTAAGCGACATACAGCGTCATATGCTTCAAGGCAGTGTTTCGGATAAAGATGGCCTTTACGAACTAAAACAGCTTGTCAAAAAATTCCAGAGCGTTGAGTTTGACGCTCAAATTAGAACTTATTTCCAATACGAACAAAAATACAACAGCCATTATGTCACGGTTTCAATTGACATCTCTGCGGAAGACAGCGAAGAAAATTAGATAAATAAAAAATGCCCCCGGCACAATCACACCATACAAGGGCATTTTTATTTTCGTTTTACTGGCATTTCAGGTTCTCCAAAGAAAAATATTGTACTCCTTGATGCTTCCATAACCACTGGAGCTAACGCTAACAAGAAAGCCGCTAGTTTAAATAACCTTGATCTTTTCTTCATCTCTTCGCACTCCTTTCTTTTTCGTAATCGCAATAATGACATTTCCCTTATGTCAATTATAGCTGTCCTTTCAACGTTTTTCAAGCCTTTTCAACAAAATTCATCATTTTTTCAAGCTTTTTATTGCTAATAAACGGTAATTTTGTGATTCTATAGCACTAGATTAAAAAATATCGCCTTTCGTAGAACCATTTCCCTTCTGAATAGCCCCTTTACAAAACCACAACAGTTTTATATAATGGTTAAATTAATTCATTAGGAGCGTGATCGCATGGAAAAAATCAAAATTGGCATTGTCGGATACGGAAATCTAGGGCGTGGGGTTGAATTATCACTTGCACAAAACCCAGATATGGAATTAGTGGCGGTTTTTTCTAGACGCGACCCCAGTTCTTTGACGTTAATAACAGAAGGCGTGCAAGCTGCGCACATGGCTGACATTTTAACGTACAAAGGGAAAATCGATGTGATGATTTTATGTGGCGGTTCAGCAACGGACTTGCCTTTACAGTCGCCTCAGATCGCGGCGCATTTTAACTTAATCGATAGCTTCGACACGCACGCCAAAATTCCGGAACACTTTGACCATGTAAACAAAGCGGCAACAGTTGGGTCAACGATCAGCATCATTTCTGCCGGTTGGGATCCTGGCTTGTTTTCACTTAACCGGTTATACGCCGAAGCGGTGTTGCCAAAGGGAGAGACCTTTACGTTTTGGGGGCCGGGGTTAAGCCAAGGCCATTCTGATGCGATTCGCCGGATAAAAGGGGTTGCGAATGCGGTTCAATACACGGTTCCCATTGAAGAGGCTGTGAATCAAGCACGCGCTGGCCAAGGGGCTTCTTTGACGACGCGGGATAAGCATTTACGCGAGTGCTACGTGGTGGCAGAACCAGATGCGGATCAAGCGGCAATTGCGGAAACGATTAAAACAATGCCGGATTATTTTGCAGATTATGATACAACCGTCACCTTTATCTCTGCAGATGAGCTACAGGAGAAACATAGCGCCATGCCACACGGTGGCTTCGTGATCAGAAGTGGCGAAACCGGGCTAGACGGCAATAAACATACCATTGAATACTCGCTAACGGAAGATTCAAACCCGGAATTCACATCTGCAGTGCTCGTCTGTTACGCCCGCGCAGCCTATAGATTGAATCAAAAAGGCGAGTCTGGGGCAAGGACGGTATTCGACATCGCACCAGCATTGCTATCAATCAAAACAAACGAGCAACTACGCGCTGAGATGCTTTAATAATTTAGAAAAAGAACGATTCTCACATCAGAGCCTCGTTCTTTTTTGTTACCCCTGCGGCAACGTCATGTCGCCGTCCTTGATCCAGCGCATGCGACACAAGAAGCGCCAGACTAGCACACTAATCGCTACCGGAATCAACACTTGAATCAGCACAATCTTCCATAGCGCATCGACGCCCATCACGTACACCGTTTGAATTTGTCCAACGAGCCCGCTAGTCCCCATCCCTGCGCCAAGCGAGTTCGTTTCAATCCCAAAAACAACCGTGGATAGCGGGCCGGTCATCATCGCAGCCAACATCGTTGGTAGAAAAATCGCCGGGTTTTTAACGAAGTTCCCGAATTGGATCTTCGACGTCCCGATCCCTTGCGATACTAAGCCGCCAAGCCCGTTATCTTTAAATGAAATCACCGCAAAGCCTACCATCGAAGCCGCCGTTCCCGCAAGTGCAGCACCTGCAGCGAGCCCCGATAATCCCAATCCAATCGCCAGAGCTGACGAGGATAGAGGCGATAAAATAATAAAACAGAAAATCACAGCGACGATGATCCCCATCCAAATCGGATGCATCTCTGTGGCAGTGGTGACAGCAACGCCAATCCAATCAGTCACCTCTGTGACCCAAGGCGCGACGTGCAACGCAACCATGCCACCTACGAGTAGCGAAACAATTGGCGTCACCATAATATCAAGTTTCGTCCGACCAGCAATCAAACTTCCCACAACTGCCGTTGCAAAGGCCGTCACAAAAGCCGCCGCCGGATCCCCCACGCGAAGCGACACCGCACCGTCAACAAGGCTAAACGCACCGGCACCCATCATCGACGTCACCACCGTTCCGTACATCACAACCGGACGTACTCGCAGCGCATGCGACACACCGATTGCCACCCCAACTGCCATAAACACCTGTGCATAAGTTCCGATCGTGAATAACACCTGGAAATTATCACCGAGCAATGTGGCAATCTGACGCAAAATCGTCCCGACAATCAGTGTTGCTAGAACCCCCATCCCCATACTATCCAACGCATCAATCAGCGTTGAAAGTGTGAAAATATTTCTTCTATTCTCGTTGTTCATTACCATCGCTTCCTTTTTCAAGACCTGTTAATTCATTTTGGAAATTACTATTTTATCAGAAACAATCCGTTTTGTCGAATCGTAAATGAGCTGCACTTAGCGATAAGAATAATTGCGCTGGTAAATAGAATAACCACATCGCAACCGCTACAAACCGATAATAATCAGAACTGCTTGATAATTGGTTGTACAACGCCACGTGAATGTCACATAAAATAAAGAACACCATCCCGATTCGCACGCAAGTCACGTTGAATTTAGGCAGGTCGGTCCGAAAGGTTGACAAAAAACAAATCCCGATTAAAGCCGCATACAACCCAGCGATCACGTAAAGCGGTTGAAACGAAGCAAGCGCATGCACGGCAATGGCCGCCGCAACACAAACAAGACCGGCAGTGAAAAATCGCTTGTTATACCGCCACAAATAAGTCAATTGGACGAGACAAAAAAAGAAAACACCCGTTATCTTCGCCCCGATAAAAAGCAGGAAAACATCGGCCAGCATCGTAAAAATCATGGCGACAACCACCAGCCCACTATCTTTCTTATCAGCCGAGTCGCGGTAAAGCGAAGTCGCCAACATAAAACAGAGTGTAATGCTGGCGAATTTTAAATACCGCGACTCGATCGAGCGCGGGAGAAAGAAAATATCCAAGGCCAGAAAAGCCAAGTAAAGGATGGCGATACTAACAAGAAAAACAGCATTGATACGTTTATTAATTATTTGTTTCATCTTTAAAACCCCCACCTCTTAGTTTGGCTGTTTTTCATGCGATTATGATAAAAAAAGAACCCCGAAGGGTTCAAGGCCATAACGCCTACACATTAAATCTAAACAGCATCACATCGCCGTCTTGCACCACATAAGTCTTCCCTTCCGAGCGGTATTTACCGGCTTCTTTCACTTTTGCTTCAGATTTAAATGCGATTAAATCCTCGAATGTCATGACTTCCGCACGAATAAAGCCACGCTCAAAATCACCGTGGATAATCCCCGCACACTGTGGCGCCAACATGCCATCTCTAAACGTCCAAGCACGAACTTCCTTCGGCCCAGCCGTGAAATAAGTCTTTAAGTTGAGCAAGTCATAAGCGGTACGAATCAATTGATCCAGGCCGCTTTCTTTAATGCCTAAATCCTCAAGAAACATCACTTTATCCTCGTCATCAAGCGTCGCAATCTCTTCTTCGATACGAGCGCTAATCACAACAATCCCAGCATTCTCCTTTTCTGCGTGTGCTTTTAACGCTACGAAGTGGTTATTCTGTGATGGATCAGCTAAATCCTCTTCCGCTACGTTTGCCACATATAAAATCGGCTTGAGCGTTAAAAGCGATAAATGCTTAATCATGGCGATGTCGTTTTCATGCAACCCAAGTGCGCGAGCCGGTTTTTCCGCTTCGAATCCGGCTTTGATTTGCTCCAGAATCTCGGCTTCTGCTTTGGCTTCTTTCAGCCCTGCTTTGGCTGATTTATTGAGTCGCAACAAGCGCTTGTCCACCTGCTCCATATCCGCTAAGATCAACTCTAAGTTGATGACATCTGCGTCACGGACAGCGTCCGCATCACCGTCAACGTGAATGATGTTTTCGTCATCGAAACAACGAACAACGTGGCAAATCGCATCCACTTCACGAATGTTAGCCAAGAATTTATTTCCTAGTCCCTCGCCACTTGAGGCCCCTTTAACAAGGCCCGCAATGTCCGTGAATTCAAAGGTTGTAGGAATGGTTTTTTCAGGTTTTATGAGTTCAGATAAAGCGTCAACGCGCACATCCGGCACCGTGACAATCCCCACGTTTGGTTCAATCGTCGCAAACGGGTAGTTCGCGGCTTCAATTTCTGATTTTGTAATCGCGTTAAATAACGTTGACTTCCCCACGTTCGGAAGCCCGACAATTCCAGCTGTAAGTGACATAATGATTCTCCTTTTCATGTGCCTTAATTTTCTAGCACAACCCTTTAATTATACACTAATCTTGTCATTTTTTCTAGCCTTATACTAATTCATATTTGAAAAGCATACTTAAAACGCTGAGATTTTACTCCCAGCGTCTTAAGTGTGAATACGGATTAAAAGCCCATTCTTTGCTGCCGTCGTATTTATAAAGCCCGAAATGCAAGTGTGGCGGGAATTTCCCACTAGTGCCTTCTTTTCCATAACCCGTAGAACCAACTGATCCGATAACCTGTCCTGGCTCGACTAATGTGCCAACTCCCAACCCTTCGGCAAAGCCTTGCAGGTGGGCATAGTATTGATACGTGTTATAGATGTCGCGAATACCGATGCGATAGCCGCCGTATTTGTTCCATCCGGCTACTTCAACGATGCCGTACGACGTCGCTAACACCGGTACGCCATAATCCGCAAAAATGTCGATGCCTTCGTGTGAGCGGCGCCCCCCCCAACCGCGAGCAGCACCGTAGCCGTTTTCGTAACTGTAATTGTTCCAAGTGGACACGGGAAAGGAACGTTCATCTAGTTCAATCGTGCCGTGGTGCGCAAATAACTGTGAAATACCGAGAATGATTCTGGTAGCCTCTTCGTTCTGATAATACGCGAGCAACGCGGCTTCAAAATCGTCGAATCCGAGCAAGTAGTTGACCAGCGTATACAAGACGTCCTGCTCGTTATGAATGTCTGCCAGCCCGTCTCCGTCACCATCGAGGCCGAGGCCGCCAAATAAGCCGATCGTATCTAAGCAGTCTTCATAAACGCTTGGCGCTAATTGCCCCGACCAAATCTCTGGTTTAAAACGGATGGAAATCGTCTCATAAGCAAGTTCATTAGCCGGCCCCTTGATGAACGTCGCAATGTTTCGTTCATACTGATCAATCGCGGCAATCTCGTACCACGGCACTCCGGAAGCGTAAGCGAACTCTTCATAGATCGCTTGACGTGCGTTTGTGACACTTTGCTCTTCCTCTGCTGCGGTTGTTTCGTTTGCCCTTGCGCGTGTGGTTGCAAAAAACAAAAGAATAAGGATCGCAATCGCGTATGACCATCTCACTTTTTTCTTTACTGTGTTACGTTCCATGTTATCTACCTCTTTAAATAGTTGTCATTATGATACCCGCTTGCTATCGGCTTTATGCGCACCTTTGTCGATTTTTGCTGAAATTATTTCCCTGGAAATTTCGAAGAGTAGTGCTGTGAATGGAACACCGAGAATCATGCCAGCAATGCCGAAGAAGTAACCGAACACGAGAATGGCAACGAGCACCCAAATGGAGGAAATTCCGATTTTATCGCCCAAGATTTTCGGTGTGATGATGTTCGCATCGACTTGCTGGATGACAAGGATAAGGCCGGTGAAAATCAACGCTTTTGTCGGGCTGATGAAAAAGATCATCACGGCAGACGGGACGGCACCGATGAGTGGACCGAAAATCGGGATAATGTTAGTGAGCGCCACAATGAAGCCAATCAAAATGGCAAAGGGGATGCGAAAGATAAAGAGCAAGACGATCGTTAAGACGCCGACAATCAGCGAATTAATCGCCATCCCTGCGAAGAATTTGGCGAAAATTCGATTCGCTTTTCTAAGCCACGTCAAGATGGTTTCTGATTTTTCCGGCCCTGCACACGCCTGAATCAACCTACTAAACTGCCTCCTTAACGTCTCTTTCGACGCTAAAATATAAATCGACAACACAATCCCCAACACAATGTGCGTCAACGTCTCACCAATCACGACCACGTGTTCCATTAAAGTAGGTACCAGGTTCTTGTTAAACGTAACAAACCGATCAATCACACGATTCATGTTTGTTGTAACCACCTCTACGTGATCATCGGTCAAATCAAAGCGAGAAAGCTGCACCTCCACCTCGTCAACAATCATTTCACTGTAATCCGGGAATTCTTCAATAAAATGCTCCATTGCACGTGTGACTTGCGGCGCTAAAAAGAAAATGAAAGCTGAGATAAGCAGCGTAACAGTGACATAAACAGCCAGCAGAGAAAACGCCCGTTTTGTGATCTTGCGCTCGTAAAATCGCAGTAAAAAATTCAATAAAAATGCCACTGCCAAACCGATAATAAACGGCCATAATAAAGGCATGATCGTCAACGTCTTTGTGCTTTCAAAAGATTTCCAATAGGTGATGCTAATTAAGATGATAATGAGTGTGTAAATGGTCGCTAGGTAATAACGACGGTTCCAAAATCTCCAGTTCATGATAGTCTCCTTTGCTAGAACGTATTATCTATAAAGAAGTCTGCGCAAAATTCATCAAATTATGCGTTTTTGTTCTTGGTTTGAGTCATCGTGTGTGAGAGGATCGAGGTTAACGACTTAGGCACACTTCGGAGGTTAAAAGTAGCCACTTATGTTGTGATAATGCAGTAAATATTGGAAAAATTTGATTTTACTGTATTGTCACGCATTGAGCAACTCATTTCAGCGTTGATAATGCAGTAAATATCGGAAAGTATTGATTTTTCTGCACACGAAAGTTGCAATCAGCAAAAAAGGGCGCCATCTCATACTGATAGCGCCCTCCTATAATGTTCATCACCTCAAAACCTTACTTCTCATACGCCTCCGTGATCGATGACGCAATGGTGATCAGCTCATGGCGATCCAACGTGTTCGATACTAAGAAGAATTCAACACCGCCTCGCTGCCACGTTAACGTATTGTCACTGATCGCGCCAACCGTGCCGTTCACCATCACCGGCTCACCCATCACATGCTCTGGTGCAAAGACTTCACGTACCCTTGCCGACTCTTGGATGATGGTAAATTCATGATCCCCAGCGAAACTCATAATGACTCTTTCACCGTGCGCGGTTGAAACCGTGGTTTTATCGATTAATTGCGAGTCACCTGGCAGATAGGTCGGGTACAATAATTCCTCTTCGACATTTGCAACGCTAATCACCCCTTCTCCCAGAACGTCCTGCGCCACTTCCATGATCGCTTCCGCGACAAAGGCATTTTCATCAAACGTCGGGTTCCACTCGAAATCGTTAAACTGCATCGTCATGCGCGCAACGCCTTCTGAATCACGGACTTCAATTAACGTCGGCGTCAGCCCTTTGCGCTCAAAATGCATCACTTGCTCAACTAAATCACCGTTTGCATGGTAAGTCGCACCAATGGTGAAAACATAGCCCTCTTCTAACACTTCAAACACCGTCGTCTCAGCACTTAAAATATCCATGAGCAATGACTGGTACAGATATACTTGCGAGCTCGTTAATGGCCACTCACTTTGAAACTTGAACTGCTTATTCAAAGCTGGCGTTAAAACAAACACCCCGTCGTCATTCTTAAGAATCACTTGCTCATTACCCGTTGCTTCGTTTCGCATCGTCACACGATAATACTCCGGTTGTGCAAACGCGACTTCGATCAAATAAGTATGCACTTGACCTTCGCTCTCTACTTCCATCATGCCCGTCGCAAGATAACCCTTTGACTCTTCTAAGTTGCTAGTCAATTTACTAACCACATCTGCTTCAGACATATCGCCACATGCTACTAATCCAAACACGGCTGCACCTGCAATCGCTAATAGCAACACAACGGCACCAACCACCCTTTTCTTTATCCTGAATTTTCTCGTTTTTAATCTTTTCATCGTTTGCACGCCTCCAATTATCGTTGATAATCAATATTATGAGAGGTCTATGCAATATATTCACGAATGTTACAAAAAAAAGAGCTTGTGAGTAACCCTAATCTGAAATCTTATGATTTTTAAAGGGATCAATCACTCAATCGCCCACACTTATATAAGGACTGCAAAGGCAACGACGTAATGTTCAGAATGGCTTAGGGTAAGCATCACCCCGGCGGCCGGCGGCTCAGCTAAATACGGCGCACCGGTTTCATCGTTCAGGATCGAAAAATCAATGAAGCCCTTACCCGCGCATAAATCGGGGGCTGCTTTATAGATCGCTTCTTTGCTGGCGAAGCGGCCGGCTAGGTATTCCAATTGCCGCTGGTCGTGTTTGAGGGTTACATACACGGCTTTTTCTTTTTCACTTAAAATTTTATCGACAAATTTTTCCACATCACCGATGCGCTTTATTCTTGCGAATTCAACAATATCTACTCCGATGTTTTTCATACTATCACCTCAAACGTCGCTTTTTGTCGAACGTTTTTCCTTTCTTTTTCCCGTTTTTTGCGGTATACTGTGTTTAAGAGGGGAGGCAATGGGAACTTTGCGGTTGCCACGCTGGGGAGAAAACTAGACTGGAGATTTTGACATGCTAGACCTCTTAAAACAAAAGGAGAGACTCCTTACACAGATGGCACACTACGCCGATCATTTTGGCTACACACACCCACTGACGATTGCGAAAAGTCAGGAGCTGGACGTGGTGATCAACAAAATCGTCTTAGGTGACCAACTTATGCAAAAAGCCGGCTAAACGTAATAGACGGCTTTTTTATTTGCAGTAAATGATTAATGTACAACCCTAGCTTCACGGATGACCGGTTGATCCTCAGGATCAATCGACCCGTTCCCATCAATTGGGACCACATTGTCGATCACCGACTCCACGACATCCATCCCATCAACGACACGTCCAAACGCAGCGTGCACACCATCAAGATGTGGCGCATAGCCGTCCATAATGAAAAACTGCGAACTCGCACCATTGAAATCTGCCGCACGTGCCATCGATAAAACACCCGGTCGGTGGCGAATCGGATTCTCAATCCCATTATCAGCAAACTCACCAATAATTTGCTCTCCACTCCCGCTAAAACCACTACCCTCCGGGCAACCACCCTGCATCATAAACCCAGCAATAATGCGATGAAACGTCAACCCGTCATAAAACCCGTCTTCAATCAGGCTAATAAAATTTTCCACCGTGATCGGCGCATACTCCGGGAATAACTCAATCACAATCAACCCATGATCCTCGATGTAAAACTCAACCAACGGATTATCCTCATCCACCTCACGCAAATCAATATCGATAAACAGCGGCCCACCAGGCACAGCCTCGATGACCTCATCCTCAGCCTCCGTCACCACCGGCACCTCCGTCGCTTCCTCCTCCTGCGCATTCCCACCAGCCGCCGGCTCATCCGAGCCGCAACCAACTAATACGAACAACACTAACACCGGTACAACTAACATTAACATAGCTAACTTCTTTTTCAATTTAAACACTCCCAACTTTTTCTCTTTCATACCCACTCAACAAACCCAGCCCCAAAACCAACCCAACATACAAGGTAGTGGTTGGCTGTTAATTGCTTGCAATTAACAGTCAATCACTACCTCAGTAAGCCAAAAGGCGCGGTAGCTTCAAAGCACTAAACACACGCAACGACCAACAAAAACTAAAGAGTCGCATCAAACTAATCACCGAAAGGGCGCCCACACTAAACAAAACTTAAGCGCACACCCACCTGATCACCAAAAAGGCGCACCCTCACACACCCAATTCTATCACACATCACACCTAACTGGCAAGTAAACAATCACCGTCGTCCCCTTCCCAACCTGACTCTTAATCACAATCCGCCCCCGACACAAATCAACAATCCGCTTCACAATCGACATCCCAAGTCCGTTCCCCCGCGACCCATGCGAAGCATCCCCTTGATAAAACTTCTCAAAGATCCGCTCGCGTACACGATCCGGCATGCCTTCCCCCTCATCACGCACACGCACCTTAACATACTCGCCATCCAACTTACAGCTAATCGTCAACTTACCGCCCTGAGCACTATAATTAATCGCGTTCCCAATGACGTTAACCCAGATTTGTTTGATAATTTCTTCGTTATTGTTAATCTCAACCTCTTCAATGTCCAAATCCAACGTTAAGTCCTTCTCCGTCCACTGCTTCTCCAGTAACAAAACCGTCCGTCGCAACTGCTCCCCCAGCGCATAAGGCTCAATGTCCGTCAACGCCTGCTGATGCTCCAGCTTTGTTAACGTCAACACGTTGCTCGACATTCCAATCAATCGGTCTGACTCACGATAAATAATATCGATGTATTCCTTTTGCTTTTCCGGATCCAGCTCGCGCTCTTTAATCTGCCTTGAAAACCCACGAATGGACGTAATCGGCGTCTTAAACTCATGTGAAAAATAACTAATAAAATCTTTCTTCAACAACGTGGCACTCGAAATCTCCTTCGCCATCCGGTTAAACCCGTGCATCAAACGGTAAAGCTCTCTAACGTTCACATTTGTATCAACTGAAACATCGTAATTTCCTTTTTCAACCTGCTTAAGCGCCGATGACAACTCAACCAAGGGATGTAGAAATAGCTGATTGAAACGATAGAAAATGATAATCCCAATCACCACACTGATCAAGAAAAAAATGGCGACGAGGATAAACAAGCCAACCCTTCCTGTAAAGGGGGTGTTCTCGTAAGTAAAAAGCCCGGCGTAATACGCCAGCAACATCATCATGGTTATCAAACCATAAACCGCTGTAATCATCACGAAAACCGAGATGATTAACCTGACTTTGAGTGTTCTGACTCTAAAGCGTCTCATGATTTAGTAACCACCTTATAACCAAGCCCGCGGACTGTGACGAGCTCAAAATCACCGTTGCTTTTTAGACGATCGCGAATGCGGTTCACGTGCACATCCACCGAGCGCTCATCCGTCTCACTTTCTAAGCTCCAAATGTCATCAATCAACTGCCTGCGCGTGAAAATTTTATCCGGGTAAGAAATCAGTTTAAATAACAACAAGAACTCTTTCTTTGGCAAGGTTATTTTTTCATCTGCCCACGCAACCGAAAACTCATCGTAATTAAGCGTTGTTTGTCCGACTTCTACTAAGTGATCCGTTGAAATCTTTGCTCGCCTAAGCAACGCCTTAATGCGAAGGACAAACTCCTCCTCGTTGATCGGCTTGGTCATATAATCGTCCGCCCCTTGCGTAAAACCTTTCGCCATGTCCGACATCTCCCCAAGCGCCGTCACCATTAAAATGGGAATCTCCATGCGGTGATCACGCAACTCCTTCGCAAATTCAAACCCGTCCATTCCCGGTAACATCACATCAAGCACAATCAAATCAACGCTCAACCGATCCAAAACATCCAGCGCCTCCTCCGCCGAAAACGCCGGAATCGGATGATAATTCGCTTGCTCAAGCACCGCTTGCATCAACTTACTAATATTCTGATCATCTTCCACTAATAATATGTTCAACATGCCACATTCCTCCATTTTATATAAAAAGCTGAAGTTACCTTCAGCTTATCCCCCCCTACAACAAATCCGCCTTAATAATCCCCTCAACCATCTTAGCAATCGCCGCCGTGCTCATCCCCTTATAATCCTCATAAGGAATCGGGTCATGAATTTTAATCTTCACGGTCGTTGGCAACGGCCATCTTTTTCCAATCATGTGACTATTATAAATCGTCGTCGGTACAATGGCTGCTTTTGCTTTCACTGCCACTTTGAAACTACCCGCTTTGAATCCCCCCATTGGGCCATTAATAATACGCGTTCCCTCTGGAAAGATGACCATCAAAATCCCCTCTGTCACTGCTTTAGTAGCGTCATACATCGTCTGAACTGCCAAGCGCGGATTATCGCGATCCAAAAAACCACAACGAATCAATCGCATGCCACGATTCAGTAGAAAAATGCGACCTATCTCCACTTTTGCAATGTACGCGTGTCGTCGTTTCACCGTTTTAACAAAAGTAAAAATATCAAAAATACTTTGATGATTCGCATAGACAACGCCCGTCTTAAGTTGCTCATCGCTTAATTTTTCAAGACCTTCCATCTCTGTACGTGAAAAAGTAAGCAAAGGTACTGCCCACGATACGATCCATTTAATGGCACCCCATCTTTGCGCATCCGTGTATTTATCTTTGCCTAGCACGATAAACCACAGATTTAACAACACAACGATCAACCCAAGCAACGCAGCAATCCCCACAATAACGGCTACTATCCACAACAATATACTAAACATTAAGTAGTCTTCCTTTCATACCTCATAAAGCAGAGATTTTCCGTCTCATTTTTTTTCGTTCCAACCCATTCGTCCCAGTCTACCTCAGGAAACCACGCATCCCCTTCATAAGCGTGCTTGACGTGAGTCACATACAACCGGTCTACAAACGGTAAGAGTTGCTCATAAACGTTCGCACCACCGATAATAAAGAGCTCTTTGTCTTGCGGGTATGTAGCGATAAAGGATGACACATCTGAAATGGTCGTGACAGCTTCAAAATTATAATCTGCGGTTCGAGTGGCCACATAATGATGCCTGCCTGGTAACGGCTGATTGCGATACGACAAAATAGACTCAAACGTCAGGCGCCCCATGAAAATGTCATTGCCCATGGTCACTTCTTTAAAATATTGCAAGTCTTCTTTAAAATGCCATGGCAATTTATTATCTGCGCCAATCAACCTATTCTCATCAAATGCTACAATCATTGAAATCATTGTTTTCGTACCACCTTGTATTAATTGCTTTGATTCATCAAACTATTATACCCCATTTTTCACAAAATTGCAAAATTCCCGCTTCTAAACACTGACTTTTCCTTTAATTAAAGGGTGTGGATCGTAGTCCACTAAATCAAAGTCTTCAAATTTAAAATCAAACACCGAATCTACTTGGCGATTAATCTTAAGCTTTGGAAACGGCTTCGGCTCTCTTGAAACTTGCTCGTTCACTTGCTCGGTGTGATTGTCGTAAATGTGCGCATCACCAAACGTATGCACAAACTCACCCGGCTTTAGACCTGTCACGTGCGCGACCATCAACGTCAACAACGCATAAGAAGCAATGTTAAACGGCACGCCTAAAAACACGTCCGCTGAGCGCTGGTACAATTGGCAAGATAATTTTCCGTTACTCACATAAAATTGAAACATCATGTGACAAGGCGGCAACGCCATTTTATCTAAGTCGCCGATGTTCCAAGCATTAACCAACAAGCGCCTCGAATCAGGGTTCGTTTTAATCTGCTCAATCACATCTGAAAATTGGTCAATCACACGCCCGTCTACCGCTTCCCAGCTACGCCACTGATGGCCGTATACCGGTCCAAGATTTCCGTCTTCGTCTGCCCACTCGTTCCAAATACGCACGCCGTTATCTTGCAAATATTTCACATTCGTATCCCCAGCAACAAACCATAGTAGCTCATGCACGACTGATTTCCAATGTACTTTCTTCGTTGTTAATAAAGGGAATTCTTCTGATAAATCAAAGCGTATTTGATGCCCAAACACACTGGTGGTCCCCGTTCCGGTTCGATCGCTTTTATGCTCACCGTTTTTCAAAATATGTTTAATCAAATCTAAATATTGATGTTCTTGATGGCCATTCACTTTGCACACACTCCTCTTACAGTTCCAATCTTTATATTTTATCAAACTTCAACAGAAAAAACAACTAAAAAGACACCCGTAGGTGCCTCGGTAGTATTGATATCGGGTTGTTAATTAAACTTCACTTATGTTTTTATCTTTCGACTTTTCAAGCAACAATCCAATGATGGTAATCACAACAAACACGACTGCAAAAACCAGCACGCCCCTGCCTTGTGTGTCGATAATGGCATAGATCAAGAACGCCGCAGCCAACACTGAAAATCCTGGCGAAATAAAACGTTTGAAGAAGCTGAGCTCTTTTTCCTTGATCATCATCCCTACGAAGATCGGAATCATAAAGACTTTAAAACTAATTGGCATTAAATCCTGAATGTGGAATCTAAAATCCTCAGCAAATCCTAATAGTTGCCAAAATCCCATGTGATTGATGGCACTGACAAGCATCCAAGCGCCGATCAGCATTAACGATAATGCCATTGAGTTTGCCGGCATTTTTGTTGCGCGATCAAGCTGGGAAAAAATCTCTTGACGCGGTCCCGTGTTGCTCGTAGATAGCGAGTAAAACATGCGCCCTGAACCAATGACCAGCCCGTTTAAGGTGCCTAAACAAGAGATAATGATAAAGCCAAAGAGAATGGTTCCCGCAGCTGAACCGAAGAGGTTAGAAAAGGCCGCCATCACCCCAGCACCACTGGTTAGCGAGTCTACAGGCGCAGCGCCAAATAACCCAACGAAATACCCCACGTAAATGGTTGTCACAATTAACATCCCAATCACAACTGCTTTTGGCAAGTTTTTCTTCACGTCTTTGATTTCTTTGTTAAGGCTCATCGCTACTTCCCATCCTAAGTAAGCAAACAGCGTTGCGATTAAGGCAACATAAAAGGGATTCCCATCAATTGCCGGGATGTATTCCGTTTGGATGTTCGTCATCGTCGTGCCGTTTACCAGACCAATGATGGTTCCGATTAATGCCATGGCAATCAGTGGAATAACTTTGATGAACGTACAACTAATGTGAAATTTTTCTGACAACTTCGGGCTCAGCTCGTTCATTCCGAAAATAATGACCAGATAAAATAGAGCAAAGATGTAAGTCTCCGCGCTGAAATCCGGGTTGACATCAAATCCTAAAAGGATGACCGTGAAGCGGCCCGAAACCCATGCCAGCACACCGGTAATTGGCGGGAAGAACATCGTTGCCATGTACCAACCCATGATGTAACTAAACTTTTTCCCGACTAACTTTTCAGCAAAATACGATAACCCGGTTGCATCCTCGTACTTAGCAGAAAGTGTTCCGAAGGCATAAGCAAAAGACAAGGCGACTAACCCACCGATTCCCCATGCAGCAACTCCCATAAACATATTGCCGCCGACAGCAGCAAAGACGCGATCGTTTCGAAAGAATATTCCACTTCCGATGACTGTTCCTACCACTAAACAAATCGCCGTAAATAATCCGTATCTTCTTGTCAAGTTCTCATTCATGAAATCACTGTCCTTCTTTGTCTTAATACTTGAGGCTTGTCTTATATTTTGCGTTCATCTGGTGTTCTATACTCGTTATCCTCATCCTCGCACCAAGCATAAAAATATTTCTAAAAAATATACCACGCATCACCCTTTTCTGCAAGAAAAAATTTCAAGTAAATGTTTTCCATCTTTCTTTCATTGCTTTTGGCTAACAAAAAAGACACTCAAAGGTGCCTTTACTCGTTATTTTAATAGTCATCAATGTTGACATAAACAAACCTAACATGGTTAGCAGGGCCCATCGCCGCTTGAACGTCACGGATACCCTCACGCGCACCAAGTACTAATTCTCCCGTTGCTAAAAGCATGAACGGCGCTTCATCGTGAATGATTTGTTGAACTTCGTGGTAATATGCCATACGCGCGTCAGGATCAAAGGTTGAACGTCCTAATGCCATCAGTTCATCAGCTCGTGGGTGGCTAAAGAACGTGCGGTTCCCTGGTGCGCCATGATTAGAGGTATGGAAAAGTGGAAAGAGTCCGTAATCCCCATCACCCGTTACCGTCGTCCATGCTAAAATAAACATGTCATGATCCCCATTCGCTGTTTCTTCAATAAAAATCGGATTCTCAAGCGGACGCACTTCAACATCAACACCAATCTGTCCTAGTTGAGCAGCAATGACTTGTGCCCATTCTAAACGCTCTGGAATTTCATTTGTAACCAGTGTTAACGTACGATCGAAATCAAAATCAGCCTCTTCTAACAATTCAACCGCTCGTTCAGGATCAAAACCAAATCCTGGCAAATCCGTTCTTGCGCCAAAGACGTTGCTACTTAGCGGGCCTGTTAAAATCTCACCCATGCCATACATCAACGTCGCATGAATCTCTTCCACATCAATGGCATAACTAATCGCATGGCGAATGCGTACATCGTCAATGCGCTGCGTGTTCATTCCCATATAAAAGATCTGGTAGTTGGTCATGCGCTCCAAGTTCAAGCCGGCATGATCATCAACGCGTGCCATTTGAGTACGTCCAACGAATGCCACGTCTAC
Source organism: Turicibacter sp. (assembly GCA_009780245.1). Taxonomy (GTDB): domain Bacteria; phylum Bacillota_I; class Bacilli_A; order MOL361; family Turicibacteraceae; genus WRKJ01. The sequence goes on from WRAJ01000025.1 coordinate 30,542, forward strand.
TTCACCCGTTTCAAGTAACATCAAACGCGTATCTGGTAACACGACGACGCGCAATTGTAATTCCTCAAACGAAGGCAGATCACCGTGGTAATCGTCAAACCTTCTAAACTCAACGTAGTCGCCTGCTGCCCGACTATGAAAAGCAAACGGTCCTGTTCCAACTGGGTTTTCGCCAAATCCATATTCGCCCAATGAGTGAAATGAATACTCACTTAAAATAGCCGCTGCAGGGTGTGCGATATTATTGATAAACGGCGCAAACGGCTCAAGCGTTCCAATGCGCACAGTAAACTCGTCAACAATTACAACGCTCGCTGGATCAAAATCCTCCATAATCGCCGCAACAGCCGGAGAACTAGCTGCTCGCTCTAACGAAAATGCCACATCTGCTGCGGTCATCTGCTGACCGTCATGAAAGTAAACGTCTTGCCTCAAATAAAACGTGTACGAATAATCGTCGTACCTTTCCCAAGACTCTGCCAAAAGCGGCAACGCCTCACCTGTTTCAGGGTCTAGCCTCACCAACGTCTCAAACATCTGAACGTTAAACTGACTCGAAATGGTTACGTTTGATAAATGTGGATCAAGCGACACAGCATCAGCTTCCATCGCGACAACCAAGCGATTTGGATTGCCATGGCCACCATTACCATTTCCACCGCCATTTCCATTACCATTCCCACAGGCTGTTAACACAACCAGTAGGCCCATTAAAACAACACTAAAAAAACCAACGCTCTTACGATACATTTCCGAACGCCTCCTTCATATTTATTATTCGTAGTATTCTACTTGTTTTCACAAGCGTTGTCTAGCTTTTCAAAGAAGAAAACGTTCTCTTAAAAAGGAGTTGTCTCACGACAACTCCACATTTTACGCTAAATTTCGCTAAAACGGATACTTCTTACCCATCCAGTCTGATCACCAACTTGAATGTAAGTCCAGCTGCCATTCTCAGATGTCTCAAGTAATGTCACAACGGTACCGGCATCAACATTACCACGTCTGGCATACCCTGCTCCAGGGCCACTTCTTAAAGCGACTGTGCTATTCATGATCGCCGTGTTGGTTGGTTCTGAGGTTGGCTCAGTTGGCGGTTGAGTAGGCGCAGCGGTTGGTTCGGTTGGTGGTGGGGTTGGCATTGGTGTTGTCGGCATTGTTGGTTCAACCGGTAACGTTGGCATTGGTGTTGTCGGCTCTGGCGTTGGTGCCGGAGGAAGTTCTGAAAGATGAGTCGAAGGGTTCACGCTTAAAAACAAATAATGAAACCCTCCCCATCTACCGCCAACGTGACTTCCAGCTCCCATGTATCGGTGTGCGGGCGCTAAAAGATGCGCACGATGAGCGTCAGAAGACAGCCACGCTTGCACCAGCATTTCAGGTGTGCGATGACCCGCTGCGCCGCTACCACCGCTCCAAATCAAATTGCCACCGAAAGCTCTTGCGATGTTAGCTGAAGCACCACTAGTAGCCCCTTCAACGCGATACGGCCCTTCGTTGTGCCCCAAGTTTGTATTCAAATTAGCCATCGTCTGCGAATAGAAACGAGCCGCCATGGCCAATGAATGATCAAATTGCAAAGGCACCAAACCATGCCTAACGCGCTCCACATTAACTAAACGCATGGTTTCGATTTCAAAATCAAAAAGGCCACCCATGTCCCAGTATTCAGAAACCCAATCCGCTCTTTCAGCCTCTGTTAACCGTCTGTTTGGTAAGGTGATGTTCGATTGAGGCAATGCCCACCCTTGCGTAAGTGGCAGCCGTTCAAATTCCGCCGTGATCGTAACACTAGTTTGTGGCATCACAAACGTCGTATTCATCTGATTGGCATTAGCAAAGTTGACAGATGCTGGCCCTGTCCAACGAACAAAGCGGTAACCAATCGGTACAATCGCATTTACTGGTACGACTGCGCCTGCTGAGAAGAGTCCACCACCGTTGCCACCTTCTATGGTTGCTCTAACTCTGCCACCTACCTGAACGATCAGATCAGCAGAAAAATCGCGATAATGAACGGTCACTTGTTGCCTGCCCGGTGTATCAGGATCAAGCCCTGAAATCATTTCCGTGATCACCGGCGCAAAAGCGGCCGTCCCATTGGCTAGCTCCAGCCATACTAAAGCATCTGCATCTTCTATTTGCCCACCTAGTGGTATCGTGTATGCCGCGTGTGAGACGTGGATGTTACTAATTTGAGGACCCGTCATAAGTAGCACAGACCAGTAATTGACAAAGCGGCTTGCTGACGTGACATGATTCCCAATACCAACGAAATTCGCCTGAGAATTAAAAAGCAAATTTCGATTTTGAGTGTTGTTCACCCAATTGTCCACAAGTATTTGTGGCACCCCTTGTCCTCTAGACATCGTCGCACCGCTCCAACCACGCTCCGAACCAATTCCTACCTCTGAGAAAATCGATAACCATGTGTCACCACAAGGTCTAGTATGGTTATGCAACGTCGCTAGTTCTTCAGATCGGATTTGCGCGCCTCTCGCTAAATCAAGGTGCATCGCAAGTGGTGTAAGCCCAGCTTGCATCCGCTCACGATTGAGATAGCTCAATGCCGCTACCTCGCTTGGGCTTGACAGATAGGCTTGTGCTGCCATCTCTGTCACAAAATTTTCAGCCGCGTTTGTCACGACAACAGGTGCAACTAAATGCGACACAACCATGATCGTCGTTAATAGCACGATAAAACTTCGTTTCTTCATTGATTTCCTCATTGCTCTTTTCTCCTTGTACCTTTGTCCTTCTCCCCCATTCGTTCATTAATTTAAGATAAATCTAAACACATCGTTAAACACCGTAAACGCCATTAGCCCCATTAATAACACTAATCCGACAATGGTGACACCGTTTTGAATTTTTGAATTAACCGGCTTTCCAATGATCGCTTCAATCACAATAAACGTAATGTGTCCGCCATCTAATGCTGGAAACGGCAATAGATTAAAGATCGCTAAATTGATATTGATTAACGCGGCAAAGCTTAACAAAGCTAAAAATCCTTGTGCGGCTACTTGACCGGTCATATAGGCAATGCCGACAAACCCGGCAAGATCACCGGCACCAGCCTCACCCGTGCCTAGCATACGTAGTGTATCAAAGATCAGCGTTGAAAATTCAATCACTTGCGCATTCGCCGAACGAATCGTCCCCATGATTGAGCGCTCGCGATAAATCATAATGTCAACGCCTAGAAAATACCGGCCTTGCTGCTCAACCGGTGTTAAATAAACTTCGTGCACCTCACCGTCGCGTTCAAACACAACTAATACTTCATGCGCACCGGCTTCTTGCGTCGCCTCTGAAAGCGTCGTGCCATCCGTCACTTCCATGCCATCGATTTCTAAAATGCGATCACCACCGCGCATACCCGCTTCATAAGCAGGCGCACCCACATTAACACCGCTTAACTGCGCACTTGTTCCCACTGGCTCACCTAATACACCGTTGATGATTAACGCCAACACATAAGCTAACACGACATTCATGACCGCACCGGCCACCATAATGATAAAACGTTGAT
>WRAJ01000026.1 GCA_009780245.1 Turicibacter sp.
AAGTTACGAGCAGTGTCACGGTAAAGACCATTGTTCTCATGAACGACATTACCCCCGATACTAACCCGTCGTTAAATGCTGTAAACCAATTGGTTGCGAAGACGTTGAACCCCATTAATAAGAACCCGATCGACGCTAGCCTGACCCCTCTTACGGTCATCACATGAACAGGTGTTCCAGCAGGTACGTAAATCTGCGCAAGTAATCCCGCGAGCGCAACCGCAAAGACAATGGCAATCAGCGAAAGGACAGCCACAATGATTAAGCTCTTCTTATACAGTTTGACTAGTTTGTCACTTCGTTCTTTCCCATAATTATAGCTAACAATCGGTGCGACACCTGTTGAATAACCTAAAAACAGTGAAACGAAAATAAACTGGATGCCCATTACAATTCCTGCTGCTGCTACCCCTTCAAACCCAACAAGATCAACTAATACATTGTTCATCACTGCCGTTGTGACACTACCAGATAACATCGTCACCATCTCGCTAACGCCGTTCATCGAAGATCTACTAAGTGCTTTGAAGTCCCATTTCGGGCGCACAAAATAAATCGTTCCGTTGCGATTCAGAGTGAAATAAAAAAGTCCGATCACCGCTGGAACAGAAAACCCAATGGCGGATGCCCACGCTAAACTCATGATTCCTAGTTCTAAGCCAAAGATAAACAACGCGTTTAATGAGGTGCTGACGATCGAACCGGATACCGTTGAAATCATCCCCAACACCGGCTTTCCTTCCGCAATCAAAAACTGCGTAAAAACAAACCCGAGCATTATCAACGGTGACATCAAAATAAGCGGACCAATGTAGGCTAACGCTAAATCAAAAACAAACGGGTCGGTGCCTAATAGCTCTAATATCTCTGTTCTAAATAGCCAACCAAAAACCGATATGATGAGACCCAAGCTAAACGTAACAAAAGCAATCAAACTAAAATTCTCTCGTGCTTCGCTGATTAGCCCCTTTCCTTTCTTTTTCGCAACAAGTGCTGCTCCTCCCATCGCTAGCATCGATCCAATCGCCATCGAAACGTTCATAAATGGCATGACAAAATTAACCGCACTCAATGCCTCAATGCTAATCCCACGCGAAGCGAAGACCCCGTCAACCATCCCAAAGATCGCCATCAACACAAACGAAATGATCGTTGGAATCGTGAACGTAAGCAAAAACTTCGTTGTGATCGGCTTATTCAGCGTCGGCTCTACGCCTGCTGTTTGTAATTCTAATTTTTCTTGTTCTGTAAATGTCATTTTTAATTTTCCTCTTTCAATAAATTCTCAGCAAACGTCATGCAGTCTGTCATGAATCTCTCACTCACAATGTCTACGCCGAGGACTTTCATCGTATGCTGAATAAATCTCAACCTTTGCTCTAGCTCTGCTAGTGTACATGCAAGGGTCATCGGATCCGTCCAAATGGCATAAAACAACATAAACAGTTGCGCACATTCATCGGGAAACGCCGTGTTAATCGAACCGTCTTCGATGCCCTCTCGCATTAAATCGGCAATGAGAGGTGCTAGTTGGTGGTGGCTTTTTTTAATTTCTGCCATGTGAATATGGGGACTTTGCGTCATAATCGCCATCCGAAATAGCATCGTTTCACGCTCTTCTTCTGGTGTCGCATCAGGCTCATCGAATAACCGCATCAATTTCTCGCGTGCCGTCATCCCTGTCATCCCAGCTAGCCATTCCTCGATTTCAGCGATGGAGGTATCCATGTGTTGATTAAGGACACCGAGTAAAATCTCTTCTTTCGTTTTGAAATGATGAAAAACCGTCCCTTTTGATAAGCCGGTAAGATCCACAATTTCCTGTGTCGTCGTCTTTTCATAGCCCTTTTCGATGAACAGTTTTTCTGATACGGCTAGGATGTTCGCTTTCGTTTGTTCCGGTTGTATTTTTCTACTCATAGTGCTTGCTCCTTGTTTGGAATTGTTATAGACCGACCAACGGTCTAATAATGTTATTATAGCCAACCACCACTCATCTGTCAATCCTTTTTGAAAAATTTTCAATAAAAAACTAGGTTGCAAGCCTAGTTTTCATCTTCATTATTATTAAACCGATTTATTTACCGAAGAACTACTGCTACGCTGGCTTCGGCTCGTTTGACTATTCCCAGCCATGTTTTTATCCGCGCGCTTTTTTGAACCTTGATTTTTCGTTCCTTGACGCTTTTCTTCTAGCATTTTTTTAATCGAATCTTTCGTTGAAGACATATCGATTACCACCTTTCAAACTTGTTTTATATACCTAATTATACCAGACATAACACCCTTTATCAACAAGATTTCCTTTTAAAAGCGGATAATCGCATGAAATTCATCTTTGACACCAGATCGTTATTCAGTGGTCGTCGGTCTAACAAATTCTTCACCCACTATCCTTACCACATGCTGATAAGCAACCCTTCCCCAATTTCGAAGTGCTTCACAAGTAACAAATTCAGGGAGTTCGCCATCAACAAGTGGCATCACACTGACACCATTGATGGTTCCTAACGTATTACCATCATAGTCTCGCATACATAGTGTCGGCAATACTTCAACAGTCTCCAAGCTAATCGTTCCTTCTGCATCTCTGGTCACTTGCAAGCTAACTAGCATACCGAATTGCGTTCTTCCAGGAAATGGGATGCCTGATAAGTTGCTAGCTTGAGGATCAATTTGTTCTGCAATACCTGAATCATGTGCACCTAACACTGAATCCGTTAACCCCGTTTGATCCGCTAAAAAGTTTCCTAACGAATACATGATGAGCGCACGCGTACCGTCTTCACGATAATGCCATTCTATCGGCTGTACCGTATGAGAGTGCTTCCCCATAATAACATCTGCCCCCGCATCACCAAGTGCCCTTGCTATTTGTCGCTGCATGTCAGTTGGTGCATCAACGTATTCGTCACCCCAATGCAAGGCAACAATCACTAATTCAACACCTGCTTCTCGTAAATCGGCCATGTCTTGTGTGATCCTAGGAATGTCATCCAAAGAATCTGACCTAAAGCGACGTACGGCATACGCACGTGATGCCTCAGGCACTAAATGCTCTAACCCGTTAACGGAATCCGTATATGAAAGGATGCCGACTTGAATGCCGTTTACGTCTAGGATCGTAGGTGTATTTAAATCGTCCCTATCGACATTCATTCCCGTGTGAGTGAGACCTACACGCTCAATATTATTAACCGTATTCACGAGCCCTTCGAAGCCAAAGTCAAAAGAATGATTATTTGCCGTAATGAGATGATCAAAGCCGGCATAATCAATGGCTTCCAATATTTCAAAGGGGGCATTAAAATTTGGAAAACTGGAAATTTGGTCGTTATTTCCTCTTGCATCAACGGGTGATTCCAGATTAGCAATGGCCAAATCACCATTGATAAAAGGTCGAATGTGGGTTAAAAAAGGGTTGAAATCAAAGCTATTTCCTTCTTGACGTGCCACATCTAATGGTCGTTGATGTAAAAAGATATCGCCAGCAAATTGAATTCTGACTTCAGTTTCTTCACGCGGTGCCGAGCTTGAAGAAGCATTCCTCGTTGTGCTGTTGTCGGATATAACTGTGCATCCCATTAAAATTAACAAAATAAACACATGAAATAAATACATTAAACGTTTCAAAACAATAACCTCCCAATATTTCCTATTCCATGAATGCGTTGCTGTGCCATAAAAATTCTTCTAAAATTTGATTGGCATAAAAAATTTCCGTTGCAACGTCGACGCCAACGTAGCGAATATGCCACGGTTCGTAAACAATGCTCGTCTCTGCTTCCCGTCCATCAGGAAAACTAACGATAAAGCCAAAGCGATGCGCCTGTTCATTGACCCATCTTCCTGCTGATGTTTCAGAAAAAATTGGAACTAGTTCGTATCCAAGTTCAGAAATGGTCAAGTCCAAAGCAAGCCCTAATTGATGCTCACTATGGCCCGGTATGGCACTTCGACGTCGTGCTTCTTCAAGTCCCCAGCTATCGATCGCGTGATTGTGATAAAAGGTTTGTAAATCATAGGACCTATACCCACTTGCTGCCACCAAAGAAAAATCATCTTCTAAAGCAGCCTGAAACAGCGCTTCGGTAGCACGTGCCGCACTTTCTCTTAATAAATGATGGTCGTCATGAGGTCCCCGCACACTTTCTACGTTAACAACCGATAAGTCCTCGGGTGAAAAGTCACTAGCTACTCGATAACACCTATTCACAAGTGCTAAGTAAGACAACGCTTCTTCTTCAGAAAGAACAGTGGCATTTTCAGGATCTGATGCACCACAAAATATCATCTGAGTCCCATTTGCTGAGTCGATGTTATTCCCATTTAAATCGTCATTGTTACGACATGCAGTTAAGATGAAAATAAGTGCAAGCATACTGAGTAGAAATATTATGTTCCTATTTTGATTCATCGTTTTGCTACTCTCCTCTATCTTCTTCATTTTATAATGAATAGAATTTCTAATACTAAGAAAATAATAGCAGTCTTCTATAAATTTTCAGCAGTTTTTTGAGATGATTTTAGAAAGTATTTGACTTGTTATTGGCTTGTGATACCTTTGACGCGTTTGCATTAAATACCTTGCCAACAATGTTTGTAAAAAAAAATACAACGCCACATGCTCATGTTCGAGCAGTTAGCACTGTATTTAAAATTTTAAAACATTATTACCAACCCATATCCTGAAGCCAGCGATTTAACGTTTGCTCACGTGATTTCAAGCGTCTTTCACCTTCATATTTCCCAAGATAATAGTCACCTTTAATGCCACCATCTTCAATATAAATAACGCGATCACTTTTTGAAGCAACTTTCGAATCGTGAGTAACCATTAAAACCGTTGTTCCCTCGCGATTTGCATTCACAATCTCCTTTAACACTTCAGCAGAAGCCTGTTTATTTAGTGCCCCTGTTGGCTCATCAGCAAAGATCATTTTCGGTTGATTAACTAAACTACGGCACACACAAGCGCGCTGTAGTTGCCCACCCGAAACCTCGTTTATGTCATTATCAGCCACGCCGATAATGCCCATTTTTCGCATGAGTTCTTTTGCATATTCTTCTTTTTCTTTTCTATCTGATTTTTTCTTCACAGCTTTCGACTGGAAAGCTGGCAGAATGATGTTATCAAAAATTGTTAAATTCTTTAACATATACATTTGCTGAAAGATAAATCCCATTTCATTTAGTCTAATGTCTGCCATTTCATTTGGTTTCATTTTACTAATGTCACGTTGATTAAACATGACCGTTCCAGATGTTGCTTCATCCATGCCACTGACAGCATAAAGCAACGTTGACTTTCCAGAACCAGACGGTCCCATAATGGCCACCATCTCTCCTTTTGTTACCGAGAAGTTTACGTCGTTTAAGATTCTATTTTGTCTTTTATTCAACGTATACGACTTATGCAAATTCCGCACTTCCAATACCGTCTCTTGGTTCGCCTTTGCAGTGGCTGTTAAGGCAACGGTTTGACTTTCCTTCGCGTACTCCTCCTGATATTGATCAAGAACGGGATAGATGGTTGTCCATAAATATTCCACCCACCCTTTACAGTTACTCAACGTTGCTTTGTCTGTGTATAGTTGACCTGAGTGCTTCAAAGCCGTTATTTTAAATTCAGCTTCGCTTGTCGCAGTGAAGTCAATTTCCATATCCGTAATCTCAAAGCTGATCCTTGTTAATTCTTCTTCAAACACAAGATCTAGGATTTTTGCACCGTTTAAATTCATGCCTTCAAGTTCAGTTATAATTTTCTCTTCTAATCTCATATTTCCACTCCTCGTTTAATCAGTAGCGCCTAAGTCAGTTAAACCAACTTTCTTTATGCTTAACGTTGTAACGGTTAAGGTTAAAATCGTCACAATGATAAAGATAATCGGATATAGCATATAAACTTGCACCTCATCCACAACCAATTCGATATCAGGCGCTCCCATAACACCAAATGGGATTCTGGCAATCATGTTAGCACTTGGAACAAGTAAAATTCCTAAAATAAGTGAGATGATCATAATAAGCAAAATTCTTAAACCTTGCCATTTTTTGATAGCTAGGCTTCTAAATCCTAAACTTTTAATCAGTGCAATCTGTCTGATGTCTCTCATCATAAACGAGATACCCATCAAGGCAATAATCAAAATGTTTACCAATAAAACAACGAGTAAGATCAATTGTCCCACTGTGTCAATAATAGAGACATCAAGTAGGATGCGATCAACAAAATCATCAAGACTAATCGTGATGGAGTCGTCACCACCCAGCTCTTCAATGCGAGCAATTTGCCCTTCGATGTCTCCTTGATCAATAAAATCACCTTGAACAGTAAACACACTAAACGCGGTGAACTCATCTAAAACAACGGCTTCAGAAAGGAACACACTCAGCCCAAAGTCCGTTAACGATTGATAGCTACCGGTAATTAAAAACGTATAACTTTCACCGTGAATCGCGATGTTTACTTCATCACCAATGTCTAATCCGAGTTCATCTAGCGCAAATTCTGTTAAAGCAACTTCGTTATAAAGTATCGGCATATCCCCCCTCAAGATCTCAAGGTGGCTTGATTCTGGATCTCTGCTTGGTTGGATAATCTCTTCAATCGCAACACGATAAGCAAATTCATTACCAGACACAAAAACATCAACACGTTCATCCTCATCCTCTGAAACATCTGGCACGAGCCGGTTGTAGAGGTAAATGCCAAAATCAAAATCAGATTCATAAATACCCGTAATGGTAAGACGCTTACTTTCACCGTCAATATGAAGGTTGATTTCATCGTCAATGTATAACGCCAGTTGCGAGGCCATTCTGGTCGTGATCGCAATTTCATCTTCAGCCTCTGGTGCATAACCGCGATACATCGCAACGTCACCGTCTACCTCACGTGAATAGCGAATGGTCTGAGAAATATTGTTAACGATGAACCCTTCATAAACTTCATCCGTATAAAGCATACCAGCAAATGTTACTTGCGCTTGCAACGTCATTTCTACGCCACGATGGCGATAAAATCTTTCCATTGAAGCAAGCTCATCTCTTAAATCTTCGATCCTTCCCTCAAACGGAGTGGTTTCAAAATCAAGTTGATCGAAAGTAACATCAGCAATTGGTACCCCTGCTAAACTTGCTAGCTTTTCCGAGCTAAGTGTGTTGCTCGCATTCAAAGGGATAACGGCTAATAGATACCCCAATGTAAAAACAACTAACAAAACCAAATAACTCTTCATTTGACTGAACACGTCATTTAAAGCTAAAAACAAAATCGCCGGCATTCTTTTTCGTCGATGCAAATGAATCAATGTTTTTTGATCGAACCTTTCACCTGTTTCGCCGCTTCGAATTGCCTGCATCGCCGTGAATTTCTTCAATTTTCTCGTACTCATATAACTGAATAATAGAATGAGCGAAACAATGACAACGGTACTGATTACACGTGCCCAGAACATGGCATCTGTGTCTGGAAAAGCAATGTTTTCTTGCACATCACTGATGAGCCACTCACCGAAAGGAAAGCTAATGAAAAATCCTAACATCGCTCCCAAAAGAGCAAGGAAAAAGTATTTGATCATATAAACTTTCTTAACCTCTTTATCCTTTAAACCAATGGCTTTCATAATGCCGATTTCTTTAAAATCCTCTTGCAAGGTAAAGACAATCGCAAATCGCAAAACGACAAATGAAATCACAATCAAACACATACCAATGAGAACTAAGATGATCATCATCATCAGCTCAATCATGAAACCTGTGGTAAACATTTCTGCTCTTACTCGTGTGCCAAGACCACTAATCATTTCACGATTAAGTTCAGTTGTAAACTCATCTATGTCATCAACGTTGATCATATACGTATAAACAAGACTAACTTCCGTTTCCTCTATGATTTGGTCAAAGTCGTATTGCGTAATAAATAGCCGCGGGAAAAACATAATGTCTTTGACAAAGTGAGCGACTTCAAACTCATGCGTCACATCGTCAATTTCAATATAAAGCGTATCACCGATCTCAATGTCATGTTGCCTTGCTTCTCGGAATGTGATGGCAATCTCACCATTTTCTAATTCTTCAAACGGAACATTATAAAAATCCAACGGTACAATCATCTCGACAGGCAAGCTCGCGAGCATGATCATCCCTTCCATTTCATTCCCCGTGTCACCAATTAAAATGCGCTCAGCGTCTAAATTGATCAGTTCCTCAATGACGAATTCAATGACATTTTCATTTTCCTCATCTTCTAACCAATCTGTTAATTCAGATTCAGGATCCCCGACAACAATAAAGTAATCGCTCAAATTACTTTGTTCAGAAAAATAATCTAATGCTGTTGTTGTCGCCATTAAATTACTTACGCTACTCGCTAAAAACACTGTACATAATGTAATGAACATAAAGATAATTAAGTTCATCACTTTTTTGCGTTTTAAATCTTTTTTCAAAATGTTAAATAACACTTTCTTTCACCTCAACCTCAATTACGACCAACGTTCCTATTTACTTCAGTGATTCATCGTTTTAAAACAAACTACCTTGTCCATCTGCCACCACTTGCTCTTTCAGCGCTGCTGCTGATCCGTAGTCCATTGTACCAAAGAATTCCATCCCGATCAATAACTCCAAAATCGTGCCGTTTGTCTTTGTACGCTTTTTAAACTCCATGATCGTTGAAAATGCTTTCTCAGCACGCTCCTCGACAATCTTTTCAGCAACGTTACTACCCAGACCATCAATCGCACCAAACGGTGCAATTAATGACTGCTCATCTTCTGTAATCTTAAAATCAGTCGCTTCCGATTGATATAAGTCAGGCAACTTGAACGTCATTCCTCTTCTTGTCATCTCAAGCGCCAATTCTAGCACGGTCACCAATGCCTTTTCCTTTGGTGCAGCATCAAACCCTTTGGCATTAATCTCCTCGATCTTATACGCAATCGCATCCGCTCCGTCGACCATCGTCGCAATGTCAAACACAACCGCACGCTTCGAGAAATAAGCCGCATAATAGTGAATCGGCTTGTGCACCTTAAACCACGCAATCCGCACTGCCATCAACACGTAAGCCGTCGCATGAGCCTTCGGAAACATGTATTTAATCTGCCCACACGACCAAATGTACCACTCAGGAATCCCTGCTTCGCGCATGGCTTCCACATATTCTTCCCATTTATTAGGTACTTTACTCGGCAAACCTTTTCGCACAAATTCCATAATCTCAAAAGCTAATGCTGGTTCAAGACCACCGTACATTAAATAGACCATGATATCATCACGACAACCGATCACGTTCTTGAAAGCGACTTTCCCAAAGTCAGGGTGTTTACCATTCACTAAGTCTTGTGCATTGTTCGTCCACACGTCCGTCCCATGGGAAAGACCCGAGATTTTTACAAGCTCTGCGAACGTCTGGGGTTTCGTTTCTTTGAGCATCGCACGGACAAAAAACGTTCCAAACTCAGGCACACCGTAAGTCCCCATCTCCGACATGATTTGTTCTGGCGTGACACCTAGTGAATTCGTCGAATAGAATAACTCATAAACCAAAGGATCGTCAACCGGAATCTCCTTTTGATCAATCCCTGACGAATCTTGAAGCGTTCGGATCATCGTGGGATCATCGTGCCCCAGTATATCCAGCTTCAACAAATTATCATGAATCGAGTGGAAATCAAAGTGAGTCGTTTTCCACGTTGCCTCGCGATCATCCGCCGGGTATTGAATGGGGGTTATATCATAAATATCCATGTAATCTGGTACAACTATGATCCCACCTGGGTGCTGACCAGTCGAACGGCGAACCCCTTCACAATTCATCGCTAAGCGCTCAATTTCTGCGCCGCGCATCGTTTTCTTCTCGTCTTCAAGAAACCCACGCACAAAGCCAAAGGCCGTTTTTGCTGCGACCGTCGTAATCGTTCCGGCTCTGAAGGCATAGTTTTCCCCAAATAGTTCCCGGCAATACAAATGAGCTTTCGCCTGATATTCACCCGAGAAATTCAAGTCAATATCGGGTACCTTGTCCCCCTTGAATCCTAGGAACGTCTCAAACGGAATATCATGGCCCTCCTTCGTCAACTTCGCCTGACATTCAGGGCAGGTGGCATCCGGTAAATCAAAGCCAGATTCCGAAACATCCAAAATCTTTAGCAACTCTAATTCATTATCTCGAACCCCGTATTCCTTCTTTTCCTCGTCGTTCATTTTAAAGGTAGAAAAATGACAGTCGGGACATAAATAGTGAGGAGATAACGGATTAACTTCCGTGATGTCCATCAGCGTCGCTACAAAAGAAGACCCAACCGACCCACGTGAACCGACCAAATAACCATCATCCAGTGACTTCTTTACCAATAAATGTGAAATATAATAAATCACCGCAAACCCGTTTCCAATAATACTCGTCAACTCTTTTTCCAAACGCTTCTTCACATATTCAGGAAGTGGATTGCCATACAACTCATAGACACGCTCGTAACACATCTGCTCCAATTTTTCCTTGACACTCGGAATGCCACGATCATCCAAAAACGTATCCGATGGCTCAAACAGCTTATCCTTGATCGGCGCAATTTCCTCGCACATACCAGCAATCTTGTTCGTGTTAGTCACAACCATCTCATAAGCTAAATCTTCACCCAACCAAGCAAAATCGTTCAACATCTCATCCGTTGTCCGAAAGTGCATACTAGGAATGTCTACTATTTCAGTGCGATTTAAGGGGTGACGACCCCCACCCACAGCAGGCGTTTTCGTATAAATGCGCCGATACAACCGGTCATCCGGGTTAAGATGGTGAACATCACCGGTGGCCACAACAATTTTGCTTTGCTCCTGGCCCACTTTGATAATGTCTTTGATCGCTTGATGCACATACTCTCTTTGTTCAGAGCCGTTCATCATTTCAAGGTGTGAATACACCTCAGGCGGTTGCACTTCAAGATAGTCATAAAAAGCAACGCGCTTTTGTAAAATGTCGTACGGCTTCTCCAAAGCTGCTCGAAAGACCTCACCGTTCACACAACTACTTCCAACCAAGATCCCCTCTCGATACGTTTCGATGACGCTACGTCTCACTCTTGGCACACCAAAGAGATCGTCTGTTAAAGATAAAGAAACTATTTTAAAGAGATTCTTTAAGCCGATTTCACTGGTTGCGAGTAGCGTGACGTGCGTGGGAATACTTAGTTTGTAACCACCGCTATCTTTCGTTAAACTGTTTAGTTGATCGTGCGTTTTGATTCCCATTTTTGCGACATCGTTTAACATCCCAATAAAGGCTTCAGCTGTTGCACGTGCATCATAAATCGCTCGGTGATGTTGTGTTAATTCAACAGCGAAGAAACGAGCGAGTGCTTTTAAGTTAAACAGCTTCATTTTTCGCTTGAACTTCTCATCCATTTTTTCATCGGTTGCGTAGTTCCAGTAAATACCTAGCTCTGCGTGATACATCACCCGTGCCAGAGCTAGTGTATCAATGACGGGGTTCGTTGGTTTTGGCAAATTTAATTTTTTAAAGTTTTCCTCTAAGTGCCCCATATCAAAGTCGGCGTTATGGGCAACAAGAATGCTATCGCCAATCCATGCTTGAAATTCTTCCATGACTTCTTTAACGTTTCGGGCTGAATCGACATCCGTTTGGGTAATACCGGTTAGCTTGGTTGTCAATTCCGATAACTTTCGATGTGGGTTAACAAATTCAGAAAATTCATCAATGAGTGCACCACGACGCACTTTTACTGCCGCAATTTCGATCACATCGTCGTGATTGGTTGAAAAACCTGTTGTCTCAACGTCATAGACGACATACGTCGCGGTTGCTAATTCTATGTCAGCATCGTTCCAACCAATAAGCGGTTGATCTTCAACAAAATTTGCTTCTAAGCCGTAGATCATTTTGATCCCGTGTTTTTTCGCTGCAGCATAAGCCTCAGGAATCGCTTGAACGACACCGTGATCGGTTAGTGCCAGTGCTTTGTGTCCCCATTTCGCCGCGGTTTCGATGTAGTCACTAATGTGTGTGACCCCGTCCATCGCACTCATTTTCGTGTGCAAATGCAACTCAACGCGCTTCTCATCTGCTTGATCCATGCGTACCTCTGATGTCGGTGAATCAATTAACTTCGCCCCTTCAAGTGACATCGTCACTTCTTTTTTGAAATCATCGTACTTTACTTTTCCACTGACACGCACCCAATTTCCTTTTTTCAAAATTTTCGGGATGTGTGCTTTCATTTCGTCGCCACGCACAAACATGCTTACATACATGGAATCTGAGTAATCGGTAAACTTTGCTTCGAAAATCGTAAACTCTCGCCCATCTTTCGTACGGATTTCACGCAGCTCGGAATCAAAGATATACCCTTCCATCACAACGTCTTTTACCTCATCGTTCTCAACGTCAACCTCGTGACAAAGCGTCGCATCAGCAATTGGCACCCCGCCAAAACCATCTTCGTGTAAATCGGGTGCTTTTCGTCTGCCACCGTTGCGTCGTTGGTTTTTGAACTTATCAAAATTGCCGTTTGAAGAAGATGGTGGCGTGACAGGAGGAGGTGTTTGCTCTTGCATCTCTGGTTGCTGGGTAACGGGTGGTGTTGTCATTACCCCTATGCCATTAACCTTTTCTTGCATGACTTGCTCATCCGACCTTGCTTTCGTTGTGATAATGCCCGTAACACGCTTGATTTTAAAACCAAACCTTTCATAGGTGGCCCTCATTAACGGTGCATAGTTTTTCTCAACGTCATTTTTGTCTTGTTCATTTGCCACAAAAACATGAAGATCGCCCGCCTCAAATTGCGTTTTCATCGCTAATAAAGCACGAATAAAAGGCATGTCCTTACTAGCGTGCTCAATCATTTCAGGTAAATAATGCGCCAACCACTCATCATCTGGCTGATGTCGATAAGTGATGTCATAACCAACCGCGTGAAAGCTTGGAAT
The DNA here is from genome assembly GCA_009780245.1 of Turicibacter sp. Taxonomy (GTDB): domain Bacteria; phylum Bacillota_I; class Bacilli_A; order MOL361; family Turicibacteraceae; genus WRKJ01. Next base: position 12,955 of record WRAJ01000026.1, read on the forward strand.
TTTTGTAAACACTTCCTCAAATAACTGCAAAAACATCATCAAATAGTTTGCTTTGATAATTTCAGAAAAAGCAAAAGAAATGTGGATTTTTTTATTATTTTTAAAGACTTGGACACGCTTAATTTCCACTTGTTCAAACAAATGTTTGGCATCATCAGGAAAATTAATCTGTGTCAACAGGACTCCCATTTCTTTTTGCATGTTCCATTCCTCCAACTAACAAAAATCATAATTTCTATAACCCTCTAATTATAACAGATATGACGTCAAAATTCGAGAAAAAAACAAAAAAAATTTAGGAACAACGATCGTTCCTAAATTCCTTGTGCACGCAACTTGATTCCGTTGAGAGCATGCGATAAAATTTAGCGAGATGCTAAGCGATGAAACATCGCATTAGTCGTACACCGTTACGGAAAGTATTTCTATTTTTAGACTATCATTTGTTGCAATGGCCGTGATAATGGCAGTGCCTGATCCTACCGTAGTGATCAGACCATCATCCGTGACGCTAACAACAGCAGGATCAGATGAATGCCATTCGTAATCACTCAGGTTGGCATAGCTTGCATCTGGGCCTGATATCTCAGGGATGAACGTGGTTTCACGCTCTAAATATAAGGTATCTGACGTAAACGTCCAGTCTCCACGAAACGTTTCATTAGAAATTGCGGTCACTTGCACACCTCCTGTTGCAGACGGCGTCATCGATGTACTGCCGTTTAAAGTGAAAATCGAACCGGTTGATCGGTTTGCTCCTGTCAAATGATACCCGTTGCGGGATAAAATCGCACCGGATTGCGACAATGTTTGCGTAAAGACGGTAATATCACTTGCTCGTGTATTCGAACGACCAGTGAAGACTTCCACTGTGTACCCTTCTTTCGGAATATAAAACAAAATATTTGTTTCGTATCGCGCATTGCTCCACGCTGAATAAACAAAGCCATTATCCCCAAAACCACGTTGTGTATCACCCGTTGCTTCGGCCACACGCACACCGTCTGAATTGTAAACATTGACACTGATTCCTGAATTTAGACGTGTTGAAAGTAGCGGATCTGAGCTTTTAATTTCGACTCGTATCATGTCTGACATGCCGACATTAGATGTGCTGATGACATCATGATTAGCTTCTGAAACAGAGACCGGCCTTCCTAAGATAAGGTCATTGATTGTTCTCAAAGTTTGAGGTTCCATCACAATCAGCACATGCCCAAATAAACTCGGAATATTGATATAGTCAAAGCGGCCATCCCCGCGCATGCTTTCACCAATCACAATACCATCGCCAGCTCTGGTGAAAACATTACCATCAAAAATAGCTTCATCGCCATATTGACGATAGACCACTGTAATCGGCGTAAGGCGTCCATAGTCATTCCCTAGTAAAGTAAGATTCACACCTTCCCAAACGTCTAAAATATCACCATCAAACACGATCTCACGCAAGTACCGTAAACTTCTTTCATTGCCATCCACAAGGTTCGAATTGAGATTTGGGCTACGATTAAGAACCTCATAGACCTCCTCCATCTCCGTGATCCCTCTCATGCCATCCTCTGTCCGATATAACAAAGGGAATCTACTGATGTATTCTGGTCCTGGTGACATCTGATATAAGTTAGGTGAATTGACTGACCAATCCATGATCCACCTTCTAGAAATAGGTCGTAAAAAAAGATTATAAAAAACATTAATGAGCGACATATAAAGTGTACCATCAAATAACGTAAAAGCACCTGTTTCGATCATTTCCAACCCGAGATACGATCCCCAAAGCGGAACCCCGATCAAAATCGCACTTTCGACCATGTTTCTATTTTCTTCACTCTGAGCAACAAAGGTTGAAGCTACCATGCCGCCATTACTGTGACCAATCAAAATGACACTCTCATAACCATTTTCTCGAATATCATCCGCAAGCTCTCTCGCAGCATCGTTCAAATCTCCAATGAAATTATAAGGGAAAAATTCGATGGTATAGATGTGATCGAGTCCATTGCGAATCAATGCCGCTCTGATGCTAATCATCATCGGAATATAAGCTGGAAGTGCACCAAATCTATCACGATCTCTGTTTATAAAGGCTGACATACCCGTCCCCTGTTCATCGTTAATCAGTTCCGATGGTCTACCAAGCCCAAAATTCACATGAAGGAGATGCAAACTAATATCGGCGGCGGTCCCTGGACCAAGCCAGATCGGCAAACCGCGAAACCTCTGACTATAAAGCTTTGTCACCGAATACCCTGGCAAAATATAAATGGCTCTTCTTGGCGTATCCTCCCCTTCCCTCAATTCTTCACTCAGATCGCCTAAGAGATCATCCAATTCGCTCAGTTCACTTAGGGCAGCTTCTAACTCAGTTTCATTCAAGTCCCCTAACCCATTAAGAATGGTGTCCAATTCATCTAAGGTGTCATCGAGCTCATTTTGAATATCATCTAATTCATGCCATTCACTTGCTTCTACAACTATTGAAGAGAGTGGTGCTACTAATCCCGGAATGACCATCCCAATCGCGAGCGTGAGAGCTAAGAGTCGAGAAAATAATTTGTGTTGCTTCATACTTGATCGTACTCCTTTGATTTTAATTTGGTTCCTATTTTACGCGTTTTTAACTCTGGTGGTAAGACCCTTTTACAGTGAAATCGCGATGCGCTTCTCTGATCTCTTTCATCGAAGCTGGCAACGGTGCAATTCTTTTTTCTACCGTATCAACATTTTCCCAAACAAAACCACTTTCCTCTGGAAGTGTCCCATGCTGAACATTCCCTTGGTCATCAATTCGATAATACCCTTCTCGAACGTTGTGTAAAGATACAATCTCTCTTTTACTTGTTGAAGGGTTTCGCTGAAAGTTAACTAGGAACTGAACACCTTCTGGCATAAACGCTTCTTCTGATCCAAAAGATGCATAAATTTTTCTTAGTACAGCTTCTTCATCGGCACCTTCGACAAGCACAACGTCACAAACTAATCTACCTGACTTATCTCCTCTTGAATGTGGAATAACAAGTGCTTCGGCAGCACTAACTTCCTCATGCTCTAATAACTTATTTCGCAATAAGTAAAGCTTGTTACATTCATCTAAGTCAACGGCAGTCAGTTTGCCATCTTCTTCAAACGTGATACCTGGGTAATAGCGATCGGTTTCTTGATCGTACCTCACAACATCTTGTGGGCGCGAATTCATCTGAAACACTCTTGGGTCTTGATGGTCGCCAAGGATGTCGTCCGCTTGTTTTTCACCAACGACTTGGGCAAGGTCATGATCCGTTCCATAAACATTGCCCTCATCGTCTGTGTAGCTGAAGAATTTTGCGGTTGCTTCTGGATTATTGAGGAATCTATCCATCGCAGCTGGTGAATGAACGTAGAGTAGCCCTTCTTCACCAGGCTCACAAACTTCTCCCGTTTTCGGATTAATAATTTCCGCTGTTGCACCTGGCATAAAAAAGCCGGTTTGATTTTGTCTATTCTTCTCTGCCATTCCGTACTGAGTAATGATCCCACCGCCAATGGCTGTACTGCCACCAGCTGTAAACATTGGCACTGAGCCAGCCCATTGAAGCCTTTCATTAATGAACGCTGTTGGTGCAGGCGGGATTGCCTCACCGCCACAAGCAGGAACTCTCAAATGAGACAAGCAACCCTTTTCCAACCCAGAGTAATGGGCTAACATATTATAAACGGTGAACGTACCAAGGAAGCTATTAATATCATCCGAAATGATACAGCGAATTAATTCTTCCGGTGTGTAAAAGGCACTTGGATTATAAACGATACACGCCCCAGCTGCACGACGAAGAAGGAGGACAAAAAATTGTGCACCAATGTGAGAAAACGGAATCAAAAGCAATTCACGATCGCCTTCTTTTACCGGAAATCCTGGATAGATTTCTGGCTCATGCATGTATAATAAGTTCACCACATTTTGATGTTTGAAAACCGCACAAGTTGGGTTTCCTGTTGTTGTACCACCCGTGTTAGAATAAACCGCATCGTGAGTTAAAAGACTTATTGCTTCTTCGTTAGAAGGTACTAATGCCTGACTTTCAACATAGCTTTTCATGGTTCCTGGAAGGACGATTTCAATATCGTCTGGTAAGCCTAACTCGGCTATGATTGCTGCATAGTCAAAATTTTCTTTATAGGCTCTTTCTTGATCCTCTGGCAAATAATCACCTGCTGAGGTGAAGATAATACGCTCTACTCGCTGACCAGGTTCTTGCTCATGTAACACTTTAAGTGCCTCTTTCACTTCAAACTGTGCGTATTTCGGATCAAAGCAGTATTCGATGCTTAGAACCACAGTTCGAGCTTCTTTTTCAACGGTATGTTTGATCACATCGCTGGCAAAAAACGAGACAGCACTTGAGCTTGCGATAAGCCCTAATTCAAGTGCAGCGAGATAAATGAATTCAAATTCTGGGACGTTTAAGCTACACATAGCTATCGGTATTTCACACCCATAAGTGAAACCTAATTTCCTGAAATATTGTTTATAGTGATCAATGATGTTCCAATATTCTTTCCTAGTGATTTTGTTTCCCTTATAATCGACTACAATGCCTAAAGGGTCTCTTTGCGCATCTCTTTTTCTGAGATAGTCAGTGACTGACAAATAAGAGGACACTGCCTCATTAATTTCATTCATATTAATCATTTTTTTTGCATTCATTGTTAAACAACTCCATTCCGTTTTACTAAATAGTTAGTTTTATGACGTAACTAAGTCAATGTTTGAATCTCGTTATCGCCTTAATGTTGACCAACCGTTGACGGCGAACGTCTCATTCTCAACGACGAAGTAGGTTTTTTCTTATTTGCTGAAGCGCTCAACAGAATCATGGTGACTAGCGCAACGGTACTCATCACAATGGCAATCACAAAAGCAAACGAATGATTCCCGGTTGATTCAAATAAAGTAGCAGCTAATCTTGGACCAACAACGGCTGCGACGCCAAAAGCAGTAAATAAAATACCATAGTTCAGCCCTAGATTGGCCGTCCCAAAATTCTCAGCTGTAATGGATGGGAAAACACCTAAGAAGCCACCAAAACAGAACCCGATTCCCATGATTGATAGGACAAATAGCGGGAAACTAGTCGCAAAAATCAATAAAGTCAGCATACCTACTGTTATAGCGTACATTAAAATAAGTGTTTGATAACGGCCTAATTTATCAGAGATCGCGCCCCAAAGTAGACGCCCGCTTGTATTAGCAACACCTAATAACACAACTGCCGTTGCTGCTAGTGTCGGCGTTACGCTAATTCTCACTTCTGCTATGTGGCCAGCGTGTGCAATAATCATCAAACCAGTGACACACGCTAAGGTGTAGGTGAACCATAAAACATAAAATCTAATTGTTTTTAACATCTCACCAACACTCAAATTAATGGCTGTCATTTTTTCCTCAACGATTGGCGGTTCCCAACCAGCTGGTTTAAAATCAATTGGTGCTGGTGAAATAAATAACGAAGCTAATACAATGAGAATACCGAAAATAACACCGAATAAGGTGAACGTTTCTAATACCCCAATCGCTTCAATGGTGCTTCTAAATAAAGGGGCAAAAATAACTGTGCCACCGCCAACACCACTTGCGATGATCCCACCGGCTAAGCCACGCTTATCTGGAAACCATTTGATAGAATTAGGAACCGTAACGCCATAAACAAAGCCAGTTCCAATACCACCTAGTACACCATACGTTAAGTACAAAGTAATAATATTTTCTGTCGTAAATCCGGCTAAGATAAATCCGATTCCAAAGATAATCCCACCAATCAAAATAGTTAATCGAACACCTATTTTTGCTTGTACTTTTCCTGCTACGATCATAGCAAGCGGCATCAATCCCATTGATAGTGTAAAAGCAAAAGAGGTTTGTGGTGTCGTGAAATCAAAAAGCTCGATGAGACGAGGCTGGAAAACACTCCATGCGTAAGCAGAACCAACAATAAAATTAGCAATCAAACTAACAATGATAATAAACCAACGATTTTGAGTTTTCATCATAACCAACCTTTCTGCGGATGCCGTATGAGCCCTTGTAACCGGGCTCTGGCTATCCGAATTTTAAATGTGTGCCCCATTTCCTTTACATACTTGCATAAAGTAACCGGAACCACCATCTACGCGGTTCAATCCAAAAGCGAGCTCTCATCTTCGTACACCTCTTTCCAATTGTGTCGTTTTGTGTCGAATACCAAGATATTATAGCACTATTAATCTGAAAATAGGTGCTTTTAGCAACATCGGTCAGAAGATGGTATGAACGGAAAATATTAGGTTTACAAATCATGAACTTGATGTTTTAAATAGAATAAAGTTCACCAAATGCAGTAATCAAGCCATTTGTAGCTACGACATTAGAACTCTTCATCCACATAAAAAGCCCAAAAGCATTGGAAGTATATCATGTTACCAATGCTTTTAGGCTCTTTCTACAGCTTGTTTATAAATTGTTCTCGGAAAGGTTATTTCCACCATGAATTCATTATTGACAGGCATAATTTCAATTTTTCCATTATACTTCTCAACCACAGCATGAACACTTCGCAAGCCAATACCATGATTTTGCTTGTCTGCTTTTGTTGTTTCAAATCCGATATCTTTTACTTTCAACTTCCCGTCATAATTATTTTTAATGCCGATGTATAAACTGGTCTCACTGTGACGGATTTTCATTTCAATGTATTTATCGTGACTCGTTTTGACTGTCGCTTCAAAGGCATTCTCTAGTAAATTTGAAAATAAAGTAATGAGATCAGATACCACGATGACATGGTTATCAGGGAGCACACCTTCAATCTTCATCACAATATTTGCTTCCTTATATTTATGTTGCAAATACTGCAAATTACCGTCTATAAAGCTTGAACCCGTCTGAAATTCTTTCATGCCCTTAATTTCCTCTGTCGTCTGTTTCAAGTTTGAAACCAATATCGCTAAATCCCCTGTTAATGTCTTGCTATCAATCATTTCAACTAAAGGAAGAAGCAATTTATCGGCATCGTGAATAAAAGAAGAAGTCTGTGCTTCTTTTTTTTGCAAAAGAGCGTAATGAATTTCTTGTTGACTAATTGATTCTTGATGTCGCCTCACTTGATCTTCCGCTATTTGAATGTGCGTGTCTTTTGCCATGTAAACAACGATGCAATATAAAAACATGATTCCTCCCAACATCGAAACGGAAGTAATAAAGCGATTCCAAGCGGTGTTCTCCAAGTTTGTAAGTGCTGAACTATAAAACCCAAAAATCATTGAAAGAACTGCGATGGTTAACTTACCTGGCAACTTTAGTGCATCAATATTGATTCTGAGTTGCATTCTCTTTGTAATATAGTAAAAGATACCTAACAACGCCATCCCTAACATGCCACCAGCTAAGCTATGCCACGGACCCGTTATCACAATCATTGGATCGATAGAAAACGCTGTAAAAACAAAACCTGTTGCAGCCATCGCAACCAAACCTGCAAAGACATGGGCAAAGATCACCACAAAAATTTTTTTAAAATCCCAGATCGCATAAATCATTATCAACACAGCTAAACCTACGCAAACAAGTGAGCCCATTACTGGAAAAACAAATTCATCGTTCTGAGCAAACGTTAAAACATCGATGATCATCAACATTAAAATGATTGGCACATTGAAAAACCAAATCTTTTTTTGCTGTTTTAAATTTAAAAAATAGAATAGAATGAGATATAGCTCAGAAAAAATAATGATAAATTCGAGGCTTAACATTCATCATCACCTCCCCTGATTTCGAAAGAAAACGTGCATCGCTTCATAAGCTTCCTGTACCTGCCGCTTTGAAACCTCTATTTTTCCGTCGCGTATAATATCAGAATCAAGCTGAACAAGCCGGTCTTTCAGATCAATGTCGATGACATTGATAAAATGAATGATATGACTTTTGTGCGCTTTGAAAAATCGATCCTTTGGTAATAGCTCCCACCAATACTTCAACGGCTTATTCGAGGGATACTTCTTCGTCTTCGTATAAACAAAGGAATTTTTCCCATCAGCATCGATGTGTGTAATCTCATTCAGATACAAGTGTTCTTCCAGCAATTCTTCGCCGTAACTATCTTTAAATTGAACCGTAACCATTTGATTAGAATGGATGGTTTTAATGGCTTGAACTAAAGCTTCTGTGCATTTCTCCTCATCAAAGTCTTTACTCAAATATCTAAAGCCACCAACAGAGAACGCATTTGGTGCAAGTGCTTCATGATTGGTCAAAAAGATAACCAATGGTTTTTTCCTCCGCTCCTTTAATTTTCGAGCCGTATCAAAACCGTCTATCCCACCTGGCATCTTTACATCCAAAAATACCAAATCATAGTCTTCCTTACTGTTCAAGAAATCAATGCCATTATCGTAACACTCGATGCTGTATTCAATTTTTTCAAACTGAGGATGAGCCAAAATAGTTCTCAAATAATTTTCAGTTTTCATCATCTCAGCTTTCATATCATCACACAGAGCTATTCTAAGTACGCCAATTAAATTTTTAAACATGTTACAATCTCCTTTTAAAGTCTCTCTCTTTTTAGACAATCACACCCATAAATTGATCCGAGTAATTATCCCATTAAGTGAAGCGTTTGTCAACAGTTTTTTTGCATATAATTGTTTGTTTCATCCATTTGAAAGTTTTATTCAGATAAAATTTCTACAGTCTGATCGTTACAAACGACGACAAAAAACCTGTGTTCCAAGAAGTCAAACACAGGGCTAATCTTATTTCTAATATGATTTATTCTTACCTTGTTACAAGTGCATAAGCTGAAATTTTGCGAATTTGTCAAGCGCGATTAAACAATCGTATTTCATCCTAAAACCTCCCTATTCATCAATCAGAACAACCATGCGTTCGAACAAACTCGGATGAGTAGACCTTATCACACGGACAACGACCGGTGGATGCACTTCATTCAAAGACGTCCTCGCAAACGTCTGAAACAAACTGATGCCTGCTTCTGGGTCACCAGTCATCTCTAGTGCAAACGCATCCGCTCTTGCTTCTAGGCGACGAGAAATCAAATTTGTTGCAGGGCTAAGCAAAAACAGTAAAATAGAAACCGTCACAATCGCTACTGGAATCCGCGCAAAACTATCCTTATCCACTTTATTCAACACCTTATCAACAACGTATAAAGCACCTAAAGCAACGACAAGCGCCACCCCAATCCCCAGATAAATATCGCGATTCACATAATGAGCAATCTCGTGAGCCATTAAAAATAGGATTTCGTTTTCGCTTAACTGTTCAAGCGCCGTATCCCACAGAACAATCCTGGCTGTGGGGCCAACACCTGTGACATAACCGTTAATCGTGCTCGTCTGACCCGACATCACCACCTCAAAGACCCGATCAGCAGCCACACCCGCCTCTTCGGCCATTTCGAGTATTTTTTCTTCTAAACCAGCATTTTGTAGCGGCTGAAAATCGCGATACAAAGGGTCGATCAAAATGGGTTGGATCAGCATAAAAAAGAAGGCAAACGGTATAAACAACACCCAGGTCACCAACCACCATTTTTTCTTGAACGCTCTGATTAAAAACATCACGACTTGAATGAGGAGGAGCATGAGAAGAAAATCAACGACAAAATCAATGCCTCTATTTCGCAACCAATGTGGCAATGTCATCAGTGACGTACCGTGGAACCTTGCTAATTGATAACTGAAAAATCGGAACGGTAGCAGGGCGATAAATGTGATCGAGGCAAACATGAAATAGTAAACCAACACTTGCAAGAAGTGATTAGAAATTCTTGTTTTGACGACTTCTTCAAAGTGCTCGGACATCCCACCAAAAATAAACCGGAAAATGATCAACCAGTAAAAAGGGGATGACAAGAAAAAGATCAAATGCCGCGTCCGGGCAAACTGAATGCTCGTTTCAAGTTGTTGTCTTGTCATAAAAGTTGTTGGATCCGCAGCCGTTCCAACGTATTCATAAGGCACGCCCGTTGGCGCAAAGTGAAATAAATAAAGCCAGACTAAAATTCCGTACACCACATAACCAATCATCACGTTTCTAACCGTTTTTTTACGCATTCCAATTAAACCTCGCTTGTTTTGCTAAAAATAATTATAGCACATCCTGGTGGCTACGTCCATTTTCAATTTTCAAGTATCTGTGATATAATGAATTAATTAGTAAAGGTGGTTAGTCAAATGGAAATTGTTGTCAATGGATTAAACTTTTCTTATAAAAAAAGACACGTGCTTTCAATTTCACAAGTATCGTTTGAGAAAGGTAAGGCGTATGGCATCGTCGGGAAAAACGGCGTTGGAAAAACAACCTTCTTCAAATGCTTAGTCAATATTATTACCAACTATCACGGCAGCATTCACATAGGCGGCCAAGAAGTGCGCAGTAATTTAAGCGTACTTAAAAACGTGGGCATTGTGCTAGATGATATGAATTTATACAGAACCCGCACGGGTATGTTTAACATCCAGTATTTTGCAGGCTTACGTGGCGGTTCGAGAGATCAAACGTATGCGCTCGCGCGAGAACTCGGCATTGAACACGTATTAAACGATAAAGTGTCAACCTACTCGCTCGGGATGACAAAAAAGCTCCAACTTTTAATTTCATTGATGAACGATGCGGAAATCTTAATCTTTGATGAGCCGTTTCGCGGACTTGACGCGGAAACGGTGGATTGGTTTCGCGATTATTTAAACGGATTAAAAGATCAGGGACGCACCATTTTAATTTCGAGCCACGTGCAAGAAGACATTGAGGCAATTTCAGATCACGTCCTCGTGCTTGAAGCCGGCGACTTCCAAGCGGAGTTTGATCTCAACGATCGGACGCAAGATTTTATTTATCGCGTTGAAGTGAGTAACCCAGCTGCATTGATCCGGATTTTAGAAAAATCTTATCTTTCGTATAAAGAGGAAAGGGCGTTTATTCAATTCATTACCGATGAAACGACTTATCGTAAGTTATTTAAAGAAGCAGTGAGTGCCGACATTGAATTTCTGCAAATTAAAAAAGAAGTTCAATTTGCGAAGTTTGTGAAGTAAGTAGTAGTAGTGGTTAGGCTTGTTGGATTGCGTTGGGAAAGTCATGAAATCATTGATTTCCAGGTTTTAGTGGCTTTTTAGAGGTTGTTTGGCGCTGGGAAAGTCATGAAATCATTGATTTCCAGGTTTTAGTGGCTTTTCAAAGGTTGTTTGGCGCTGAGAAAGTCATGAAATCATTGATTTCCAGGTTTTAGTGGCTTTTCAGAGGTTGTTTGGCGCTGAGAAAGTCACGAAATCATTAATTTCTGAATTTTAGTGACTTTGAAAAGCCACTAATCACCTCGTACACCTAACATGCGACATTTGAAAGGAGAATTTAAATGGATTTATGGAACGTATTTAAAATGGAGTTGTTTAAAAACTTATACGACCGCACAAACATCATCATCGTCGTTACTTTAATGATGATGAACATTATCGGAGGGTTTTCTGTTCACAACGCTGGGTGGGATAGCGCCGTTGGCGGGTTATTCTTTATCACTGGCTTACTTTCTTTCGCCGCATCCTTTGCTTTTTTGTTTTTCTATCCGTATCAGTTAGCACGCGTCGATTATAAGAATAAAGTCATGAGCATGATTATCGCCAGTGGCGTTTCCCGTGTGCAGTACTACTTTGTTAAAATTGGGTCTATTCTCTTATTCTGGATTGGCAGTGTGATTGTATTAGCTATTATCCCACTGATCATCGTCACGGGCCTTGCTGGTGGCGGCGGTGCAGGCGCTTATAGCAACGACACTTTCAGTGATGTCTAATTCGTATTCACCAGCTTACTTTCGTATTTCTTTGTCTTGATGACCGCGGTGATTGTTACGAAAGGCAGAAGTTCAGCCATTTTTGTCTTCTTTGCCTTCTCTGGGCTTACTAATACCCTGATGACTATGATTCGTGGTGCATTTGGTATCAACGCTTGGAACACCTCAACTTCTGCTTGGCAAACGATCATGGTCACGGATAATTTACTGACTATCGTCATCTTTGCTGTCATCGGTATCCTTGTCTTACGGAAGCAAGATTTATAATGACAACAGTTAATTCACTGATTTCATGCCACGAAAAAAGGAGCTCAATGAGCTCCTTTTCAAAATCGTTATTTACTTAACAGCCTCTTTAAATGATTTACCTGCTTTAAATGCCGGATATTTAGTAGCTGGGATGTGCATTGCTTCACCAGTACGTAAATTACGCCCTTCACGTGCAGCTCTTTCACGAACTTCAAACGTTCCGAATCCTACTAATGTCACTTTATCTCCTGCTTGCATTGCTTCCGTTACAGTATCAACATATGCAGTTAAAAATGCATCTGCATCTTTCTTTGTTAATTCAGCTTTTGCTGAAAGTGCTTCTACGAATTGAGTACGGTTCATAACTAATCTTCCTCCAAAAAACTTATTTATAAATCTGATTTTATTAACTTTCAATAACATTCGTCTCATGTTTAGTCCATAATACGACAATTACCTCAGCAATAAACTCCGATTCATCAATTCTAATTCTACACAAACACCTTAAAGAAGTCAAGGCTAATTTGTACTATTTTCACCTCAAGCCCTAATGTAAGAGTTTACTTAAACGCACCTTTGAATCTTTCCCATAATGAACCTGATTTATCCTCAAGTGAGTTGAATTCTTCCAGAAGTGCCTTTTGACGCGAAGTTAACTTCTTAGGCACAGCAAGCTTAACTTTTACATATAAACTACCGTGCAATTCGCGTCCAATGTTCTTAACCCCTTTTCCTTTTAAACGAAACTCTGTTTCAGGCTGCGTGCCAGCTGGAATTTTCAGTGAAATCTTACCATCTAACGTTGGAATCTCAATTTCATCACCAAGGGCTGCTTGTGAAAACGTTATCGGAACTTCACAACGCAGATCATACCCATCACGCTTAAAGAAATCATGTGGCTGAACACGGAACGACACGTATAAATCACCTGCTGGACCACCGTTAGTTCCCGCTTCACCCTGCCCTGAAAGGCGGATTTGCTGTCCGTGATTAATACCAGCTGGAATTTTAACTTCAATCGTTTTCGTCTTATTCTTCGTTCCACGTCCGTGACAGCTATCGCATTTGTGCGTCACTTCTTTCCCGTTACCGTTACAACTCGGACAGACCGTTTGCGTTTGAATGCGCCCTAAAATGGTATTTTGTACACCGATGACACGTCCACTACCCGAACACTGCGTACACGTTTTAACATCGTCTTTCGAACGCGCGCCACTTCCCGCACATTTCGTACACTCTTCTTCGCGATTCACCGTGATTTCCTTCGTTGCACCGAATGCTGCTTCTTCAAACGTGATGATCAACGACTTTTCTAAATCTGCCCCACGACGCGCCGAATTAGTACTGCGTCCACCGCCGCCGCCAAAGCCACCAAATCCGCCACCAAACATCCCTTCAAAAATGTCCTCAAAACCGCCACCACCGCCAAAACCACCGAAACCACCAGCGCCGCCCATGCCGTCCATCCCAGCATGACCAAACTGATCGTAAGTCGATTTCTTCTGTGGATCCATTAACACTTCATAAGCTTCTTGAATCTCCTTGAACTTCTCCTCAGCACCCGCTTCTGTGTTCACATCAGGGTGATACTTTTTAGCGAGCTGACGGTGAGCACGTTTCAGCTCTTGTTCCGTTGCATTTTTACTAACCCCCAACACTTCATAATAATCTCTCTTCGCCAAACTTCTCGCCTCCTTATACTGACCCTTGTTGGAAATCGCCTAAAATTAGTCACAGAAATAGATGATTTCTAATAGGGATTAGTATTAACTTGCAAAAAGTCAAAGTCCTCACAGACCTTGACTATCCGCTCAAATCTCCTCAATTAAACCTCAGTATACTCCGCGTCCACAACGTTATCATCCGCTGCACCATCTGCATCTGCCGTTTCCGTGAAATGATCCGCACCCTCTGCACCGCCACCGTTTGCTTCCGCCGCTTTTTGATAAGCACGCATTGCTACTTCTTGTGACGCGGTCTCAAGAGCCGTCTTCTTCTCTTTAATCGCTTCAATGTCGTTGTTATTGATCGCCTCTTGTAATTCCTCAGAAGCCTTCTCAATGTTCGCTTTCTCATCTGCCGTAACTTCTTCCCCTAAATCCTCAACGGCTTTCTTAGCAGCAAAGATGATTTGCTCCGCTTCGTTTTTCAACTCCACTTCTTCTTTCTTCTTCGCATCTGCCTCGGCATTTTCCTCAGCTTCTTTGACCATGCGATCGATTTCCTCATCCGTTAATCCCGAACCTGAAGTGATCGTAATCTTCTGCTCTTTCTGTGTTCCTAAATCTTTTGCACTTACGTTGACAATCCCATTTGCATCAATATCAAACGTGACCTCAATTTGAGGCACACCGCGTGGTGCCGGTGGGATATCCGTTAACTGGAAACGCCCTAACGTCTTATTATCCGGTGCCATTGGACGCTCACCTTGCAACACGTGAATGTCTACCGCTGGTTGGTTATCCGCAGCCGTCGAGAACACCTGTGACTTTGTCGTCGGAATCGTTGTGTTACGCTCAATTAACCTCGTCATTACCGATCCCATCGTCTCAATCCCAAGCGATAACGGCGTGACATCTAATAATAAAACATCCTTCACATCGCCTTGCAGAACCCCTGCTTGAATCGCAGCACCCATTGCCACAACCTCGTCCGGGTTAACGCCTTTACTTGGCTCTTTCCCTAATTCCTTTTTAATAGCATCTGCAACCGCTGGGATACGGGTTGATCCCCCTACTAACAGGATCTGATGTAAATCGTTAGCCGTCACACCAGCGTCTTTTAGCGCCTGACGCAAAGGTACCAGTGTACGCTCCACTAATGACGATGTCATGTCATCGAACTGTGCACGAGACAACGTTAATTCCAAGTGTTGCGGTCCAGCATCCGTCGCCGTGATAAACGGTAACGAAATTTGCACAGACGTGATCCCTGATAAATCTTTCTTCGCCTTCTCAGCCGCATCCTTTACGCGCTGCATCGCCATTTTATCTGACGATAAATCCACACCTGAATCCGCTTTGAATTGCTTCACGATCCAGTCCATGACGATATCATCAAAGTCATCGCCACCTAGCTTGTTATCACCAGCCGTTGATAACACTTCAAACGTCCCATCTGCAAGCTCTAAAATCGAAACGTCAAACGTTCCCCCACCTAAGTCGTACACTAAAATCGTTTGCTCTTTATCTGTCTTATCTAAGCCGTAAGCAAGCGCTGCAGCCGTTGGCTCGTTAATAATACGCTTAACGTCAAGACCTGCAATCTTTCCTGCATCCTTTGTCGCTTGGCGCTCAGCATCGTTAAAATAAGCCGGTACCGTAATAACTGCCTCCGTAACAGGCGCGCCTAAATAGGCCTCAGCCGTTGCTTTTAAGTTTTGCAAAATAATCGCCGAAATTTCCTGTGGCGTAAAATCTTTACCATCAACCGTTTCTTTGTGGTTGGTCCCCATGTGTCGTTTGATCGACATAATCGTATTCGGGTTCGTAATCGCCTGACGCTTTGCCACGTCCCCTACTTGACGCTCCTCACCTTTAAACGCAACAACCGATGGCGTCGTTCTCAAACCTTCCGGGTTCGCGATCACCTTCGCCTCGCCACCCTCCATTACCGATACACATGAATTTGTTGTTCCTAAATCAATTCCAATCATTTTACTCATCTTTTAAATCCTCCAATTTTCTTTTCAATCTTATTTTTTATTACTGACTAACTTTAACCATAGCTGGACGGATGACTCTGTCCTTTAATTTGTAACCCTTTTGCATTTCCAGCAAGACCATACCAGGTTCAACGCCCTCCGCTTCCTCTTGCATCACAGCTTGATGAAGGTTGGGATCAAAAGGTTGCCCTTCTGCCTCGATGATTGCCACCCCTTCGCTTTCAAGAGATTCAACGAATTGCTTATGAATCATTTCAAATCCGACGAGAAAATTTTTCACTTCTTCGTTGTCAGTCGTGGTTGCCATGGCACGTTCGAACGTGTCGAGTGCCGGCAGGATGGCAGTGGCCAGATGTTGCGAGCGATATTTGTTATCTTTGATTCGCTCGTCGTTCATACGCTTTTTGAAGTTTTCAAGTTCGGCTTGATTTCGGAGTAGCTGATCATTCAAACGAGCGACTTCTTCTGATAGGTCTACTTCCTCTACTATTTCCTCGTCGTGTTGATTTTCGCATTCGCAATTCTCATCGCAACAAGTTTCTAATGCTTGTTCTTCTTTTACTTCTTCGCTCATTTTACGCACCATCTTTTTCTTTAATTTTTTTATCATTTGTACAGGTCGCCCATAATCTTTGCGACGTACTCAAGAAGGGGGATAATCTTTTGATATTCCATTCTTGTGGGACCTAAGAGAGCAATTTTTCCTTGCTCGTGGTCGTTGATGTGATAAGGAACGGTGATTAACGTGCAATTATCCATCGCTTGTATTTCGTTTTCCGTTCCAATTCGCACCGTCAAGCCAGTTTCCTGTGTTGCATCGTCGATCACTTTGATGATTTGATCTTCTTCAATCATTTCATAAAGCGTTGAAACTTCATCTAAGTTTGAAAACTCAGGTTGTTTTAAAATGTTCGATTTCCCACTGAGCATATATGTACTACCGTCAAGCGACTGCGCAAGAAGCTTTAACATGGCATACAATATTTCTTCCTTGTAAGAAACGTATTCGTACAACTGATATTCAAACCCTTCAGCGAGTTTCGATTCAACGTCAACGACGCGAACACCAGCTAACAGTTTATCTAATGCTTTAATGATATTTTCCATCAAAGCAACGTCCACACCTTCTGGCAGTGTCGTTGTGACATTTTCAACGTGGCCACCGTCGGTAATTAAGATCAGAACCGCTTGCGTTTCAGATAAAGGCACAAATTGAATCTTTTGAACCACGTTGTTCTCACGTGACGGTCCAAGCAAAATCGACGTGTAATTGGTTAAACTTGCCAAAATCTTCATGGCTTCTTTCACCGCTGTATCACGCGCGATTTGTTTTTGTGTCATCAACGCATTGAACTGTAACGTCTCAGGTATCACATCGTCTTCGATTTTCTTATCAACTAGAAAATCAACGTAATAGCGATAACCTTTATGACTAGGTATTCTTCCGCTCGACGTATGTGTTTTCTCGATAAAACCAAATTCCTCTAAATCCGCCATTTCGTTGCGAATGGTGGCAGCAGAAAATTTAAGGTTATCCTTTTTCGATAACACACGCGATCCAACTGGAAGAGCCGTTGCAACGAATTCTTCAACAATGGTCTTTAAAACTAAATTTTGCCTATCTGTTAACATCGTCATTCCTCTCTTTGGCACTCAACACTATAAAGTGCTAAACGTATTATACACGCTTTTATTAGCACTGTCAATGGTTAAGTGCTAATTTCTTTTCAAAATATAAACTACCCCAATGGTTGGGCGTTTATACCAGCTATTTTTAATCTGTGACGATTTATGTGTGATCAAGCTTTGCCATTTATAATCAATTGTGGTACAATGAACTCTTTAAACACACTTCAACAGAAAAAGGATGATATGAAATGAAAAAAAAATCGACTGCACTGCTATTAGGAATCGTTGTGATGAGTTTAAGCATTTTGGTCGGGTGTCAAACGGAAGACCAAACAGAAAATGGTGAAACAAATGGGCCTTCTGAAGATGCGCTAGCGTTTGTCTTGGAGCATGAAGAGTTGAACGGTGTGGCGCCGAACCCTGATTACCCAGACATTGTGTTTCAAGAGATCTTTGTTGCTGAGAATAACCCCTTTCGCTATGTCGAGTTTGATGAAATTGCAGAACTTTTAGAAAGTGGAACAGGCATTGTTTACTTTGGCTTCCCAACGTGTCCGTGGTGTCGTAACTTAGTGCCTGCTCTAACCGACGCTGCGATTGAGTTTGGCGTTGAGGACATTTTATATCGCAACGTTTTTGAAGATCGTAATATTTTAGAGCTCGGCGACGACGGTGAAATTGTTGAAATTAGAGCGGGTCATCCCGGCTATTACGAGGTTTTAGAAATTCTTGGGAACCTGGCTCCTGCCTATACTGGCTTAGAAGATGATTCGATCAGAAGAGTTTTTGTTCCAGCGGTTGTCTTTGTGCGTGACGGTGAAATCATTAGCTATTTTACTAATCTACCGACGTTCCAAGCACGCGTTGACGACGAAAACGATGAAACAACGCCTTGGGATTTCATGAACGACGATGAAGTTGAAGAATTAACGCAAATTTTCCTCTCTTACTTTGAACAAGTATTTGGAGAATAACAGTGAACCACAATAAAAGAACTAATTTCAGCGGTTAATATCGCATGTGAAATTAGTTCTTTTATTAGCAGCCAGAGTCTTCTGCTTCCGAATCAGCATCCGGCTCAATGGGGCAAATCTCCATCTCAACTTCCGTGTTCTCTAAGCCATTCGCATCGTTTGCACTTTCGCCAGAGCATCCTGTCACGATAACGCTGAACGTTAGCATCACTAGGATAGCAATCAAATTATTTTTCTTCATTACACTCACCCTCTTAACGCTAATAATATATCACAAATCAGTCAAAAAAACCAGTAGTCAAAAAACTCACGCCCGTTTCATAAACAGTTGAACGGAATATCAACTTTTCAAAGAAAACCTCGGAAAAGTTGACATTATCTAATCGGCAAGCAAGCTAATTGTATGAAAAATATCAACTTTTAGTTAGAAAGCTCGAAAAAGTTGATATTATTAATGATAGACTGTTCGCGAATGGATTTTATGAAACGGCCATGAAAAAACTTTGATATTTTTGCAATTTATGTAAAAGTATTGTATAATAGGACAAACTAAGTTTAACCTACTATGCTGGAGGCTTTTGTTATGAAATTAAAAAAATGGCTTTTACTAACTATGATCGGAGTGTTTACCATGGGATTGACAGCTTGTTCGAATGACGATTTAAACTTTGAGTTGCATGACATGTCGGATTATGGCATTGAAGGCGATCACCGCTTCTATTACGTCACGATGTACGAAGCGTTGCAGCTACGAGAAGATGAATCGTTTGACGGCATCCTGTATTTCGGATTCCCTGGCTGCCCTTGGTGTCAAGCAGCCATTCCAGTGATTCACGAAGCGTCGCAACAAACAGGCGTAGCTATTTTTTACGTCAGTCGTGCCCATGCCCTACGTGAAGGTGAATGGAACGACTGGGACGCAGAGATGGCTTGGTGGTTAGATGAGCAGATCGACATGCAATGGCATGATTTTACTGATCAAGGCGGGACGTATCGCCCAAATATTTTTGTGCCACAAATCATTCACCTAAGAGACGGTGTCGTTGTAAACGCGCATCGTAACACCGTTGATAGTCATGAAATCGCAGAAGACGATGACGGCGAGTTTTACGTGCCGGAACTCACCACCGCAGAATGGGATGAGCTTCTCGCTGTTTACATTGACATCTTCTCAGAATGCTCAGAGGCTGATATTTGTTCGTAATGCAAAAAAGACCCGTGCGAACGGGTCTTTTACTATGCTAGATTTCCAGATACTTATAAACATTTTGTGCCGCAATCGCCCCGTCGTTAGTTGCCGTGACGACCTGACGTAAGTCTTTGTGGGTAACATCACCAGCAGCGAATAGTCCTGATACAGCCGTACTCATGTCAGGATTAACAAGAACATTTCCTGTTTCGTTAACCACACCTAACCCGTCTAACATGTGCGTCACCGGATCGTTTCCAATATAGATGAACGCACCGGATGCAACCAATTCGGTTTCCTCATTAGTTAGCACATTTTTTAGGGTTACAGCAGCGAATTTCCCTTCGGTTGTTGCGGTGAATTTTGTCGGTACGGCGTCCCAAATAATCTCGATTTTTTCGTTCGCAAAGGCTCGCTCCTGCAAAACGTTCGTTGCGCGCAAACGATCGCGGCGATGCACGACGTACACTTTTTTCGCTAAGCCTGTCAGATAAATCGCTTCTTCGATCGCCGCATCACCGCCGCCGATCACCACGACCTCTTCGTCCTTGAAAAACGCACCGTCACAGATCGCGCACCAAGAAATGCCGCGACCTGACAATTCAGCTTCACCTGGGATTTCCAACTTGCGATGCTTCGTCCCTGTGGCAACGATCACCGCGCGACTCGTAAACTGGCTCATCCCGGCTTCTAGCAAAAACGTGCCGTTCGGTTGCTTTGTCACTTGCTGAACATCACCGTAAACGTACTCAGCCCCCGTCGCTTTTGCATGATCAAACATCTTCATCGACAGCTCAGGCCCCGTAATCTTCTCAAAGCCCGTGTAATTTTCAATTTCAAACGTATTCACCATTTGGCCGCCAGGCGCGCCCGCCTCGATGAGCGCCACCGATAAACCCGCGCGCGCTGCATAAACCGCCGCTGTCATCCCGGCCGGCCCTGCCCCGATAATCGCTACATCGTATAACTTCTGTTCACTCATATTCATCCTCCTAATTTCAATGCTCCCTTTAAAAGTCACTGGTATGTCGTTTTCGCCGATTCCATGACTTTTCGAATTCAATTCGCATCGATTAAAGTCATTAGAGTCTCAATTTCTCTCGTTCCGTGACTTTTCAGCCTCAATTTTCATCAATTAAAGTCACTAGAATTTCAATTTCTCTCGTTCCGTGACTTTTCAGCCCCAATTTTCATCAATTAAAGTCACTAGAATTTCAATTTCTCTCGTTCCGTGACTTTTCAGCCTCAATTCCCAT